>SHLP01000060.1 GCA_004283055.1 Deltaproteobacteria bacterium
GCGGATTAAAAGTCCGCTGCTCTACCAACTGAGCTAACAGCCCGACGAAAGGCCCGGGGCTGTTTAACATGCGGATCGGTGGGGTCAAGGCAGACAGCCAATGCTCGTGGTAGCCCAAGCGATCTGCCGTTCTGGCGGCTGTGATTGTTGACCTCGGCAGCCAAAGGCGCGGCCGCATGGCTCAGTCGGGTTCGAGATCGACATGCCGGGCCTCTGGGGCCACTTCGGTGAGCTCCTCTTCGAGCCGGTCGATTTCATCTCCGATTGCGTCCGTGACCTCACCGCCGAACTCGACCAAAAGGCGCTCCAAGGCCTGCGGTCCATTCAAGGTCGTCCAGGTTGCCTCCAGATCGCGCTCCAACAGCAGACGGCGAGCGAGCTCACGACCATCGAATGTGACTTCGGCTTTGAAGCGGACCGAATCGGCTCCCAGTTGGGAGGCTTTCACGTCTTGAATGCGGGCCACCAGCGGGCTCTCTTCGAGAACAGCCGTCATTTGAGCGACCGATTCCGTGGGTGGGGCGGCCCCAAGCAGATGGCGTCGGTTTCGATTGATTAGAAAGATTGCAGACGCCCCGAGAAGCACGCCAATGCCGACCGACGCGGCTCCGTCCCAGGCCGGGTTTCCGGTCAGCTCAGCTAAGGCGAGCCCTGTCATCGCGATCAGCACGCCGAGCACGGCCGACGCATCTTCAAGCACCACCGCTACGCCCATCGGATCGGGACCCTTGCGCAAGTACTGCCAAATGGATTGGCCTGCTTGACGCGCCGATCGTCGAACGGACGACCAGCCCACGGCGAGTGAGATGCTTTCCGCAGCGATCGATACCAGCAAGATGAGGAAGCCCAGGTCGAGATGCTCGAGCGGCTCAGGCGCCCAGATTTGCTGCGCCCCATTAACCACGGACACGCCGCTTCCGACGAACAGAACCCCAGCGGCCGACAGCATCGCCCAAATGTAGCGAGAACGGCCGAAGCCGTACGGGTAGTCCCTGTCTGGTGCGCGTTGTGACTGAGCGATCCCCACCGCTAGCAGGGATTGGTTGGTGAGGTCCGCGGCGGAGTGGAGGACCTCAGCCATGATGGCGGTCGAGCCGGTGAGCAAGAAGGCTACGAGCTTGAATGCTCCGACGACGAGGTCGACCAATAGGGCAATGGCGACAGCGCGTGTGCTGGTCGTCATGCGTGCACTCTACCACCGACGGTCTGAAAAGCTTGATATCGCGGTGCGTTTACCACCAGTCGACGGATGCTCAGCCGACGAAACGGGCGTCGAAACCCCGGGCCCGCAAGGCCGCCAAGACTTGGTCTGCCTCTTCTTCGCCGCGAAGCTGCAGCACCATGTTCACAATCGCGGCGCGAGCGGAGGAAGCGTCGAAGGCGCGCTGGTGGCTGATCTCCATGATGTTGCTGTGTAGCTCGCCGATCAGCTGAGTGACTTGACCGAGGGCGCCCGGAATGTCCGGGACCTCGACCTCGAGCCGCACCAACCGGTGGCTGCGCACCATGCCGCGCTGCAAAACAGAAGAGAGGGTCATCATGTCGATGTTGCCACCGCAAAGGATGGTTCCAACGCGTTTGCTCTGGTACTTCGCTTTGTGCCTCATCGCCGCTGCCACGCCTGCCGCGCCGGCGCCTTCGACCACGGTCTTCTCTATTTCGGCGAGGACGAAGATCGCTTGCTCGATATCGTCTTCGGAGACGAGGACGATGTCGTCGACGTAGCGTCGAATCAGATCGATGGTGAGTGCGCCTGGCGATTTCACCGCGATACCGTCCGCGACCGTGTCGTGATTCGTGACGTCAGTCGGTGCGAGGCCGTGGAAAGCATCATGCGCCGCTGGGTAGCGGTCGCTCTGCACGCCAACGATCTGAATGCTGGGCTGCAGCGCCTTGGCTGCGACGGCCACCCCTGAAATTAGTCCGCCACCACCGATGGGGACGAGGAGGGTGTCAATGTGACTCCCCGACGCGAGAATTTCCAGCGCGAGCGTGCCCTGTCCGGCTATCACCGCTGGGTCGTCGTAAGGGTGAACCAGCGTGAGCTTGCGCTCCTCGGCCAGTTCTTTGGTGAACGCCCGTGTTTCGTCGAACTGGCTCCCGTGCAGGATGACCTCGGCCCCATGTGCGCGGGTCTGCTCCACCTTCGAATTCGGAGTGGTGCGCGGCATGACGATGGTCGTCGGGATTCCGAGCCGCCTTCCATGATAGGCGAGCGCTTGCGCGTGATTGCCGGCGGACATGGCAATCACGCCACGACTGCGCTCCGCCTCGCTCAGGCCCAGCAAGCGATGGAGGGCTCCCCGCTCCTTGAAAGATGCGGTGAACTGTTGGTTCTCGAACTTCAGATAGAGCTGTACGCCCATCATGGCCGACAGCGTTTCGGAAAGCTCAAACGGTGTCCGAACGACGCTCGGCCGGATGAGTGTCTGAGCACTGCGAATGTCATCAATCGTGACCGTCATGGTGAACCGCCGTTACTCATCGCGGAGAGCTCCAAACGAGGTATACGACACAGCTCGTGAAATCCACAACGAGGTTCAGGCGCCTTTGACGAGGCGAAAGCGAACAGAAATCCTCGACCTACCGACCAAGTGACCCTTGATTTACGAACGAGCGTATTCTACCGGTCGTGTCGGGGGTTAATCCTATGTCCACGTCTCGAGAGCTTCCCGTCTCCGCACTGTACCGAAGCTGTGATCTGCGACAGCTAGACTTCGAAACCACACATGACCTGGCCGAGCTGAACGAGCTGGTCGCTCAAGAGCGGGCAGCAGACGCCATCGGCCTTGGCGCCAGCATTCAGCACGAAGGCTACAACCTCTTCGTCCTCGGCCGCGAGGGAACCGGGCGGCACTCACTCCTCAAGCAATATCTCGAGGAGAAGGCGCGGACGGAGCCGCTTGCCTCGGACTGGTGCTACTTGAACAACTTCCAGGAGTCGAGGCAGCCGCGCGCGATCGAGTTGCCTGCGGGGCGAGGGCGAGAGCTTGCCCAGGATATGGCTCAGCTCGTCGATGACGCCCGAACGGCGATTCCGGCAGCGTTCGAGAGCGAGGACTACCGAACGCGCCGGGAATCGATTGAACGAGAGCTCGCCGAGGAGCAGGAGGCAGCGTTCGAAGAGGTGAGCAAGCGCGCGAAGGAGCGCGGAATCGGAATCATCCAAACCCCGACGGGGATGGCGATGGCGCCAATTCGCGATGAGGAGACTCTCGCGCCTGAGGAGTTCCAGCAGTTGCCGGAGGCAGAGCGTGAGCGAATCGTCGAACAAACCGAGGAGGTTGGAAAGGAGCTCAAAGCGGTGCTGCAGGAGGCGCCTAAGCGCGTCCGAGAGGCCCGGCGAAGGGTGAGCGAGCTCGACCGAGAGGTCGCACTTTGGGCCGTCGGAAGCTTGATCGAGGAGTTGACGGAGAAGTACGAAGCACACCAGGAAGTCGTTCGCTACTTGCAGCAGATTCGCGAAGACATCGTGCAGAACATCGGACTGTTTCGCGTCTCGCCCGAGGAGCATTCGCCGCTCCAGCAGCTCTTTGGCGGAGCCATGCCGGGTGAAGGGACGGAAGCATCACCGGCAACGCAACGCTATGCGGTGAATGTTCTCGTCGACCATGAGGCCGCCGAGGGTGCGCCGGTCGTGTTCGAACAAAACCCAACGTTTCAACGGCTTCTGGGACGGGTCGAGCACCTTTCTCAAATGGGCACGCTGGTCACCAATTTTCAGCTGATCAAAGCTGGCGCGCTCCACGACGCGAACGGTGGATACCTAGTGCTCGACGCGCGGAAGCTTCTCACGCAACCCTTTGCATATGACGGCTTGAAACGTGCGCTCCAGTCTCGTGAGCTGCGAATCGAGTCACTTGGGCAGGCGTATAGCTTGGTCAGCACGGTCTCGCTGGATCCCGAGCCCATTCCGCTTTCGGTCAAGGTCGTCCTGATCGGTGAGCGATTGCTCTACTACATGCTCCAGGCCCTCGATCCGGAGTTTTCGACCCTGTTCAAGGTGGCGGCTGATTTCGAAGACGAGGTCGATCGAAGCGAGGAGAACACGAGATTGTACGCCAGGCTCCTTGCAACACTCGCAAAGAGGGCATCACTCAAGCCCCTAGACCGCGAGGCCGTCGCTCGAGTCATCGAACACAGCGCCAGGGAAGTCGGCGATGGGGAGAAGCTCTCGGCGCGCATTCGGCCCGTTGCGGACATCATCCGCGAAGCGGACTTCTGGGCGGGGAAGGAAGGTAGCGAAATCATCGCGCTGAGCGCGGTAGAGCAGGCCATCGAAGCACGCGCCCGCCGCAACGGCCGAATCCGAGATCGTATGCATGAAGAGATTCTCCGCAACAACGTCTTGATCGATACTGCTGGCGAGGTCGTCGGTCAGATCAACGGGCTCGCCGTGCTGCAGATCGGCGATTCGCGCTTCGGTCGACCGAACAGAATCACTGCGCGCATCGCTTTGGGCACGGGCAAGGTGGTTGATATCGAGCGAGAGGTCGAGCTTGGGGGGCCCATTCATTCCAAAGGGGTGTTCATCTTGTCGAGCTACTTGGCGGCAACCTACGCGGCCGACGAGCCGCTTTCACTCTCGGCCAGCCTGGTGTTCGAGCAGTCCTATGGCGGGGTCGAGGGCGATAGCGCCTCCTGCGCAGAGCTCTGTGCTTTGCTTTCGGCACTGGCTGAATCTCCGATCGACCAATCGCTTGCCGTAACCGGTTCGGTCAACCAGCGTGGCGAGGTGCAGGCGATTGGTGGCGCAAACGAGAAGATCGAGGGCTTCTTTGACATCTGCCAAGCGAGAGGGTTGACCGGCTCGCAAGGTGTCTTGATTCCGGCGGCCAACATCAAGAACCTCATGCTCCGGCGAGATGTGAGGGATGCCGTCGAAAAGGGCCTGTTCCGGGTCTGCTCCGTCGAGAACGTCGACCAGGCGATGGAGATCCTCTGCGGTGTTCCATCGGGACAGGCGGCACCCAACGGTGCATTCCCCGAGGGGAGTCTGAATCAACGCGTAGGCTCGAGGCTCTCGGACCTCGCACAGAAGCGTCGCAAGATGGGCAGCGACGAGAAATCCGAGGAGGGGAATTGACCAGCGGGACGAGCGAAGGCCGTGTGCGCCGCATTAAGGTCGTTTTTGGAGGCGGCAGCTCAGACCGTAGCGTTGCCGGAGTCCTCGCTGCTCTGGCTTTGGAAGGCGCTCCTGACATAGCGGCGCTCTTCCTGGAGGATCACACGCTGTTTCGTCTCGCAGAGCTGCCTTTCGCGACCGAGATCTGCCGAATCACGACCACGCAGCGACCCGTGACCGCGAGCGCGCTAGCTCGGCAGCTTCGGGTGCAGGCCTCGCGGGCGGAGCAAGCCGTGAAACGCATTGCAGAACGCGCTGGCTCTTCTTGGTCATTTCGCACACATCGCGGTCGACTCGGCACCGCGCTCGCCACTGCACGCGACGTGGACGTCTTGCTGCTCGGGCCCCAGCGGGGCTCCTTGGTACCGTCAGGGGAATTGAGCGAGACGGCGCGGTCGGTGCACTCGCACGAGCTCGTAACGACACGCCCGGTAGCCGTCTTGCTCGACCAGGCTGACACCGCCGCTCGAACACTCGAACACGGGATGCGGTTCGCTCAACTGACTGGTCGCCGCCTCATCGTATTTCTATCCGACGAAGCAGCCAAGGCTCACCCGTTCCTCACGCGGCCCTTGGAGTCGGTCCGTTCGACGGTCCAGCGTGTATCGACTTCTGATCTAGGCGCCTTGTTCGTCCGCATGCGCCGTACGGGGCCCGGGGTCTTGATGGTCAGTGAGGGGGAGGCCGGTTTCGTAGAATCGAGCGTTGATGCGCTGCGTCGGCAGCTCAGCTGTCCTGTTCTGGTCATAAGCACGCCGGGGACGTAGCCGACGGGCAGCCGCGCCGCGATTCACACTCACAGCCGAAAAGGGCAAGCGGCTCAGTCGGTCCAGCCACCTTGTCAAGACGGCCTGCTCCCCCTAGGACGCCCTGGCGATGGGGAGCGTTTCTTTGGCCGGCCTCGCGCCGGACGATCGATCATGAGCAAGACCGCGTTACTGACGGGGGCCGCGGGCAAGGTGGGCAGCTACGCGATCGGCGCGCTGTCCCGACGCGGGATGGAGGTCGTCGCCACCGACGTTCGGTCCGATGGGATACCCAATGACATCCGCTTCGAGGCCTGCGATCTGACCGATGCCAGCGCCGTCACCCGGCTCGTTGCGCGCGTGAAGCCCGATGTCGTCGTGCATTGCGCCGCGATCGTGGCGCCGGTGTCCTATGCGGAGCCCGAGCTTGCCGAAGCGGTGAACCTCGGTGGCACCCAGAACCTGATCTTCGCGACGAAACGGCATGCCCCGAGTGCATTCTTCGCCTTCGTCTCGAGCTACGCTGCCTTCGGGCCATGTTCCCCCGAGAACCCCGTGCGGCGATCGACCGACCCCTGTTCGCCTGACGACAACTACGGCCTGCAGAAGCTCACCGCAGAGAGCTGGCTTCGCCATTCGGGCCTCCGCCAGTGCTCGCTACGCCTGGGCGCGGTCATGGACCTCCGCAACCTGATGCCCGAGCACCCCAGCTATCGGCCCTTCATCTTCATGGTGTCGCTCGATCAGCCCGAGCACGGCGTCGACGTCCGAGATGCCGCACGCGCCATCGCCTCCGCTGCGGCCCAGCAACACGACGGCCATCTGTTCCTGATCGGGGGCGACCAATCCTGGAAGGTGACCGCTCGACAGCTGCGAGGCGAGGTGTTCGGCGCGATCGGCATGAACATGCCTCCCGAGAAGGCGTTTCGACCAAGCCCCGAGCTGTCGACCAAAGACGGCTGGTTCTACGAATGCTGGATGGACGAGAAGCCCAGCGAGCAGTTGCTCGGCTTCCAGCGCGTCTCCCGAAGCGAGCACATGGACGAGCTCCGCAGCCGCTCCCGGGTGCGCAAAGTCGCCTTGTCGCCCCTTCGGCCTTTGGTCTCGCGCGCCTTCACGGCAGCTTCGCCGTACTTGGGAAAGAACGCCATCGAGCCCGGTCCGACGCTTTGGGACGACATCGCTCGGGTCTATGACCTGCCGCCCGAAGTCGCGCGCAGTCGCAGCAGCCAGCCGCCACCCCCATCGCCCTTCGTCGGATAAGCCTCGAACGCGAAGCGCGTCACTCCTCGGCGCGCAGCCGTGTGAGCACGGCTTGCGTAAACGCGGGTCGCAGGTAGAAACCGCGCGGCATCGTCCATTGGACAGCGCCTTCCTCGTCCGGAGCCCTTCGCCGGCTGCGCCCGTGGGGGGCTTTGGGGCGCACTTGAAGAACCTCGCCGAGATGACCCGTGATTCGTGCAACCTCTCCGGAAGCGATCATTTCAGCAAGACGCTCCCAGTCGGCGCGCATGCGCTCCTGCTCTTCCGCGTTGGGCGACCAGCGGTAGGCGCGTCCCACTCTCCGATCGCCGAGCGGGGTTTTGGAAGCCGCCTCCACCGGGACGAAAAGCACCTTCGAGAGCTTCTTCAAGACGGTGCTGCCTTCCCAATCGGTGTCGGCCATCGCCGAGAGCGAGATCGAGCAAACGAAGGTCGACTCCCTGGGCTTCCCCGTAGCGTCGAGTGGAATGGTCTTGAGCTCGATGCCGAGCGTCACGAAGTCGGGTTCCGCCCGCGAGCCTGCCGTTGCGCCCAGGGCCTTCTCGAGAATCTGCCCGGCGATCCCCTTGGCGCGACGCGACTCGTCCGGTACGTCGAGACCGACCCGCGCCCCGAGCTCCCCGAGAGTGAGGCCGGCAACGCCCCTCGCGCGCTCGAGCAACTCCTCCTCGGATTCCGGCGGCTCGACTAACCCTTCGGAAAAGGGGACTGTCCCCTTTTTCACTAGTGGAGCTCGCAGACTTTGGTGCCGAAGAGGCGCTCGAGGCCCATGAGGAGCGCGTCGCTTGCGTCGACGAAGAGGCCGGTCTCGGCGAGGTTGACGCGCCAGTCGCCGGGGGAGTTGAGCTCGAGGGTCACGGGGCAGGGCCCGGGGTATTGCTCGAGCATCGAACGGAGGGAGTCGAGCTTCGTTCGGTCGATCGCTTCAACCGCAAGGCGCACGGTAATCGCTTTGGTGCGTTCCTGAAGGGCTTCGCTCAGGAGCGTCGCGTCTTCGAGGAGAATCTTTGCTTCCGGTGCAGCGCTCTCGTCGTTGCGGTCTTGCTCGTGCTTCACACGGCCGCCGAGCAGGATGGGCTCGCCCGACTGCAGCGCCTCGCGAGTGCCCGCTTTCTCGAGCGGCTTTGGACGCACGATGACCTCGATGCGGCCGAACGCATCTTCGATGTGAAAGAACGCCATCGTGTGACCCATCTTCGTTCGGCGCTCGCGATAGCCTTCGACGGTGCCGCCGACCGTAATCTGCTTGTGGTTCGCGAGCTGGGCAGCGCTCTCAGTCGTCGCATCGCAGAAGCGAAGGAGCTCCCCCCGATAACGGTCGAGCGGATGCCCCGAAACGTAGAAGCCGAGCGTGCTCTTCTCTCGAGACAGCTGGTCGCGTGAATCCCATGCTTGGAGCACTGGGAAGCTGCCGCCGGGGTGCTCGTACACCTCTCCCTCTTCTTCGCCGCTCATCAGTCCGAACAGGCTTTCTTGGCCACTCGAGCGCTCTGCCTGGATGCGCTTGCCTCGCTCGATTGCCGACTCGATGGCCACGAACGACTGCGAGCGATGCACGTCGATAGCCTGGTGGACCGTGTCGAACGCCCCACACTGCACGAGCGCTTCGATGACGCTCTTGTTGACCCGCCTCAGGTCGACCCGCGCGCAGAAATCAAACAGATCGACAAACGGTCGCTCGGGAGCGTGCCCGCCTTCTTCATCCGGCTCGCCCTGGCGCGCCTCGAGAATCGCCTCGACCGCCGCCGTGCCCACGCCCTTGATCGCGCCGAGCCCAAAACGGACCTTCGGCCCCATCGGGTCGTGCACTTCGCCATCGTGGCACACCGGCTTGTGTCGAAGGCGTACGACGTCCTGTGCGTCGTCCGGATTGTAAACGACGGTGAACTCGATCTCGGACTCGTTGACATCCGGCGGCAGAACGGTGATGCCCATCGACCGCGCCTCGGCGACCGTGCGCACCACCTTGTCGATTTTTTCTTTGTCGGCCGTCAACGTCGCGCAGGTGAACTCGACCGGGAAATGGGACTTCAGGTAGGCCGTCTGATAGGTGATGAGCGCGTACGCCGCCGAGTGGCTCTTGTTGAAGCCGTACCCCGCGAAATACGCCATCAAGTCGAAGACCTCTTCAGCCTTTTGCTGCGTGTGGCCGCGCTCCGTTGCGCCTTCGATGAAGATCGCCTTCTGCTTGTTCATCTCAGAGGCCTTCTTCTTACCCATCGCCCGCCGCAGGAGATCGGCGCCGCCGAGCGAGTATCCCGCCATCTCCTGCGCGATCTGCATGACCTGCTCCTGGTAGACGATGACGCCGCGGGTCTCTTGCAGAATGCCCTCGAGTGAGGGGTGGGGGTATTGGACCTGCTGCCGTCCATGCTTTCGATGAACGAAGTCTTTGTCCATTTGCGCGCCCATCGGGCCCGGGCGGTAGAGCGCAACAGCCGCCACGATATCGTCAAAGCGGTCCGGGCGGAGCTGCTTGAACAAGCTCTGCATGCCGCTCGATTCGAGCTGAAACACGTTGGTCGTTTCGCCCGATTGCAAAAGCGCGTAGGTTGCGTCGTCGTCCGTCGGAATCTCGTCGATCCGAAACGGTGTGCCTTGGCGATCGGGGCGACGGTCGATCAGCCTCGTCGCGATATCGATGACCGTGAGCGTGCGCAGCCCGAGAAAGTCGAACTTCACCAGGCCTGCCGCTTCGACGTCGTCCTTGTGGTACTGGGTGACGTAGACGTCCTTTTCCGGACAAAAGACCGGTACATGGTCCCAGATCGGGCCTTCGCTGATGACGACCCCTGCCGCATGCATGCCCGCATGTCGCGTCAGGTTTTCGAGCGCCTGCGCGGTGTCGAGCAGCTCGTGGGCTTGGCTGTCCTGCTCGTACGCGGCCTTGAGGCGCGCTTCTTGTTCGAGCGATTCGCCAATCGAAACGCTCTTTCCGCCCACCGGCTCCGGAATCATCGTGGCGATCAGCCCGGCCTCGCCCGGCGTCATGCCCATGACGCGCCCTACGTCTCGCACGACGCTCCGGCTCTTGAGCTGATGAAAGGTCGCAATCTGTCCGACGCTCGCCTGACCGTACTTGTCGCGCACGTATTGAATGACGCGATCTCGCTGATCCATACAGAAGTCGATGTCGAAGTCCGGCATCGACACACGCTCCGGGTTCAGGAACCGCTCGAAGAGAAGCCCGTGGGTGATCGGGTTCAGGTCCGTGATGCGAAGCGCCCAGGCCACCAAGGAGCCCGCGCCAGACCCACGCCCCGGCCCGACCGGGACGCCGTTGTCCTTCGCCCAGTTGATGAAGTCTTGGACGATCAAGAAGTAGCCGGCGAAGCCCATCTTCAAGATGACATCGAGCTCGAGCTCGAGGCGACTGTGGTAGGGGCCGTCTTCGAAGCTCTGGCCCCGCTCTCGCATCTCCATCATGCGCCGACCAAGGCCTGCGACCGAGAGCGCGCGAAGGTAGTCCTCTTCGCTGGCGCCCCCTGGCACCGAAAACCGCGGGAGCCTCGGATCGGCGAGCGGCGTAGCCTGCCCCGCGCACATTTCCGCGATCAGAAGCGTGTTCTTGGCCGCGTCGGGGACTTGGGCGAAGAGGTTGAGCATCTGTTCCGGCGTCTTGAGGTAGAGCTCCGAGGAGTGGTGGTGAACCGCCTCCATTTCGCGAACGCTGCGCCCCGCGCCGATGCATTGAAGGACGAGCTGCGCGTGTGCAGACTGACGCTCGAGGTAGTGGCAGTCGTTGGTGCCCACCAGGGGGAGGTCGAGCTCCTTGGCCAGCTGGCCTAGAACCTGGTTTAGAGGTCGGTTCTCGGGGAAGCCGTGATCCTGAATCTCGATGAAGAAGTAGCCGGGGTCGAACGAGTCGCGGAGCTTCGCGATCGCCTCACGCCCGACTTCAGGCCCCTTGTTGAGGATCTCCTGCGCAACGTGCCCGCCCATGCAGGCGCTCATTCCGACGACGCCCTTGCTGTGCTTCTGGAGCGTCTCGAAATCGATGCGCGGCTCATCGTTGACCACCATCCCATCGACCCAGCCGGCGCTCACTAGGCGCACCAGGTTCTGGTAGCCCTCCTGTGAGCTGGCGAGCAGCAGCAAGTGATGGAGCTCGTGGTTCTTAGGGTCGCCGCGATCGCCGGCCGTGAAGCTCATCTCGCAGCCGAGGATGGGCTTCACTTTGGTCTTGTTGCACGCACGCACCAGTTGGACGGCGCCAAACATGTTGCCGTTGTCGGTCAGGGCGACGGCGGGCATGTCCATCTTCCCAACGCTCTCGACGAGCTGCGGAATCCGAATGGCCCCGTCCAACATCGAGAACTCGCTGTGAACGTGTAGGTGAACGAATTCGGCGCCCATGGACGAGTGGACTCTACTTCGCCGCGGAGACCGGATCCACCGGACATTCGCTCAAAGCATCGAGTCGAGGAGGGCGCTGAGGTGTGCTCTCCGGCGTTTCCGGTCGGCCTCGGTGAAACGGTTCTCGCCAAAGAGCCGCTTGATCGCCGGATCGCGGAAAAAGTAAACGACCAGCGCGCCGAGTATCGACACATATACGTCGCGCGGGTCTTTCCCGGCCTCGCCGGAAGCGGCCCGTGCTGGCAGGGCTGCGAGCGCACGGGCCATCCCGTCGTAGAAGTCTTTCATCGCCGTTTCCACGCGGTCATCGCCCGAGGCCATCTCCCAAAGCATGATCCGCACCTGATTGGGGTGCTCCCAGAACAGATCGAAGCTCTTCAGCACCAAGTCCCGTGCCAAGATCACGGTTCCGTCCGCTCCCAGCTGCTCGAAGAGGCGGAGGTGGCGGCGAAAGAGACGGCCCACGACTTGTTCGTAGAGGCCGTCCTTCGAGTCGAAGTAGTAGTGCAGGAGTCCGTGTGTGACTCCGGCGCGCGTTGCGATCGCCACCATCCTTGTCCCATCGAAGCCGTGCTCGGCGAATTCGTCCTCGGCGGCGTCGAGGATCGTCACCCGGGTTTGCTCTGGGTTCGCGTCCTTGGGTCGTCCCATCGCTACGGCGCCTCGGAGGTGAAATGCGCTGCGGCGGCTTCGTAGGCGCGCGCAAAGTCATTGTCGAAGGGGTCGTCGATCTCGTAGAGAGCGCCACCAAAGCCCAGCAGGGCCAAGACGATCACAGTCGCTCCAGCGCCGACCGGAATCCAGAAGCCAGGACCTCGGCGAATCACCTGTGGTGCGCGGATTCCGAGGACGCCAAGTGCGACCGGAACGCCGTAGACCAAATGGTACAGGCCCGCGATTCCAAGCAGTGCGTAGTAGGGGTAGAAGAACCACGGCATGAAGTGGAGCGAGAACGACACGCCCCCAAAGAAAGGCGGCGCGTCCGCGAGCACGGCAGGCAATCGCGTCGCGGCGATGTGGCCGAAAACGAAGATCGCGAGGTAGTAGGCCGCATAGCGGTGAAGCCGAAGCCGAAGCGGCGGCTTGGCCCTGGACCCGCGCCGGCCGCGCATGCGCATGACACCGGACGCGATGTGGACCACGAGCGACGCAAGCAGGGCGAGCTCGAAAAGCGGCCACTGGTAGACGCCCCGGACCGACCCCTGGAAACCATCGTAGAGATCGGGTCCGAGGGCGGCGAGGGCCGTGTTGCTCAGGTGCACTACGGCGAAGAGCGAGAAGAGGAGTCCCGAAATCGATTGGATGCGGCTCAGGCGCTGATTATTCACAAGGCTGTTAGTAACAGAAATGTTAATAACGTTCAAGTGGCCTCCGTTTGGCGGCACACCGGCTTCGGCGAATGGCGTTGGCGGCTTGCGTAGGAGGGCCCCCGTGCTAGTCCGGGCGCTCCAAACCCCAGAAAACCTGGTGTTTTGGCGCGAAGGTGCACGTCATGAGCAAGTCCCCCCTGTCGATTGTGAAAGAGCGCTTCGGTGACGATCCGAAGAAGGCAAAAGCGAAGCTCGTCGCGGCGGTGAAGAAAGCCGCCGGCAAAGACCTCTGGCTCGATCGCCTGAACGAGGAAAAGGGCCTGGATCACGTGTCCAACAAGAAGCTGCTTCATCTCGAGCAGGTGCTCGAGGCGGTCAGCAAGCAGGTCGGGTCCCGCGACAAGCTCATCGGCGAAATCGCGAAGCTCCAGGGTCGGTCCAAAGACGACGACTACAAAGCCCGGCTCGGAGAGGAATCTACACCGGCCTTGTGGGATCGGTTCCAAGCTGTACAATCGAGCAAATCCGGTTCGCCGGGTTCGAATTGAAGCACCGCCGCGGCATGGCGCCGTGTCGGCTGCACAGTGAAAGAGTTGACCATGAGTAAGAGACTGTTCTGCGGGGGCCTCGCCTGGGCTACGACCACTGAAGACCTTCAGGAGGCGTTCGCGCCTTTCGGCGAGGTCACCGATGCAAAGGTCGTATCCGATCGCGAGACGGGACGCTCGCGCGGCTTCGGGTTCGTGACCTTCACCACGGAAGAGGCTGCGGCGGCAGCCCGCGACCAAATGGACGGCGCCTCGCTCGGCGGACGCACCATCCGCGTCGACCTCGCGCGTGAGCGTCAAGGCGGCGGCGGCGGCGGCGGTGGCGGCTACCGGCGCTAGCCGTTCACGGCTGCAGCAGGTCGAAGTACCACGCTAGGATCGCGTCTCCCGCGAGGAGGTATTCGAGCGCCGCGAGCGCGAGAAACGGTCCAAACGGGAGCTTGAGCTGCCCAACATGACTGCCGTCGGGCTCCTGAGGGGCTTCGATGACGTCGCCGTCGATGATGCGTTCGTCGATCTCGGGCGTGAGCCTCCGACCCGTCACTAGCGCGAAGGCCGCGAAGACCAGCCCTTGCAGCGAGCCGGCGACGACGCTGAAGAGCGCGCCCTTCCATCCGAGGAACGCGCCGATCATCAACAGGAGCTTCGAGTCGCCTTCGCCCATGCCCCGGCGTCCAGCGACGTGCTCGTAACCCCAGACGAAAACCAACTGCACCACCAGATACGCGGCGCCCGCTCCAACTGCGGCGGACCAGAGGCCGGGCTCCGTGCGAAATGGCGCACTCAGGAGTCCGAGCGCCGCACACGGCAAGCTCACCTCGTCGGGGATTTCCATCCACTCGAGGTCGACGAAAGTGGCGATCAGGAGCCCGCCTGCGAACACGAAGTATAGAACCGTTTCGATGGTCGCGTGCAGCAGCAGGGTTCCCGGCGCTGCGCGGACGATCCAAAGCTCCGCGATCGCGACGCACAGGACGGCGGCCACGAGCTCGACGAGGGGGTACCGTGGCGAAATCGCGCCGCCGCAGCACGAGGCCTTTCCACGAAGAAAGAGCCAGCCCAGGATCGGCACGTTGTTCCAGGCTCGGATCGCGGCCCCGCAGCCCGGGCAGTGGCTGGGCGGGCGCACGACCGACATCCCGCGCGGCCATCGGTAGATCGCTACGTTGAAGAAGCTTCCCCACGCCGCGCCCCAGGCGAACGCCACGAGCCAAACGAACCAGCGCGCTACCTCCGCTGCAAGCATCAGCCCATGCTACCAGCGAAAAGGGGACTGTCCCCTTTTTGGGTGCTGGTTGCGGCGGGCCGTTCGGGATGCGATTCAAGGGGCTGGAGATGACGCAGGATGCAACCAGAGCCGCGCTTGCCGACTGCAGGCGAATGGTCGTCAAGATCGGCAGCAGCGCGCTCTGCGCCGAAGGGGGGAGGTTCGCGCAGGTCGCCGAACAGGTGGCGACCCAGCTGAGGGCAGGGCGCAAGGTCGTGCTCGTCTCCTCGGGCGCCGTTGCGCTGGGCAGAGAGAGGCTCGGGCTGACCGAGCGCCCGAAAAAGATCTCACTGCTCCAGGCGGCCGCCGCCACGGGGCAGTCGCTGCTCATGCGCGCCTACGAAGACGCGTTCGAGCCGCTCGGAATCCACGTCGCGCAGGTCCTGCTCACCCACGATGCGGTGACCGACCGCGACCGTTACTTGCACGCGCGAGAAGCCATCGACGAGCTCCTGAAGCTCGGCGTGGTTCCGATCATCAACGAAAACGACACCGTGTCGATCGACGAGCTCAGGTTTGGAGACAACGATCAGCTTGCGGCCATGGTCTGCACGCTCGTCGGAGCGGACCTGCTGGTCTTGTTGAGCGATGTCGTTGGCATCCTCGATGACGAGAACGCCCGCATTTCGCTCGTACGCGACGTCTCCAACATCGAGGCCTTCATCAAGCCTCCCGAGAGCGACATCGGGCTTGGTGGGATGCAGTCCAAAGTCGAAGCCGCCCGCCGCGCCACGCTGCACGGCCTGCCGGTTGCGGTCGGGCCAGCGGCTTCGGCATGTTTTCTCCGTGACTTGATGCGGGGCGACGACGTGGGCACGCTGCTGTTGCCCGCCGGCTCGCCCTTGCCGAGCCGGAAGCACTGGATCGCGTATACGCTCAAGCCGCGCGGCCGCATCGTCGTCGACGCCGGCGCTTGCCGTGCGCTACAGAAGCGCAACTCCAGCCTCTTGCCCGCGGGCATCGTCTTGGTGGTCGGCTCCTTCAAGGTTGGTGACGCCGTTTCGATCGTCGACGAATCGGGAGCAGAGATTGCGCGAGGTCTGGCCCGGTATGGCGCCGAAGAGGTTCGCATGCTGGCTGGCGGACACAGTCATCAGATCGCCGAGCGCATTGGAAGCCACGCCGGCGACGAGGTGGTGCACCGGGACGACATCGTTTTGACCAAGAATGGCGCATGAGCAGGCCGGCTCCCGCTCTGAGAAAAAGGTGCTACCGTCACCGGCTATGAGCGATGACCTGACCGCGCTCGTGACGGGCCTGGCCCAGCGAGCCAAAGACGCCTCGCGCGTACTTGCCAACGCAAGCAGCGCGCAGAAGAACGCCGTCTTGCGCCGGGCTGCCGATGCCCTCCGGGGTGCGGCCGGCGATCGCGTGATCGAAGCGAACGCGCGAGACATGATGGCGGCCGAGCAAATGGGGCTCTCCAAGGCGATGCTCGATCGCCTGCAGCTCGATCGTAGCCGTCTCGACGCCGTCGCGGACGGCCTCGAGCAAGTCGTTTCGCTGCCGGACCCGGTTGGCGCCCTGGTCGAGGAGCGTGTGCTCGAAAACGGCCTGCGCGTAGGCAAGATGCGCGCGCCGCTCGGGCTCATAGGAATCATCTACGAGTCGCGGCCGAACGTGACAGCGGACGCGGCCTCGCTTTGCCTCAAGAGCGGCAACGCCGTGCTGCTCCGAGGTGGCAAAGAGGCGTTCCACAGCAACACGGCGATCGCCGAGGTCTTCACGCAGGCGCTTGCGGACGAAGGGCTGCCCGCGGAGGCGGTCACGCTTCTGCCCACCACCGATCGACAAGCGACTTTGGTGATGATCGGTCTTGATGGTATCGTCGACATGGTCATACCGAGAGGTGGAGAAGGATTGATTCGCTTCGTCGCTGAGCACGCGAAAGTCCCCGTCATTCAGCACTACAAGGGTGTGTGTCACGTCTTTGTCGACCGCAGCGCCGACCCGGACATGGCCCTCGAGATCGCCCTCAACGCGAAAGTCCAGCGTCCCGGCGTCTGCAACGCCATGGAGACACTTCTGGTCGATGCCGCCGTGGCGCCGACGTTTCTTCCCAAGCTCGGCGCAGCGATGGGGGCGAGAGGCGTCGAGCTCCACGCCGACGATCGCGCCGCCGCGCACCTCAACGGAGTGAAGCCCGCGAGCGAGGCCGACTGGGACACCGAGTATCTCGACTTGATTCTCAACGTGGGTGTCGTCGACGGAATCGACGCAGCGCTCGAACACGTCGCCAAACACGGCTCAAATCACACCGAGGCGATCGTCACCAAAGACGCCGCCCACGCCGATCGCTGGCTGAGGGAAGTCGACGCGAGCCTGGTTCTCGTCAACGCCTCGACGCGTTTCAATGACGGATTTGCCCTAGGTCTGGGGGCCGAAATCGGAATTTCGACAACAAAGCTTCACGCCTATGGTCCAATGGGCCTCGCGGAGCTCTGCACGCTCAAATGGGTCGGCCAAGGAGAGGGCCAGGTCCGGCAGTAAAGGAGGCTAGTTGGCCAAACAAGCAGAAGGCGCAAAACTGGAGGCGACAGCGAGCTCCCCTACGAGCAAGGATCAGCTAGCCGGCCGCGAGCTGGCTCTCAAGGTCGCCGAGGCAGGGCTCGAGAAGAAGGCCGGGAAAATCGAAATCATCGATGTCCAAGGGAAGGTCGACTACACCGATTACGTGGTCGTGATGAGCGGGCGCAGCGATCGCCAGGTCGGCGCGATCGCCCGCGGCATCGAAGAGGACCTCAAGCACAAGTATGGTTCGCGCTGCTCGGGGGTTGAAGGCCTGCCGCAGGGTAACTGGGTGCTCCTCGATTTCGGCGATGTCGTCGTCCACATCTTCCATCAGGACATGCGCGGCTACTACGACCTCGAGGGCCTCTGGCTCGACGCCGATCGGATCGAGTTCGAGGGCCAAGGGGCCGAAGAGGGCTTCAAGTTCCCTTAGCCTTCGCGTCGTGCGCATACGAATCATCGCCGTCGGCAAGGCCAAAGATCGCGATCTACGGTCGCTGCTCGGCGACTACTACACGCGTATCGGGCGCTACGCGAAGCTCGAAGAGATCGAGATCAAAGACGGGAAGGTCGCCGAGGTCGCTGAGCGGCTCGCGCGAAGCATTCCGGATCGCTCGCGCGTCGTCGCGCTCGAAGTCGACGGTCAGTCCATGAGCAGCCGGGGTCTTGCGACCTGGTTGGAGCGCGCCGAAAACCAATCGGTGCAGACCGTCGTGTTCTTGATCGGTGGCGCGTACGGGCTCCCGCCGGAGCTGTCCAAGAAGGCGGACCTGCGCTTGTCGCTGTCGGCGATGACGCTCCCGCACCGCCTCGCGCGCTTGTTCCTAGCAGAGCAGATCTATCGCGGATTCTCGATCTTGCGCGGAGAGCCATACGACCATTAGGTGACAGCGACAGTGTCAGCGACAGCGGCAGTGTCAGCGCCAGTGCCAGTGTCAGCGACAGTGTCAGCGTCAGTGTCAGAGTCAGAGTCAGAGTCAGAGTCAGAGTCAGAGTCGACGTGACTCGCGCTTGTGACTCTCCTTGGTCATCGTGATCTCCTTTTTGCGTGTGAGTGGGGCCGGGCTTCGCCCTTCTGGGGAACCCCACTCACACGCAAAAAGGAGATCACTCATGGGACTTATCATTCAGCAACGGGCGCTTCAGGCGGCAGGCGGGCTGCGGGAGGTGCTTCCGGTCGTTCGGAAGCGGGATCGGTCGCTCTTCGATCAGATCCATCGGGCGATGAACAGCGTCGTGCTCAATCTCGCCGAGGCGGATGGGAACGACGCCGGGACCGCGAGAGCTCGCTTCTCGACCGCGTGCGGCTCAGCGAAGGAAGTTCGTGCAGGCCTCCAGCTCGCGATCGCGTACGGTTACGTCCCGGGCACGAAGGTGGCAGCGGTAGACATCGCGCTCGATGAAGTCTGCGCGATGTCCTGGAGGCTCTCGGGCCGTTAGACCCGCCGACCCAAGCACCACGTGATGGCGCACACCTCGTCGAGCCTCTCATCGAGGACCGTTGCCCTGTGACGCTCGATGTAGCCCCAGTCGCTCGCGACGTTCAGCGCCGCCCGCACTTCCTTGGCGGACCCGCATGCGGTGGAAAATCGAGCCCGGGCATTCCCAGCATCATTCCCCCGCGCCTCAGCGATATTGAGGACCACACTCTGCGCAGCCCGCTTGAGCTGATCGGCCAGCGACCGATCGTGCTCCCGAATCGAGTGAACCAGCGGAGCAAGCTCGCGCACCACGCCTCGGGCTCTGTCGTAAACATTCATCTTTTGCATCAGCGACTCCTTTGTTTGGGTTTGGGTCTCACTTCAGTGCGGCCCAAACCCAAACAAAGGACAAGCGATCGCCAAGTATGAATCCGCAGATACCAGTGCCAGTGCCAGTGCCAGCGCCAGCGCCAGCGCCGGCGCCAGTGCCAGCGCCAGTGCCAGTGCCAGTGCCAGCGCCAGTGCCAGCGCCAGTGCCAGCGCCAGCGCCAGCGCCAGTGTCAACGCTCGTGCCCCCCCGCCGAGACAACCGCCCGTCGCCCCGGCCGATAAGCGGTCATGCTGGATCTTCTCGACGGATTGCTCACCCTCCTTGCGCCGAGCCGATGTCCTGGCTGCGACGAAGTGACCGAAGGCGGCGACGCTTTTTGCGCCGTATGTTCGGCCCTCGTCGAGCGGACGACCGATCCAGGCGCTGTCTTCGAGTACGGCGGCCCCGTCGCGGATGCGATTCAGCGATTCAAATACGACGGCCGCAGCGAGCTGGGCGCTGCCCTCGGGTCGCTGATGGCGGTTCACGCAGGTCGCTGGGCTGGCAAGGTCGATGCCGTCGTGCCGGCCCCTCTTCACTGGCGAAGGCGCCGCTCGCGCGGCTACGACCAGGCAGCGCTTCTTGCGCGGCCCGTGGCAGAGGCGTTGGGCGTCCCCGCCGTGCTTCGCGGCCTGCGTCGGGTCCGCAACACGCCGAGCCAGGTCGACTTGCCGCATGGGGAGCGGCAGCTGAACATCGCTGGCGCCTTTGCGCCCTGGCGCTTGACTGGTCTGGCGCGGGTGCTTTTGATCGACGACGTGAGGACGACGGGGGCGACGCTTGGGGCTGCTTCACAGGCCCTCCGAGCGGGAGGGGTCTCCGAGGTGCACGGTTTCGTGTTGGCCGCTCGCGTTCTCGGCCAGGCCGCCTAGAGTAAGCTCGTGCGGTCTATCTTCGTCGCCTGCGTGGTCCTCCTTGGATGTGCGAAACAGGAACCGGTCCAAGACCCCTTGGACTACCTCCGGATCGGTGTCGATCCCCGCGAAGAAGCCAGCGCGATCATCGAGGACCTGCGCAGGCACGGCTATACGATCGGCCGCCGCATCGAGGAGCCCGGCTACGTGGCCTTCGATGCGGCGAGCGGCCCAGACTCGACCGTTCGCATCGTGACCACGCGCGGACCCTCCCTAGCGCTTCAAGTGCCGGACGTCCGCTGGCCCGAGCGACTGTGGGTGAAGCTCGCCCCCGATCCGCGTCCGGATTTCGATCGGGATGGGCGGCGCGACGTCGTCGTGGCGATTCGGGAGCCCGGGCGAACGTGCCTCGCCTGGGTTCAGGTGAACGTCGACGGCTTCATCTCCGAGGTGTTTGGCTCAAATCCAGAATGGGGTGACGCTCCCTGCGTCGTCGAGGTCGACCCAAACTGGCCGCGGCTCGTGCTGGAAGTTTCGGTTCCCGGCGTGGCGCCCGATGCCCGCGTTCGTGTTCCGGTTCGGGCTCGCGCGCGAAGCTGGACGCTCGATGACTCACCCTCGGCGGTCGAGCACTGGGACGGCCAAATGAAACAGCGCGAACAGGCTCTGCAACAAGCGAAAGAGCGAGGCGACGCGCTGTCGTCGGGCCGGCTCGAGTCCGAGCTCGATTGGCTCGAGCAGCTTCGCAAAGCCAAGGAGCCCGTGCTAGAGCCGGCAGGCGATGGCGAAGAAGCGGGTTGATAAAGGCGTTCCAGGAATGGAGCTCCTGGTGTGCCGCAACCCGATGGCCGCCAAACGCTACGACATCGAAGAGCGGCTCGAGGCCGGTATGGTGCTCTTTGGCACCGAGGTGAAGAGCATGCGCGCGCGCCGCGCCAACCTCGAAGGTGCCTATTGCCGCATCGACGCCGACGAGCTCTTCCTCTACGGCATGCACGTCGCGCCTTACGAGCAGGGCGGTCATGCGGGCCACATCCCGCAGCGACGCCGCAAGCTGCTGGTCCACAAGCGCGAAATCGAGAAGCTTCGCGGCCGCCTGACGACGCGGGGCTACGCGCTGGTTCCGCTCCAGGTCTATTTCAGAAACGGCGTTGCGAAGGCTCAGCTGGGCCTCGGGCGCGGAAAGAAAAAGGGTGACGAGCGCGAGTCGATTCGGCGGCAGGAAGACCTCAAAGAAGCGCGCGCGGCGATGCAGCGCCGTAAGGGGTGAGCGGTGAAGCTTCGTTTGGAGAGCGGCGAGGACGCCGTCGGGCTCGCGTTTGACGGAGCTCTGATGACGCTCACGAGTCCCGTAGCCTTCGCGCCCGGATCGCCGATTCGGTTTGGAGCCACCGGCGAGTACGCAGACCGCAGCTTCGAGGGCAGGGCGCTTGCCTCGAAACGCTTGGAAGGCGAGCAGTTCGAAGTCCGGCTGCGTCTAGTGAACCTCCGCCGAGAAGACCGCGAGCTGCTGCTCCGCGCGCTCCGAACCTGAACCCTCCCGTAGAGGGGCGAAGCCCCGTGGTC
>SHLP01000061.1 GCA_004283055.1 Deltaproteobacteria bacterium
TGGTTCAGAGAAGTTTTTTAGGAGGAATCGATGGCTATCTCGATCGAGTTTGCGGACGACGCAGAGCTTCAGGCACGCATCAAAGTCGTGGGTGTCGGCGGGAGCGGCGGCAACGCGCTCAACACGATGATTCAGGGCGGGCTCGAAGGCGTCGAGTTCATTGCGGCGAACACGGACGCGCAGGCCTTGGATCGAAGCCTCGCTCCCGTGAAGATCCAACTCGGCCCCAACCTGACGCGCGGTCTTGGGGCGGGCGGTAATCCGGATGTGGGCCGCAAAGCGGCGCTCGAGGACGTAGAGCGGATGTCCGAGGTCTTGCACGGCGCCGATATGGTCTTCGTGACAGCCGGCATGGGTGGCGGCACCGGCACTGGAGCTGCTCCGATCATTTCGCAGATTGCGAAAGACCAGGGTGCGTTGACGGTGGGCGTGGTCACCAAGCCATTCTTATTCGAGGGGCGTAAGCGTTCCAAGAATGCCGAGCGAGGCGTTCAAGAGCTGATCGACGTGATCGACAGCATCATCACGATTCCCAATCAGCGACTCATGTCTTTGGGCGATGACGACATCACGATGCTCGACGCATTCGCGCGGGCGGATGACGTCCTGCTGCAGGCGGTTCAGGGCATCAGCGACCTGATCATCAACGCAGGAATGATCAACGTCGATTTTGCCGATGTGAAGACGATCATGTCGAGCAACGGTCGAGCGCTGATGGGCACCGGGATCGCCAAGGGAGACCGACGCGCTCTCGAGGCGGCGGAGATGGCGATCAACTCTCCGCTTCTGGACGAAGTTTCGGTTCAGGGAGCGACTGGGATCCTGATCAACTTTACGGCTGGTCCCGACATCAAGCTCCGAGAGATCAACGAGGCAGCCGGCCTGGTCCAGCAGGCGGCCCATGACGACTCGGAAATCATCTTTGGGGTCGTCACCGACCAGAATCTCTCGGATACGGTCAAAGTCACGGTCATCGCCACGGGCTTCGAAAAGAGTGGTCATGCGCCGATCCCACTCGGCCTGCGTCAGTCAGCGTCCTCCAATCAGAGCGCCAGCAATGGTTCATCCAATAGGGCGATGCGAGCTGCGCCCGTGCAGGCCGAGGATTTTTCGTCGACGCTGGAGGGCGCCCCGGCGGTCGTCAGCCAACCCGCGGGGAGTCGTGCCTTCGGAGCGAGCGCACTGCACGACGAGGCGGTGCTCGACATCCCAGCCTACCTTCGCCGGGGAACCCGCAGCGCAGAGTAAGCCAGGAGCTATTTCATACACTTAGCTTGGAGCCCGGCATCGTCCGGGCTTTTTGTTTGAGCCCTCGGAGGCTTGCGAAGGCGCGCGGCACCCCGCTGGCAGCTCGGTGTCACGACAAATGAGGCCAATTGACTTTGCAAGCAGGGACAAAGCGAGTAGCGTCCGAGCTGCGGGGTCAGCGTTCCTGTTCGAAATTGACCCCTCTAGATTAATATCCTGCGATCTGACAGACTGTAAGTGGGAAGAATTTGAGGAAGAGTGTTCAGTTAGGGCGTGGTGGCCCTCGTAGGTGCCCGTGCTTTGGGGTTTTCTGCTTTCTGTGCGCATTCGTCTCGTTCTTCTTCGGCGGGGCCAAGGCCTCCGCCGACGCACCGCTTCCCGCCATCAAGGCAATGCCGATTGCAGCGCCCGCGGCCGTGCTGGGCATCACCAATCCGTACGTCGTCGCAGCCGCTGCGACCAAGCCCGAGGTGCTGGGCTTCACGCTTTCGCGGGACATTCGCGATCTCGCGGCGCAAGTTGAGCGCCTCGCTCAGTTCGGCGTTGATCTGAACCAACGCAAGCTTCCGCACACGGAGAAACTACAGCTTCGGCTGAAGCCGCGCGGTGTAGGTGGCGTTCTTCAGATCTGCTACCGGCGCTAGCGCGCCAAGTCGGAGCTCTTGGCACGCCCCCGGCATCACATCGTCTTGGTTCCCGGTCTATTCGGGTTCGCGCGACTCGGCGGTTTCGATTATTTCGTCCACGTCGAAGAGGCGCTTGCCAGTCGCTTCATGGAGCGGGGCGCAGACTGCGAGTTCGTGCTCGTGTCCGCGCCGCCGACGGGCTCCATCGTGCACCGCACGCAGGTGCTGATGGACTCGATTCAACAAAGCTGCGCGGATGATGCGGGGGCGATTCATCTCGTTGGACACTCGACCGGCGGGCTGGATGTCCGGCTTCTGACCTCACCCACCGCCTGGCCCGATCCGCCGATCTGGTTGGATCGCATTCGGAGCGTCACCACGATCGCGACCCCCCATTACGGCACGCCGCTCGCCCACTTCTTCACGACTCTGGCCGGAACACGGCTTCTCGAGGCGCTGTCGCTTCTCACGTATGTGACGCTACGCGCGGGCGGGCCGCCGCTCACCGTCCTGACTCCCGTCATCGCAGGGCTGGGCCGAGTGGACCAGGCGCTCGGCATTCAGCTCAAGCTGCTCGATCAGTCGATCGAGCTGCTGTTGAGCTTCATCGGGCCAGACGGTCAGGCCGAGGTTCGCGACTGGCTCGATGGCATTCGCAGCGACCAAGGTGCCGTCATTCAACTCACGCCGGAGTCGATGGACATCTTCAATGCGGGGATCGAGGATGACCCGAATCTGCGATACGGATCAGTGGTCACTCGGACGCCTCCGCCTGCCCCGCTTCGCGTTGCGAGAAATCTCCGCTCGCCTCTGAACGCGCTCTCGGCCCTGGTGTTCAGCCCGCTCTACCTCGGTGCCGGCCGCACTTCGAAGGTCTATCCTCCGCCGAATCCGGAGCCCGAAGTCCGCGAAGCTCTCGAAAGGAGCCTGGGCCTTGCCGTCGAGAGCTCGTTCAACGACGGTCTGGTCCCAACCAAGAGCATGATCTGGGGTGAGGTTCTGTGGGCGGGCACCGCCGATCACCTCGATGTTCTCGGGCACTTCCAAGGAGATCGCGACTCGTCCCACACCGATTGGCTCGTGAGCGGCGCCCGCTTCAGGGAAGACGACTTCGACGAAGTCATGGACGCCATCGCAGAGTTCATGCTTCGCTAGGGGCTCTCAGTCGAGTCCGAAGGCGCTGCGCTGCGCCGACAAGTACGCGATGTAGTATTCTGCCGGTTGCTGCGCTTCGATCTGCCCGGCGTCCACCGCAGCCCTCAGTCGATTCATCAGGTCACCGAGGCGCTTGGATGGCGGAAGCCCGAATTCCTTCATGATCACTGTGCCCAAGCCTTTCGGCAGGGGAGCAATCTTGCTGTCTTCCTCTTGGAGATCGCGAATGTGCTGCGCTAGCAAGCTGATCTGACGGACCCCGCGCCGACGCTTCTCGGGGCGCTTGGTCGTGATGTCCGCGCGGCTGAGGTCGAGCAGGTCACGAAGTCCTTCGCCCATCTGTTTGTAGAATCGACGAACGGCAGCATCGGTCCAGCTATCGTCGTACTGCGCCGCACGAAGATGGTGCAAGATCAGAAAGTGAACTCGCTCGCGCTGTTCACCTTCGAAGCCGAGGCGATCGGCCACGCGTTTTCGAAACATCGCGGCGCCCACTTCAGCGTGGCCGTGGAACGATACGGCGCCTCGCTCGTCGATGCGACGCGTCCTGGGCTTCCCGATGTCGTGCAGCAACGCGCCCCAGCGAACGCTCAAGCGCGGAACCGACTGCTTCACCACTTGCTTGGTGTGCTTCCAAACGTCCTTGTGACGCCATTCGTTGTCGCCAAACCCGACCATGGCCGCGACTTCGGGCAGCCATGCGTCCAGGCCGCCGACCGATTCGATCGCATCGAGGCCGGGTTCGGGAAACTTCGCGCACAGCAGCCTGTCCATGTGCTCGCGAAACACGGAGACGGAGACCGCGCGCCACTCCGCTGGAGAAGGGCGGCCTGGTGTCTGTTCGAGGAGGGTCGGGTCCCGCGCCACGTCGGCAGCCCAGCTCAACGCTTCAATCGCCCGCTCGGGCGCTACCTCTCGTGCTACGGACATCGCTCAGCCTAGTATATCGCGAAGCGCCTGGATGAAGCGCCCGTTCTCTTCAGGGGTCCCAATGGTGATTCGCACACAGCTACGAAGCCGTAAATCGCCGCTCGAAAACTGCCGAATGGCGATATCGCGCTCTAAGAGCGCCTCGCAGAGCGCTGGCACGTCGCCGCCATACCGGACGAGCAGGAAGTTCGCTGCGCTTGGATAGCAGTGGAACGCTTCGTGCGTGCCAAGCTCGCGTGCCAGCCGTTCACGCTCGGTCACGACGGTCGTGATTTGATCTTCGAGAAGGGGGGCGAGGTCGGTCAACGCGAGCGTCGCGATGATCTGCGACGCGCGATTTAGATTGAACGGCTGACGGACTTTGTCGAGCTCCACGGAGAGAGCCTCATGAATGCGGACCCAGCCGACGCGGATCCCGGCAAAGCCGACTTTCGAAAGGGTTCCCATCAATGCGCAGTGAGGTCGCTCTTCGGCAAACGTCGCAAACGACTGTCCAGAGTACGCCCCGTAGGCCTCGTCGATCACGTGCAAAGTGTCCGGGAAAGCATCGACGAGTGCTTCCACGATTCCACGCGAAAAGCAGTTGCCCGTCGGGTTGTTGGGAATGGCATAGTAGGCGAGGTTCGGTCGCGTTCGTTCCATCGCTTGGGCCATCGCATCGGCGTCGAGATCCCAGTCTTCGTCTAGAGGCACGCCGAGCGGCTCCCAGCCATGGACCTGGCTCGTCAGCCGGTACATTACGAAGGTTGGTTCCGGGATCAGAACGACGGGGCGATTCGCCCCCGCCCGCGGTCTGGACATCGCCGTTGCCAAGGATGCGATGAGCTCATCGGAGCCCGCGCCAAGGACGTACTCCTCGGGGCTTCCGCCGAGACCTCGCGCGAGGGCCTGGCGAAGTCGCGTCGCCCGACCATCCGGATAGCGGTGCATCTCGGCTGTGTGCAAAGCGGCGGCGATTCTGGCGCGGGCCTCGGGAGGCAGCGGGAACGGACTTTCGTTCGCGTCGAGCCTCACCTCGGGCGGCGCCGGAGGCACCCGGTATGCCGAGAGCTGCTCGAGCTCAGGGCGGAAGAGGGCTTTTAGAGATTCGATCGACATACGCCTCACCAGTCGGGCGGAGTCATTGCACGCCAGCGGCTCCTGTAAAGCAGCCGTCAGGAAGGAGGGCGGTCAGTGTAGAACAAGGTCGGCCTGCTGCCGCGCTTCGGCCAGGGCCTCGCTGACGATATGAGCATCCTTTGCGTCCGGTCTGGCTTCCAAGTACGCGGCCAGATCCTCCGACGCGGCGCCGTAGGTCCGTAGAGCGTGGGCTAAGAGGCCCCGGTCGCGGCGGTGCTCGGGCGCTTGCGTGAGCTCGACCAGGTGGTCGCAGGCAAGCATTGCCCGGGCGTAGTCTCCCTGACGTCGATGCGCGTTCTTCAGATTGGCGAGCATGCGAATCGTAATCGTCAGACAGTCCACTGGTTCGAGGTAGCTCGGATGCAAAGCCATTTCGGCGCCGAGAAACTCGGCGGCGAGCCTGCGCAAACCGTGACCGTCGAGCAGCTCGCCCCGGTGGAAGGGGTCTTGGTAGACGCCGTCCGACCCGCCTACGCGTACGAGGAAGTGACCTGGGAATCCGACGCCTTCGATATCCATCCCCGCGCGCTCGCCGACGGCCATGGTGAGCACCGACAGTGAAATTGGAATCCCTCTGCGGCGGATCATCACCTTGTCGAGGTAGCTGTTGTAGGGATTGTAGTAGTCGTCACGCTCGCCTTCGAAACCCAGCTCGTCGAAAAGCAGCTCGGCGAGGATTCGTCCGTCGCGCTCGGGGTTTGAACGAAGGCCGCGGCGAATCAGCGCTTCAGCGCCTAGGGCATCGAGGCTACGTCGCATCGCATGCTCGTCGAGGAGCGCGTTGGCCTCCTTGGCGAGGAGAATGGCAGCGTCCTCGACCCTTGCGTTGGGACGTTGAAGGACTGACACCAAGGGATCTGCACTCGCCACTATCCTAACCTTGCGTTGCAGTAGACTGACCCATCGCGCGCTGATGTCGAGCCGAGCGCTGTGCTACACCGGCTTTGATCACGAGCCTATGTGCTGTTCGAATGCTTGACGAATTTCTGCACACATTGGAACACGGACCGGTGTACTGGGCGTATGCACTCGTCGCCGCGGCGGCTGCGGTCGAGTACGTGTTTCCGCCCATCCCAGGCGATACCGTAGCGCTCTTCGCGGTCGCCCTCGCGGTTCGTGCCCAATTGCACTGGGCTTTCGTATACCTAGCGATGACGGCGGGTGCGCTTCTGGGCGGACTCACGGCCTGGGGGTTCGGTGTCTGGCTCGCCGATCACCAAAGCAGCTGGCCTTGGTTTTTGAAAACTCCGGGCGCAACGCGAGCTCTCGACGCAGTGCGTCGAGGCTATGAACAACACGGCTCGATGTACCTCGCCCTCAATCGCTTTCTGCCCGCGCTTCGCGCCTTCTTCTTCGTCGGTGCCGGCTTGTCGCGGATGAAAGCAGCGCCGGTCTTGCTGTACGGCGGAATCTCTGCCGCGGTTTGGAACGCGATCCTCATGGCGGCAGGTTATGCGATTGGGAATAACTGGGACGCTCTCCAAAACGTGTTGGAGCGATACACCCTCGCAACGCTCATTCTCATCGTGCTCGCGGTCTTGGGCATCGTCGCCCGACTGGCCTGGGACAGCAGACGCGCTTAGCGACGGGCGGTCTTGACGCCCGAATCAGACTTCACCGCCGAGCGCACGACCTCGCGGTTCATCCGAGCAATCCACCGTAAGCTTACGCCCTTGGGACATGCTGCTTCGCACTCCCCGTGGTTCGTGCAGCCGCCGAAGCCCTCCGCGTCCATCTGCGCGACCATGTTGCGCGCGCGGTCTAGACGTTCCGCTTGACCCTGCGGGAGCAAAGAGAGATGAGAGATTTTCGCTGCCGTGAACAGGCTTGCTGAGGCATTGGGACAGGCCGCGACGCAGGCTCCACACCCGATGCATTCGGCTGCATCCATCGCCTGGTCCGCCATCGCCTTCGCGACCGGCATTTCGTTGGCCTCCGTGGCGCTTCCTGTCCGGATCGAGATGTAGCCGCCTGCCTGGACAATCCGGTCGAAGGCAGACCGATCGACCACGAGGTCCTTCACCACGGGGAACCCGCTAGCTCGCCATGGCTCCAGCCAAAGCTCGTCGCCGTCGTTGAACTGCCGCATGTGGAGCTGACAAATGGTCGTGAGCCTCTGAGGCCCATGTGCAACGCCGTTGACCACCATTCCGCAGCTTCCGCAGATGCCTTCGCGGCAGTCGTAGTCGAAGGCAATCGGTGATTTGCCCTTCTCGATCAGATCTTCGTTCACGACGTCGAGCATTTCCAAGAACGACATGTGCGTCGAGATGCCGGTTGCCGGATGGGTCTCGAAGCGGCCGGGCTGGCTGGGTCCGTCCTGGCGCCAAACGTGGAGAGTCAAATTCAGTAGTTCTTCGCTCATCGATCGGCCTCTTACTTGTAGCTTCGCTTGCTGGGCTTGACGTATTCGAAGGATAGGGGCTCTTGGTTGAGCCGCGGTTCCCCCGCCGCTCCGGTCCATTCCCACGCAGACACATAGCTGAATTGCTCGTCGTCACGCAGCGCCTCGCCGTTCTCTTCGTGCTCTTCTCGGAAGTGTCCGCCACAGCTTTCCTCGCGCTGCAACGCGTCGATGCACATCAGCTCGCCGAGCTCGAGGAAGTCAGCAACACGGCCCGCCCGCTCGAGCGTCTGGTTTAGCTCCGCGCCGCTCCCGACGACCTTCACTTCCCGCCAAAACCGATCTCGCAGCTTGGGGATCTCCCGCAGGGCTTCTTCGAGGCCCTCTTTGTTGCGGGACATGCCGCACTTGCTCCAGATGATACGACCGAGCTTGCGGTGGAAGTACTCCGGCGCGTGCTTGGGGTCTGGCGCGTTCATCAGCTTGTGGATTCGCTCTTCGACCGAGCCGACGGCCTTCTTGACATCGGGATGATCCTCGGCGAGCTCGGGCAGGGTGCGAACCTCACCGAGGTAGTTGCCCACGGTGAACGGAAGCACGAAGTAGCCGTCTGCGAGACCTTGCATCAGAGCGGACGCGCCGAGTCGATTTGCGCCATGGTCGGAGAAGTTCGCTTCGCCGCCTGCAAAGAGCCCCGGAATGGTGGTTTGCAGGTTGTAGTCGACCCACAGCCCGCCCATCGTGTAGTGGGTCGCCGGGTAGATTCGCATCGGTGTCTTATACGGGTTGTCGCCCGCAATTCGCTCGTACATCTCGAAGAGATTGCCGTAACGCTCCCGAATCGTCTGCTCGCCCAGGCGCTTGATCGCATCGCTGAAATCGAGGTAGACGCCCCTGCGTTCGCCGTCGACCTCCAAACCCACGCCCAGGCCTTCGTTCGTGACGTACAGCGCGTTCCGCGAGGCGACATCCCGCGGGACGAGGTTACCGAACGCTGGATAGCGCTCCTCGAGGTAGTAGAAGCGGTCCTTTTCAGGGATGTCCTCGGGACGTTTCGTTACATCTTCCTTGTTGCGAGGAACCCAGACACGTCCGTCGTTTCGGAGGGACTCGCTCATGAGCGTGAGCTTCGACTGGTACTCGCCGGACTGAGGAATGCACGTTGGGTGGATCTGGGTGTAACAGGGGTTCGCAAAGGCGGCGCCGTGCCGGTGCGCCCGCCATATGGCCATGCAGTTGCAGCCCTTGGCGTTGGTCGACAGGTAAAAGACGTTGCCATAGCCACCCGTGCACAAGACCACCATGTCGGCGATGTGCGGCTCGACCTTGCCGGTCTTCAAGCAGCGTGTGACGATGCCCCGCGCTCGACCATCGTGGACGATGAGGTCGAGCATCTCGGTGCGCGCCATCATTTCAACTTTGCCCGCTTCGATCTGACGGGAGAGCGCCTGGTACGCACCAAGCAGAAGCTGCTGGCCGGTTTGCCCTCGCGCGTAGAACGTCCTGGAAACCTGGGCGCCGCCGAACGAACGGTTCGCGAGGAGCCCCCCGTATTCGCGCGCGAACGGCACGCCCTGAGCGACCGCTTGGTCGATGATGTTCGTACTGAGCTGCGCGAGCCGGTATACGTTCGATTCGCGGCTTCGGAAGTCGCCGCCCTTCACCGTGTCGTAGAACAACCGAAAGACACTGTCTCCGTCGTTTTGGTAGTTCTTGGCGGCGTTGATGCCGCCCTGTGCGGCGATGCTATGCGCGCGACGTGGGCTGTCCTGGTAGCAAAAGCACTTGACGTTGTAGCCCATTTCGCCGAGAGACGCGGCCGCAGCGCCACCCGCCAAGCCGCTGCCCACGACGATGATGTTGTATTTCCGGCGGTTGGCAGGCGCTACGAGCTTGCTCGACTCTTTGTGCTTTTCCCAGCGATGCTCGATGGGGCCGGTCGGTTCGTTCGATCGAAGTTGCATGAAAACCCTTATACGGTGACGAAACCCGCGAGCACCGAAATTGGAAACGAGAGGTTGCCGAGGGTGATCGCGGCGGAAATCGCGACCGCCGCATCGCGGCGGTAGGAGTTGAAGCGTGGATGGTTGGCGCCCAGTGTCTGGGTCGCGCTGAAGATTCCATGAAAGAGGTGGAAACCGAGGGCGATGTTACCGACGATGTACACTCCCGCGATCCAAGGGTTCTGAAAGCCCTCGACGACGTTCCGATACACCTCTCCGGGATGTGCCGGGAGGATCGTGAAGTGCAGTAAGTGGTACACCACGAACAGCAACAGAATGGGACCCGACCAGTACATCGTGCGTGCCGCGTAGTCGGTCGCCATGTCTTGGTGCTTTTTGTAACGCGAACCACGTGCCTTGTTGTTTCGTGACCAGAGCGAAAACGCGGCCGTGATGTGAACGCCAAAAGCCAAGAGCAAGAGCAACCGGGTGCCCCAGAGCACCGGTGTCAGCCCCTGCAGGAAGTGAGCGTACGCATCCAGCGCTTCCTGCCCGCGGTACAGATTTAGATTGCCCAAGAAGTGGCCAATCACGAAACCGACGATCACGAGGCCGGACAGAGCCATGACCAGCTTTTTTCCGATTGTCGTTTGATGCAGCGTAAGGGCGCGTTGCATGGGATCTCCTCAGTGCCTCAAGAGCTGGGCCAGCGTTACATACATCCGCCTCCTAACGCTCGCCAGAGGCTGGCGAAAAAACGGCGGAGTTTCAATTTTCGGCGGGGTCGTAGTACTGAACGAGGTCGCCACGGAACGTCTCGAGAACCGTGACCCCGTCTCTCGTGCTCCTAATGTAATTGGGGCCAATCGGGACTTTGCCAAGGCCGCCGGGGGTGTCGACGATGAGCTTTGGGAGCGCGATTCCGCTCAGACGGCCCTGAAGGAACGCCATCAGCTCTATTCCGCGACGCAAGGGCGTCCGCAGGTGCCCAGTCCCGCTGACCGGGTCCATTTGCAAGAGATAATAGGGTCGAACGCGCGATCCGACTAGGCCTCGAAACAAAGCCTCCAGCGTCTGGGGGTCATCATTGACGCCACGAAGCAAGACGGTCTGATTCATGATGGGCAGGCCCGCGTCGGCAAGTCGCGCGCACGCCGTCCTGGCCTCTTCGCTGAGCTCCTTCGGGTGGTTGAAATGGGTCATCACCCAGGTGCGTTCGTGACTCTCGCGAATGGCCGTGCAGAGCTCGTCGGTGATTCGCTGGGGGAGGGTGACCGGCGTGCGGGTGGCCAGCCGCACGTAGTCGACGTGCTCGATCTCTCGGATTCGCCGGAGCAAGCGCGCGATCCGCCCGGTGGACATCAGGCAAGGGTCTCCGCCAGAGACAATGACGTCATGTACTTCAGGGTGGGCCTCGATCCAGGCCAAGGCCGGCTCGAGCGCCGCCATCGAACGGGCTCCACCGCCGTCGCCGACCAGTCGGGATCGCGTACAGAAGCGGCAGTACACACCGCAGCGGTCGGTCGCGATGAGCAGGACGCGGTCCGGGTAGCGCTGAATCAGATGTGGGGCGACCTCGTGGGCTTGCTCGCCGAGCGGATCGCGCAAATCACCTCGGATTGCGATGGCTTCTTCCAAACGCGGAATGCACTGGCGGCGGATTGGGCAATCCGGATCGAGCGGATCGCAGAGCGCGAGATAGTAGGGCGTCACCGAGATCGGGAGCCCGGCGGCCATGGCGCGAGCCGCGCCGACTCGCTCCGACTCGTTCAGCGTGAGAGCGTCGTCGAGCCCCTGTAAATCCGTGACCGCGTGCTGCGCCTGCCAACGCCAATCGCACCAATCCGAGTCGCGAAAACGAGAGCCTTCGCGGGAATTCTGCGGTTGTCCGGGCACGGCGTGGAGCTTACTTGGTGCCGGCTTGGCTGCAACTGTAGCGGACCCTGGCCCAAGTGGGCGGGGGCGGATCAGCTCAGCTGGTCGGGCTGGACGATCGGGCCGTGTTTCTCTTTGAGAGCGGCAAGCGCGTCCTTCTGAGCGGCGTAGACCTGGAAGAGCTGCGGCGGAAGGTTCTCCTCCTTGCCGTAGGCTTCGGTCTGCAGATCGATCCGTGCGACGATCTTGTCGACGTGCAGGGCGAACTGCAGGTCATAGAGGCTCTTGGGGTATTCCTTGTCGATCTCGGCAAAGAGCTTCTTCAGATCCTCGTACTTGGGCAGGTGGCCGATCGGCGTTTCCAAGGCCTGGACATCTCCATGGGCGAACAGCTCGAGCCAGCCTAGCCAGACCTTCACGTCGCGCTTTTCACCGAGCAGACCCTTGCCGTCGCTGCCGCGGTCTGCGTGCGTCAAGAAGTAGTTCAACCCGGCCATGATGGGCTTGCCCTCGTTGGTCAGCTTCGGGTTGTTGTAGAACTTGAACTGGGCGTCCATGTAGTCGGCGAGGGGACCGGGGATGAAGGGCGCATTGGCCCAGGGCTGCCGCCTGACGCCACTGGCGCCGATCTCGGTGGCCGTTGCCGCGGAGACGATCGAGGCGCCGATGGCAACGCCCTGGTCGTTGTCCTTGGCCGCCCAGACAGGGGGCATGGTGTCGGCGTCGCGGCCGGAGTAGGTGATGACTTTCACCGGCACGCCGGCCGGATCTGCATTGGCCTCGGTCGCGTGATTCTTGATCGCGGAGCAGAGCAAGGTGCAGCGGGCGTTCTTGTGGGAGATGGGAATCTCGTTGCCGTTGGCGTCCTTCTTCCCCTTCTGCCACTCGCCCTGGAAGTTGATCCCGTGATCGGGGTGCGGCTCACCGTTGCCCGCCCAGTGCGGTACGCCTTTGTCGTCGACGAGTACGTTCGACCAGATGACCTCGGTGCCGTCGCCGCGCAGGCAGTCCATCAGGTAGGGATCGCCCTCGCGGTTCACGTCCTCGACGATACCGAAAATGCCTCTCTCCGGATTGACCGCCCGCACCGTGCCGTCCTCGGCGATCCACATTTGTGCCAAATCGTCACCGATGAAATCGCTTCCGACCATGGCCGTCGTCGTCTTGCCGCAGCCCGATGGCGCCGCACCGGCGAAGAAGGTCTTGCGACCACCCGGACCCGTCATGCCGGTGATGAACATGTGCTCCGAGAGCTCTTCGCCGGGCCTAAGGTAGGTCGCGCAGTCGACGGAGAACCGGTGATTGCCCTTCTTGAGAAGTAGGGTGTTGCCGGCGTAGGTGCAGTAGGTGGAGAACGTCGTGAGCCAGCTGCGATCCATGAAGATGCGGGCGTTCGGCACGTCTTCGGGTCGATTAGGGCCTTCGGAGTGCACGTTGGTGAAGAACAAGCCCTTGCGATCAACCTCTGCATCGAAGCGGTCATAGCAATTGCGGTAGAGCAGCGCCGCCGAGTGGAAGACGTATCCTGACGACGACATCTCGATGGCCGGGATCGCCGCCTCTGCGCCAGCGGGCCCACGGCAGAAGAAACCGATGAGCATGCTCTTGCCCTTCATGATGCCGCGCATGTTCGCCCGGACGTACTCGAGGGCCTCTGCACGTGGCGTGGACTTCGCCAGAGCGCTCAGATTCTCTCCCTCGTTTACGATGTAGAAGGTCTGGTTGACCAGACGCGCCTGCTCTTGGGGGAGGTCGTAATGGATCGTGTGCCGTTCTTTCGCGAGCTGCTTCTCCTCGCCCTTGCGCAGCGAGTACTCGCGGACCCACTGACTGTCGGCCTCGCTGCCCGTGTCGACGAAGACATCGTCCGGTTCGCACAGTGCGATCGCGTTCGCGATTTTCAGCAGAGCTTCTTCGTTTTTGATCGGAGCGAGCTTTGCGAGATTGCCTGCGTCGAGCTTCTGCTCGATGACGGCCTTTGCCTCTTGGATGGTCTTCACGCCGCCGGTATCGGCGAGGATATCTACACCCTTTTTGAGCTGCAGCATGTCTTCTCCTTGGTCTTCCTCTAGTTATGTACCCAGGCGCTAGGGTCAAACGCCCCTTCTGAGATCGGAGAAATCGGAAGAAGCAGAAAGATTGGGCGTCCTGCGCAGATAACGTGGTCGAATATACCCCATTCGGCTTGCTCATCAACTCGAACAGGGCGTTCTGGGCATGGCTTTTTGCCGTGCCTCCGGATCGCCGACAGGCCTATCGTTCCATCGCCAAGGTCGCCGTAGCCGATGCAGCACATCGAGCCCGGGTTCCGAGATCGCCGAGGTCGATGTGGGGGGGGGGATTTTCCCTGCAACGCGCAGGCCGAGCAGCGCAGCTTCTGTGGGTAGCAAGCGCACTTGTGATAACAGGCATGGGCGTGAAGCAAGTGGCGCCGACGTTCGTTCTGCTCTCGTCGCTCGGGGTGCTCGGCTTCGCGCCACCGGCCTCCGCCGATGCGGACCTCGTCGTATTCGACGGCGTCTTTGGCGGCACCGTGTCTAAGTTCGGTGGTCAGCGGAAGTGGCAGCCGACCCTCTGGTTGGACGGCTCCTACGGCGTCGCCGGGCCATTTCACCTGGGCGCCTACTTCCAATGGATTGGCAGATCCTGGCCGCTCGAGAATCCGGGATTCGGCGGAGGCGCGATGATCGCACTGCGGGGCAACATCAAGAAGCTTCGGCTCTCTGGCGCATTCACCGGCGGCTACGTCGGCGTGCCGCTGCCGTCGTACGTCGACGGCTCAGGGACGATTGGGGCGTTCGTCGGAATCGGCTACGGGTTCCTGTCCTGGATGGGGCTCGAGGTGCGCGGCCGCTGGGCGAGGTACTTCCGAATGCCGCCTGGCGCCCCGAGGCAAGCGTGGAGCATCGAGGCCGGCTTCAGCTTCTTCATCGATTGAGCCCCCAAGCCTGCCATCGCCCGCTACCGGCGCTGCAGGTTCTCGACTGCGCGTCGGGCCCGGTCGGCTGCGTCGGGGTCGCTCTTTTCGGCGGCCTCGATGTACCTCTCGAAGGTCGCGATGGCCATCTCGGTCTCCCCGACCTTTTCGTAGCAGGACGCCAAGTCGAACAAGAGGTCACTCGGCCCTCCGTCGCCGAGCGCGAGCGCCTTGACGTAGACCGGGATCGCCTCTTTGCACCGTTGAGCACCCCGGTATGCGACCGCCAGGTTGCGCGCGACCTCCGCATCGTAGGGGTCGACGGCCAGCGCTTGCTCCAGCGCTTGGATCGCTTCGTCGTAGCGTCGCCCTTTGCGGAGCGCCACGCCGAGGTTGTTGAGCAGACGCGGATCGCGTGGAATGACCGTCAGCGCACGCTGGTAGCTCGCGATCGCGGCGTCGTTGTTCTTGGACCGGCGGTAGGCCACGCCGAGGTTGAGCCAGTGGTTTGTGTGTTTCGGCTCGAGCTGGGTTGCCGTCTTCAAGTACTTGACGGCCTGCTTTGGGCGATCCAGCCGAAGCAGGGCAGCGCCCGCCAGGCCGTACGCCCTGCCGTCTTTAGGCTCCAGCGCGATGGCGCTTTTGAAGGATCTCAGCGCGTCTTCATTTCGCCCGAGCCGCCGCAGGATCGAGCCGCGCGTGAGATGGCCCTGCGCGTAGCTCGGGCGAGCTGCGACGGCGAGGTCGATCTCGGCTAGCGCCTCTTCGTAGCGGCCTTGCCCGCGGAGGGTTTTGGCCAGCCGGTAATGTGCGTCGGCCTCATCGGCCGAGGCGGAGGGCGCCATGAGCCAAAGTGCACCAGCCAAAACCGCCCCGATCCCCCGCACAGGCAGAGGATAGCACGAGTAGGCGCTCAGAGGCCCGCGTACAAGAGCCCGATCGCGGTCTGGAATACCGGTGGCATCAAGCGGGCGAACAGAACCCACGCAATGATCAGCCCCATCAGCGCGCCCCCACCTGAGAACAAGCTGAACCATTTGTTTCGCATTCGATCGTTGAGAGCGATCGGCACGATCGCGTAGCCGTCGAGGGGGGGCAGCGGGATCAAGTTGAAGCAGCCGAGAATCAAGTTGACGGAGAACAGGACGCTCAAGAAAAGTGCCAGCCCCCGGGCAACCCCTGCCGGCGCCACCGCGAGTGTTTCGAGGCTCAGGCCGCCGGCAGGCAGGGTGAAGTAGCCCGTCGCGATCCCGATGCGGAGGGCCAGTGCGGCCAACAATGCAAGCGCGAAATTCGCCGCCGGACCGGCCGCCGCCATCCCGGCGGCTCGCTTCGGATGGCGGCTCGCCCAGCTGGGGTCGTACGGGGCGCTCGCCCAGCCGATCATCCAGCCGCCACCCTGCAGCAGGAAGGACAGAATAGGGACCACCAGGGCACCAAACGGCTCTCGACGGATGTGAGGCAAGGGGTCGAGCGTCACCTGTGCGGCGGCCGTCGAGTCGCCGCCGATCTTCCCGGCCAGCGCGTGCGCCGCCTCGTGGCAGGTCAGCGACAAAAGGAACGCGGCAAGCCACAGGGGGAGCTTGGCGAGAAGGTGAAGGTCCATCGGTCGGGCGGAGCCTACTATGAAAAACCCGGTCTGCTACATTCGTTCGATGCAGCGCATCATCGCCCTGTTCGACATCGACGGCACGCTCTTGCGGGCGGGCGGAGCGGGCCGCCGCGCCGTGGAGCTCGCGCTCAGCGAAGTGCTGGAAGAGCTCGCGGCAGAGCTGGAGGAAGAGGTGAGCCTTCACTCGGTCGAGTTTGCAGGGCGGACCGATCCGTGGATCGTACGCGCGGCGCTCATGCAATACGGTGTCATGGCTGACGACGGCCTGGTTCACGAGGTCATCCGACGCTACGTCGCGCATTTGCCGCGCGAGCTCGAGCGCGCAGACTCGTTCGAGGTCCTGCCAGGTGTTCTCTCACTGCTCTGCGAGCTCAGCGGACGCGACGACCTCGTCCTGGGTCTCGGTACCGGGAATACCGAGCCCGCCGCCTATGCGAAGCTCGCGCGGGGCGGCCTCGATTCATTCTTCGCGTTCGGAGGCTTTGGTTCGGACCACGCAGAGCGCCCGGAGGTTCTGCGAACCGCGCTCCACAGAGGTCTCGAGGAAAGCGGCGCCGAGCGCGAGGACGCCCGGGTCGTCGTGATTGGAGACACCCCTCACGATGTGGCCGCGGCAAAGGCGATTGGAGCGCACAGCGTGGCGGTCAGCACCGGTGGCTACGAGGCCTCGGCGCTGCGGGCCGCCGGTGCCTCTGTCGTGGTGTCCGATCTGCGTGCCTCCGAAGTCCGCTCGGCCTTCGATCCGCGGGCCCGTGCCATACTCCGCAGATGAGCTTGCAGTCGAAGCCTTGGTACGGACGCTGGTGGGCGATCGCGCTGTTGATCGCGCTCGTAGTCGGAGTGACCGCCATCCTAACGGTCGAGTCCCTCGGGATGCGCTCGATTGCGGTTGATGCGGAGCCGTTCGCACAGGAGGCAGGGGGCTTCGACTACAGCTGGTGGAACGCGGCGCTCGGCCGATGGGCACGGGCAGAGGGCGTCGACTATGACGCGGTGCGGGCGGACGAAACCGAGCTCCGCCGCTTCGTAGCGACCCTCGAAGCGATCGGACCCCGGGCGACCCCTGAGCGATTCAAGACTGACGCGGAGCGCCTCAGCTACTACCTCAACGCCTACAACGCTCTGGTCCTGTTCGGCGTCGTCGACAACTGGCCGATCGACACGGTGCACGACGTTCACGGCTGGCTCGACCCAAGGGCAGGGTTCGGCTTCTTCTATGGGCTGCGGTTCCCGCTCGATGGCGCCGAAATCAATCTCTACGATTTGGAAAACGAGCGGATCCGCGGCTTCGCCGACGCTCGCATTCACGCGGCGATCAACTGCGCGTCGAAGTCCTGCCCGGCGCTCATGCCCTTCGCCTTCGAACCGGCGCGGCTCGACGAGCAGCTGAACGCCGTGACGCGTGCATTTTGTTCGAGCCCAATCCACGTGCGCGTGGACGACGGAGCCGAGGAAATCCAGCTCTCGGCGATCTTCGACTGGTACAAGCCGGATTTCGAAGAGCACGCGCGGCGCCTGGGCCGACCGGCGACCATCGAAGACTTCATCCTGGCATTCGCCACACCGGCGGTCGCAGCCGACCTGCGGCGGGCCCGCGGCGCGGAGTTCGAGCTGGTCTTTGTGCCCTACGACTGGGCGCTGAACCGCCTTTGAGCCGAGCTCATTACACAAAAATACGGCGAAACTCGACGAGGAGTGCCATAGCCTACTAAGCTTTATGAATGATTCGGGGGGATCAAACAGCGGGATGAAACGCCTCGCTACACTCGTGTTTGTGTTTGCGACAGCCTTGGGGGGCGCCGCCTGTGTCGGGAGCCTATCGGACCCGGACGCCTTCATCGACGGCGGGACGATTACAAAAGACGCCCAGACGGTGTTCGATGAGAGCTGCGCCACCGCGGGCTGTCATGACGACGTGACCAGCGCGGCAAATCTCAATCTGAAATCGCCGGGGGTGGAGAGTCGCGTCGTGAACGTCAACGCGACGGGGGTCGGATGCGAGGCGAGGATTCTCGTCGTGGCCGGCGATCCCAGCGGCAGCTATCTGCTCGACAAGATCCTCGGGACGATTGGCGTCTGCGGTTCTCGGATGCCGCTCTTGAGCATTCTTCCGGAGAGCGACGTCGAGGTGATTCGCGACTGGATCATCGAATTGGGGGGGTCCAGCCAAGGGATCTTAGACGGGGGATAGTCGATGCGGATCTTGCGTTTCGGCGCCATTGCACTGTTGGGGAGTTTGTGTTGGTCGGCCGGCCTTGCCTCCGCCGACGGCGGTGCGGCAGCGTTGCTGCCATTCCAAGGCGCGCAGGCAGCCAAGGTCCGTCAGAGCGTACAGCGAGGATTGGCGGCTGCTGAGGTCGAGCTCGTTCCGCTGAAGCGCGTCACCGCCACCGTCAAAAAGACCAAAGGCTACGCGAAGCAGGCGGCAAAGCTCGGTGCGAGCGCTCTGGTGCGTACCCGCGTTCGGCGCGTTGAAGGCCGCTGGGTTGGCGATACCGAGGTGCGAAACGCCAGAGGTCAGCGGATCGAGAAGTTTCGCACTACCTCGTCGAGCTTGACGCGCCTTTCCAATCGGGTTGTCGCGGGGCTGATGAAGACGGGGCACATGCCGCTGCGAGGCGCACCCGCGGCTGCGAAGGCGAAACCCGAGGTGCCGGGGCCCACCGAGCCGCGGCTGGTCGTCAGGCCATTCACAGGAGCGCAGGCAGCGAAAATTCGAGGCGCATCGGTGCGCGGACTTCGGCAGGAGCCGGTCGAGCTCTTCCCGAACAAGCAGTTCACGGCGGAAGCCCGGAGCATGGGTGCGAATCTCAAGTCGGAAGGCGGACATGTCGCTCCGGCCGCCGCTCTGGCGGTCAGCGGTCTCATCGAAGGGGACGTGCTTTACGAGGATCGAATCTGGTCGGCGTACATCCGCCTGGTCGACGGCGACAGCGCGAAGGTGATCAGTCAGCACTACTACGACGCGAGCACTTCGACTGCGCTGGCCAAGTCCGTGCAGGCGAATATCGGGTTGGACTTTCGCAAGGACATCCGAAAGCTCGGTGTGGCCGTCCCTGCTGCTGCTGCGGCAGCGCCCGTGGCGCCCGTGGCCGTGGCGAGCTCCACCCGCGACGAGCCCGCCTCGGCGAAGGAGAAGGAAGAGCCCAAGCCGAAGGCCAAAAAGAAGCGTCGGGAAGACCATCGGCCGGCCGCGGTCGACATCGAGGTCGACTTCCGCGTGGTGCATCGGACGTTCAAATACAACGACGTCCTGCCCAATGATACCAGGGGAGACCTGCGTGACTACACGCTCCAGGCCGGACCCGGCGTCGGCATCAAGTTTCAATATTACCCCGGCGCACACTTTACGGCCGGCGTCGGAGCGCAGTTCGGGATCGACTTCGAGTGGGAGCGGCTCTTCAACTTCGACTCCACACGGACCGAGGAGCAAGCCGATGGAACCGATCGCACACTGACCTTCCCGACGGAATCTCAGCAGTTTCTCATCGGCCTTCGTTGGCGCTATCCGAAAGGGCGCTGGGAGCCTTCGGTCGTCCTGGGCTACGGCGTGCACCGCTTCAGCTTCGGCGTGTCCGGGCCACCGGTGCTGGGCGAAGACAACACCGCTGGCGTCCCGAGCGTGAAGTACGAGTTCGTTCGAGTAGGCGGGGGCTTTCGGGTCGAAATCGGAAAGCAGAAGCTGTTCATTCTTGGCGCAAGCATTGCGTTCCGCGGCACCTTCTCGGTTGGCGGGATCGGCACCAACGTCTGGTTCCCGGAGGCCAAAGCCAACGGAATGGACGCACTGCTGATGATGGGCTTTGCGCTTCCCAAGGGCTTTGAAATCCGCCTCAGCGGCGACTATCGCCGCTACGGATTCGACCTGAACCCCGTGCCGGGCGAGGCGCCCTACGTCGCCGGTGGCGCGCTCGACCAGTATTTTGGCGGCGCGCTGGGCGTGGCGTGGCGTCGCTAGGCCGACCGGACCACACGAAGTACCCCTGCGCCAAATTGCGGGGTAGGCTGAGCCCATGATTCGCGCATGGGCTGTCTGCGCTGCTGCCTCGCTCCTCTTGGGTTGCCAAAGCGGAGAAGAGCCAGTTCGCGGCGCGAGCCAGAAGGTCGATCGGCCGCCGATTTCTGCGGTGCCGTTCGTATCTCCTCAGCCGCCGAGGGACATGCCTTCGCCTCCCGCCGCCGTTCCCAAGCCGCCCGGGAGCGAGGCGAATGGAACCGTCGAGCGCGACCTCGGAAACGAGCTCAAGGTAGCCATGGGAGTGCCCATCGGCTGCGTCCGGGATTTCACCTCGAGCCGCGACACCACCATTCGCATCAGCGTCAGCGCAACCGTTCGACCTACTGGAATGTGTATCGACCCCAAGGCCTACGGGTCGGGCCTTTCCCGAGCTGCCCTCGATTGCATCGAGGAGCGCGTGGGCACGGTAGTCTTGAGACCGCTCGAGGACTCGACGCAGTCGAAGGCTGCGTCCACGGTCATCGAAATCGACTACGAGGCTCCGGTGATCGTCGAAGCCGATCCGGGTACGCCAGAACCCAAGCTCCAGAACGTCGTGGAATCGATGGCCAAGCGACCGGCTATCCCGCTGGTCGAGCAAGGCGGCCGAGGAATTCCGATTGAAGATCCGTTCCGAGGTTGGCTCGAGGGTGGGAAGGTGAAGCACCCCGACGGACCGAAGCTCAAAAAGGTCACAGGCCCCAAGCCGCGCGCCATCGACGGATACGAAGTGGATGAAAACGCGCAGGAGTGGCGCTAACGCCCGCTAGCCCGGACGTTCCCGCTTTGCGAACCACTTCCGGTAGCTCTGCATCCGCGATCGCTGGTCCTGCGGGGCGCGTCTATTGCAGGTCGACCGTTCCTCGGAGCCCTCCGGCGCCCCCCAGCGAATTTCCATGCAATCGTTTGGATTGTAGGCGACTTCCATCGCCTTGCTGCGGGCGACCAGAGCCGCAAGCGTCAGCTGCCAGGCGGTTCCGTCCGAACGAACGTATTCGAACGACCGCTTCTCGAGCTCGGTCTGGAGCGCTGCGCGCACCTGCTCCACGGCCGTATCCCGATCGGCGGTCGGGATTCCGAAGCGCTCAGGATGAGCCGCGACTTTGTCCGGGAAAGTCACCACTGCGTCCATGCTGATGAGCAAGCGCATGTCCCGCGACGGCGTCGAGTAGTCCTCCCAGGGGCCGGTGGTCAGAAACAGAGCGGCCCCACGTGGCATGTTGATCGCGGCCTTGCCGTGGCTCTTCATGAAGTCTTCGCCGTTCTGAACCGAGCTCAGGCGCCGCTGCACCGATTCCTCGAGGGCGTCGACTAGGCTGGCTTGCATCCGAACCGGGTCGAGGGCGCGCGGGTTGATCATCCCCTCCATGGCGGCGTAGAAGTCGTCGGCGCTTCCTTTGTACTGGGCGTCGGACCAGCCGCGTATTCCGCCGGCATTGCGCAGCCGATCGTTGCTCATGATGTCCCAAGGCTGCGGCGTAG
>SHLP01000183.1 GCA_004283055.1 Deltaproteobacteria bacterium
GTCACTCGTTACGTCGACTCCGCCCCCAATCGCGCTTTTTTCCGCGCCCCTCCATCCATATCCATTCAAGAGGAAAACGGCTCGGGATGGGCAGCACAGCGATTGGGCCGGCGCCCAGTCGTATGGCGACTTAGGGTGCCGTGGCGACGGGGCGCCCAATCGCGAGCACGCCCGTCGCGAGCCGTTTTCCGATCGTATGGTGGACGGTTGCCGGGATGAGGCGTTTTTCCGCGACCCGCTCGCCGCGGCTTTAGCCTGTCATGAGGCGTGGGATCAGCTCTGCGAAGTTGCAGGGGCGGTGGCGGATGTCGAGCTGGTATCTGAGGATGCCGGTCCAGGCGTCTTTGCAGGCGCCGGTCGAGCCCGGGAGCGCGAAGAGGTAGGTGCCCCGCGCGACGCCGGCGCAGGCGCGTGATTGGATGGTCGATGTGCCGATGTGCTCGTAGCTCAGCGTACGGAACAGCTCGCCGAACCCCGGAATCGGTTTCTCCCAGACCGCCTCGAACGCCTCGGGGGTCACGTCGCGCGCGGTCACCCCGGTCCCGCCGGTCGCAAGCACCACCTCGATGTTCGGCTCGTTGACCCAGCGTCGAAGCTGAACCTCGATGCGTTTTCGGTCGTCGGGGACGATCACCTTGTCCATCACTTGATGGCCGGCTTCGAGCGCGCTCTCGACGAGGTAGGCGCCGGACTTGTCGGTTGCTTCGGTGCGCGTGTCGGAAACCGTCATCACGGCAATGCGCAGCCCTTTGAACGGAATCGATTCGTCGAAGCGCGCCGCGCTCATTCTAAGACCCGATCGCCCTGTTCAGAGCGGCCGCAAGCTTCGCGCCTTCGCTCGGGTCGAGCTTCCCCGACCCCCATTCCATCACCAGGCCTTCGCTGACGCCGGGCTTCGGGATGATGTGAAAGTGAACGTGGAACACGGCTTGGTGTGCCATCGGGCCGTTGTTCTGGAGGATGTTGAACTGATCGGCGCCGGTGACGGCCTTGATGGCGCGGCAAAGCCTGGGCAATACACGACCCACCGCGGCTGCAGCCTCGTCCGAAAGCTGGTCGACGGTGGCCGCCTCTTCCTTCGGAATGACCAGCGTATGGCCATAGCTCAAAGGGCCGATATCGAGGAACGCAAAGACGAGGTCATCCTCATACACTTTGTGGCAAGGGATGTCCCCGCGGAGAATCTTGCTGAAGATCGTGTCCGCCATGGGCCCTAGCTTATACCGTCGTCGAGCAAGCGACCAGAAGGAGGCTCTTTACGTCGGCGACCGTCCGCCCTACTGTCGGCCGCATGAAGAATCTGATTTCCTTTCTTGTTCTTGCGATGGTGCTCGGCTGCGGCGATGGCGGAACGGGAGGTCAGGAGCTCTCTGCGGACCCTCCGCTCGTCATCGGGGGAGATGAAAGGCCCTCAGAGGTCGACATTCCCACCGACTACGACCCAACGGTTTCGTATCCGCTGGTGATGGTCCTTCACGGCTTCGGCGCCGATGGACGCATCGAGACGGGCTATATGCAGCTCTTCGACTTCGTCGACGAAAAGCAGTTCGTGCTGGTGTTCCCCGACGGAACCTTGAACGACCAAGGCGAGAGGTTTTGGAATGGGACCGCTGCCTGCTGCGACCCGGACGGTTCGGTCGACGACGTCGGCTACCTGAGCGGGCTCATCGAGGAAGCGAAGCAAACTTACAACATCGACCCAAAGCGCGTGTATTTGATCGGCCATTCGAATGGCGGGTTCATGTCGTTTCGCATGGCATGCGAGGCGTCTGAGCTCATCACGGCCATCGTGAGCCTCGCGGGCTCGACCTTCGACGACCCGGCGGACTGCGCCCCTGCGACGGTTCCGGTCAGCGTGCTTGCCATCCACGGAACTGCAGACGCCACCATCCCATACGACGGCCGACCAGGTTTCTATCCTGGGGCCGTCGAAACGGTCGAGCGTGCTGCAACGGCCGTCGGCTGTGACATCGGCTCCCCGAGCGACGAGGGCTCGATCGACCTGGTTCCCGGCCTCGAAGGCGCCGAAACCGACAAGGTCGCCTACTCGACCGGCTGCAGCGAAGGCGTCGACGCGGCGCTTTGGACCATCAATGACGGCAGCCACATCCCGTTCTTTTCGACGGCCTTTGCCGACATGACGACCGACTGGCTTTTTTCACGCAGCCGCTAAGCCGGCATCGACGTGAGCCGCGCTTGTTTCTTCCAGAACCGGCGCATCGGAAACGGCAAGCGGGCCTCCTTCACCGCGCGCGCAGCGTCGAACCAGCGGTCGATGTACGCGCGGTGATCGCGCCACGTTTGGCCGGGATCGGCAGAGGGCTGAAGACATTCGTCCTGGAAGCGCTCCCGGTCATCGGCGAACGTGACCCGTCGCTCGTGGTAGTTCGCGAGGCAGGCGCGGTGAAGGCGTTCGTGGGCCCACCAGAGCTCTCTCGCATCGAAACGAACGTCGTCGACGGGGTGCGGGGGCAATACGGTGGAATCGAGCGGCGCCGGTTTGAACACGCTCAGGCACGGCGACGACGTTCCTGTGCCCCAGACGGTCGGCCCCGCCGCATCGAGGCACGCGATCATCGAGCTCGTCGTTTGGGCGGAGGTCCGCGTGGGCAACCACGATGCGTGGGCACACGGCGATTCGCTTCGGAGCCCCTTCCCTGGCTCCAGACCCCCGTGGTCGCTCAGCGCGACGATGAAGTCGCGGGCGCAGGGCTCGAGGATGCCGGAGAGCGAACCGGCGGTGCAGGCGCGGCGGACCGCTGCCCCAGCCATCACAGACATGAAGGGGTCCGAAAATGCGTCTGCGAAGCTGAACGCGGTGGCGGACTTCGCCCAGCCGCGGCTTCGTGCGAGCTCGTAGGCGCCGCCGTGAACCCGGTCGAAATCGTCTTCGATGGTGAGCGCGTTGGAGATCGTCGCGACCCCTTGGATACGTTTGGCGGCCCAGTATCGACCCGCGGTCTCGAAGACCCAGGCGCTCGTTGGATCCGCCACGATGAACGAGCTGTGATAGCGGAACGAGCGGTGCTGGTGTCCCATCGCGCCGCCTTGGTCGAGGCGCTCGGTGAGCTCGATGAGCTGCTCGAGGGCGTCGTCGGCGGTCCGGCAGGTCGTGAGAGCGACGCGCTGGAAGTCCATTCCGGTGTACCCGGCCTTGGGAACCGGCAGGCGCGTGAACACCGCTTCGTTTCCGATCGCGACGCTGTGCTGGTTGACGCCCATCTCGCAGCCCCACATCCATGCGGGCCGGCTCAGTAAGACCCGCGCTTCGCTCGAGGTGTCGGGCAGTCCGTCGGGGGTGGCGTCTGGAGCGGTGCCGTCATGACATTCGAGAAACTGAGCCTCCGTCGGTTCCCGATCGCTGTTCTTCGCAAACCAGACGGGCCCGATTTCGGGCACGACGACGAGTGAGTCACACACGCCTGACCGTACCATGTTCGAACGCGATAAAAGGGGACTGTCCCCTTTTTTAGTCGTCGTTGGTGAAGGCGCCGTGGCGGCCTTCGCCCTTTTGGAAGCGGGTGGCGCCGGCGACGGTTTCGCCGCTCTCGATGGTTTCTAGGCCGAGCCGGAGCTCGTTTCGCATCGCTTCGTTTTCGGACATGCCCCACTGCTCGATCGCAGCGCGGCGGTCGCTGCGCATGCAGCGCTGCGGGTGATGTGCAATTTGGCGCGCAAGCTCGATGGCGGCGTCGAGCGCCTCGCTACTGGGCGCGACGCGATTGGCGAGCCCCATCAGCGCGGCCTCTTTGGCCGGCACGGGACGGCCGGTCAGGATCAGGTCCATGGCGCGGCTGTGTCCGATCAGGCGCGGCAGGCGAATCGTGCCAAGGTCGATCAGAGGCACGCCGAATCGGCGACAAAACACGCCAAGGACGGCGTCTTCGGCGACGACGCGCAGGTCGCACCAGAGCGCGAGCTCGAGCCCGCCGGCCACGGCATGGCCTTCGATCGCGGCGATGACCGGCTTGTCGAGGCGCAGGCGAGTCGGACCCATCGGCCCGTCCGCGTCGGGGGAGAAGTCCCGCTGCTCGCCCGCAGCGACCGCTTTGAGGTCCGCGCCTGCACAGAACGTCCCGCCGGCGCCGGTCAACACAGCGACCAGCGCATGCGCGTCGTCCTCAAAACGGCGGAACGCGGCCGCAAGCGCGCGCGCCGTCGGCACATCCACCGCGTTGCGCACCTCGGGGCGATCGATGGTCACGACAGCGATGCGATCACGAAGCTCGTAGCGAACGGTCAAAGGTCAACTCCGCAGGTGATACTCGGTCGCGTAATAGGTCTCGGTCTTCTTCATGTCGAGAAAGCCGTTGATGTCCTTGGCGACGCGCAGCATGTTGGGCACCATCTTGATCGCACCGCCGAAGAATCGAGTAGGGTTCAGAAGGTCGCCGCGCGTCCGGCAGGCCTCGATCACGATCCCGTCGGAGTGCTCCGAGCCCTCGAACAAGGGCTCGCGGATGACGTTGCGCTGGTAGTACCAGAGCGGATGAATTTCGAGCGAGAGGGGCGTATGCCCGTCGTGCCAGCGCGCGATGAACTCTTCAGTCGGGACACCGGCTTTTTTCTGAAGCATGGTCAAAAGAATTGGCGACGGAGTCGGCTCTCCGTCGCTCCAAGCTTTCTCGTAGTTGACCGGATAGGCCTCTTCGACTTCGTAACCAGACACCGAGCCCGCAGCATCACGCAGCACATTGCTGAAGCGGGTCGGGCCGTCCGAGTCGCCGTATACGTTGAAGATCGCGATCGGCCGATCCTTGAATGGAAACAGGTTGAGCTTGGGCGGCGGCGCCTCGGTCACGGTGAGCTGCAGCTTCGAAGGGCCGAGTGACAGCAGGCGCGGGCCTAGCTCGTGGCGCATGCGGGACGACCAGGCCGCGTGACTCTCGCCGTTGCCGCGCAGCACATACATCCATTTGTTCGAGCTCATCTGAGCGGTTCTAGTCTCCGCTCCAATCTAGGGCAATCCTTTACGCCTTTAGGCGGGTCAGCCCGGGACTTGAGCCAAGCGCGTTCAACAACTAGCCTCGGCGGCGGAGGATTTATGAATCGAGCTTGGCTTATTCTCATATCGGCACTGTTGATCTCGGCCTGCAGCGAATCCGGCACGAGCGACGCGCCCGGCAGCGGCGGGACGGGTGGAGCAGGCGGCAGCGCGGTCGCCTACCCACTGCTCGACTGCGACCCGCTGGTCCCCGAGTTCTGCGGCTACCCGTTTCCATCGAACGTCTACACCATCGAAGACAGCAGCACCGCGAGCGGACGCCGCGTCTCGTTCGGCGATGAGTTTCTTCGCAACAACGACTCCACGCCCTGGGACTACAGCGACGGCTTCTCGGCCGGCTCGCCGATTCTAACGTACCTGCCCGGCGCAACGGATGCGGTATTCGGCGGTGTCACCGACATCGATCAGTCCTTGTCGGCCTCGTCCCCGACCCTCCTCCTCGACGCGGAGACCGGTGAGCTCGTTCCCCACTTTGCTCAGATCGACACGCAGGCTCTGCAGCTCCCGGGGGCCAAGCCCGAGGAGTCGTCGTCGATGCTTCGCCCCGTGGTGCGCCTCCGCGACAACGCCCGCTACATCGTGGCGTTCCGCAACGTGACCAGCAGCGACGGCGCCGTGATCGCGCCGTCCGAGGCGTTTGCTGCCCTTCGCGATGGAACCGCGAGTGAAGACGCGTCGGTCGAAGCGCGCCGGGCGCTCTACGACGACATCTTCGAGAAGATCGAGGCCAAGGGCTGGTCCCGCGACGAGATTCAGATCGCCTGGGACTTCAACACCGCAAGCGACGAAAACAACACGCGCTGGCTCCTTCACATGCGGGACACGGCCTTCGAGCTCATTGGAGAGGACGGCCCCGAGTACACGATCACGTCGGTCGAGGCGAGCACTGACGACGGCGCGATCGACCCGACCAACATCGCCTTCCGAATTTTCGGAACGTTCAGGGTACCGCTGTTCATGACCTCGCCCGAGGCGGGATCGCTATTGATCTTGGACGAAAACGAGATGCCCATGATCAACGAGGAAACCCCTTGGGCAGACGTTCCGTTCGAGGCGCTAATTCCGCAGAGCGCTACAGAGGAGAACCCCGCTGCGACCATCGAGTACGGGCACGGGCTGTTTGGAAGCAAAGGGCAGATCGAGTCCGGCCACTTCCGCTC
>SHLP01000184.1 GCA_004283055.1 Deltaproteobacteria bacterium
CTACAGCGCAATTTCGCAGAACGTATATTATGTAAACTTTTGTGGATGGGCTGGTTTTCAGGGCACGCAGGCGAGCTCGTCGAGCCGCTCTTCGATCTGCGCAGCGGTTTCGGCATCGGCAGACCTCTGGGCCCAGGTCTCGAGCTGAATGCGGACACGCGCACAGCGTGGACCGTCCCGGACGGTGGCGACCCATGCGTCGACGGCCTCGCGGCGCTTCCCCGCGTCCCGCGCCTTGGTCGCCAAGTCGTATGTGGGAACGATGATCGGTCTCGGCCACGGCGGTGACGGCATCGCGGAGAGCCGCTCTCGCAGTCGGACTTCGTCGTCGTGCCGCGCCGCGATGCGGGCAAAGTAGAAATGGATGCTCGGGTCGTCGGCGTGATCGCGAAGCAGCGCGCGGTCGTACGCTTCTTGGCTGGCGTACGCTCGACTAGCCGCGTGCGTCTGGCTCGCTGCATAGCCGAGCAGTCCGAGGGCCAGCACGCCGAGCGCGAAGCGCCACTCCCGGCCCCGAGACACGGCGCGTGACACGTACGGCGCCGTCGCCAGCAGCGCGAGAATGGAGGGCATGTACAGATATCGGTCGAAGCCCATCCAAAACGCACCCGATACGATCGCGACCGGCGCTAGGGTCAGGATGGCTCCGACGGCATACGCGAGGCCTGGTCCATCGCGGCGTAGAACCAGAAACGCGAGGACCAGCAGCACGAGCGCCAGCCCCAGTCCGTCCGCCATCGACCAGGGCCCGAACAAGACCCAGGAGAGCGACTGCATGGCCTCTGCGCGAAAGCTCAGGAGCGCAGCGGCGCCCTTCCCGACGAGCTTTGGAACCGCGGCCCAGATCTCGGGATCGGCGAAGACGTTTTCCGATGCGCCGAGTTGACCTCGAAACGGTGCGAATACGGCACGAAGGACGAGATGAACCCCAATTCCCCCGGCGATCGCACTCCCCGCCCAGCGCGACGCTGCAGCCGGCCGCCTGCTAGCCCACGCCAGCCACGCGGCCACCGCGGCGATTGCAAACGGCAGTTTGGAGCTGGCGCCGAGAAACGCGACCAGGCCGAGCACGACCAGCTGAACCCATCGAGGCCGCTGCGCTCTGCTCGTCTGGCTCAGCCAAAACACGAGCGCCACCAGCCAAAACCCTGCGAACAGATCGGAACGCCCGTTGATCCAGACGTACGATTCGACGTTCACCGGGTGAACGAAAAACAGCGCGGCGAGTCCCGCGGCCGCGATGTTGCTCGACGCAGCCTCGACGTTCGATGCCTTTGAAGCCTGGCCGCGAAGCGCAGCGAACAGGAGCAAGCTCGTGGCGGCGTGAAGAGCCCAACTCACCGCGTGATGGAGCCAGGGCTCGGGCGCCAAAAGATGGGTGGCGATCAAGGTTAGCATCGTCGCCGGCCGATAAGGCCCGACTTTGTCCTCCACGAACAAGTAGCTCGCTGCGTTGCGTCTGAAGACCGCCCCGAGCTCGGCCCAGTCCCCGTAGAGGTAGTTGTGGACCATGTGCCAATCGTCGCCGACCCAGCTGCCAGACAGTCCGACCCAGGTCGCCGCCGCAGACGCCGCGACCGCCACCGCTGCGAACCCTCCGAGGCAAAGCCAGTGCTGCCGTTCCATCGAGAATCAACCTTTACCCCGCGCTAGCGAGCCAAAATGACTTGGGCGAGGCCGTCGAGGCGGCCGAGCAAAAAGCGCTCCGAGGGGCTGTAGTCGGCCTTTGGGCGCTTCTCGATGACCTGCAGATAGGTGCGCAGGTACTTTCCGCTGCGGTATTCGCTACGGCGCACCGCTTCGTGGAGCGCTTCGATCGTTTCTGCGGTCATCACGCGTGCGGTGGCCGTGTGGATGCGGAAGACCCAGTCGATCCACCGTTTGTCCTTGGGCCCCTGAGCGAGCTGCAGCGCATAGCCGGTCGCCGTTGCGAACATGGCTTCAGGGTCGTCCTTGTTCGAGTCACTGAGAGGCCGGTGTCGCATGGCTCGCTCCAAGAGCGCGTCCAGATGCGGAATCAGGATCCGTTCGGCCTCGTCGAACCGGCCCATCGTGATCGCTTTGGAAGCGATGGTTCCAAGCACATCGAGCGCCCGCGCGGTGTGAGTGCTCTCCGAGCCGCCCCATTCACGCTCCGAATCTTCGACGCGCATGCTGGGTACGGCCCTCGGGACCGCCGGTCGATCCTGCTCTCTCCACGTTGCGCTCGATTCGGACTCGAGCCGCGCGCCGCAGTCGCCGCAGTACCGCTTTGCGCTGCCGTTGATCGCTCCGCAGACGTCGCAGGCGACGTGTCGATCGGTCGTGGCCCGCTCGTTCATCTTGTCTGCGTCGATGAGCACGAGCTCCTGCGAGCCGATATACACGCGGTCCATGTGCTGCAAGGGGCATGCCCCCTCGATTCGAACGCCGTTGACGGCAACACCGTTTCGGCTGCCCAAGTCCTCGAGCACCACCGCCTCGGGCTCGACCCGAAGCACTGCGTGCTTGCGGGAAACCAGCCCGTCGGCCACGGCTAGGTTGCAGGCCGAGCTTCGACCAATGGCGAATTCCCCGAGCCGCAGCTCGAGGTTGGTCGACTGATATCGCAATCTAAAGCGCGCCACCCCACGTACAGACTAGCAGTCGCCGGCTCGGACTGACCAATCCGGAGCGCTACGGAACACCGAACCAGTGGGTTCGACCTGACGCCGCGTTTCGTCGCGCTGGCTGCTAGTTCACGCGCAGGAACAGAAAGCGGCCGCCGTTGGACAAGGCGCCGCCGAAACCGCCGAGCACCGCGGGGGTGGCCGAGAAGCCCGCACCGCCTTCCGCCCTCGCGATTTCTCGTCCGTCGGCGAGCGAAAGCGCCAGCAGCGAGCCGCGCGTCTCCCCGTAGATGACGGTGCCGGTCTCGGTGACGATGGGCGCCGTTGGTGCGCCTCGCTCTGGCGCCTTCTCCCACTGCACTTTGCGCGTCCGAAGGTCTAGCAACGACAGCCCGCGTCGAGCCGAGGCCACGACGAGCATACGACCTGCCGTCGCCAGCCCCGTGACACCCGTGAAGGCGGAATCCCGCCACTGGACGGTGCCGCTGTTCGCTTCCAGGGCATAGAGGCCCGCCGTGAACGAGGCAACGTAGAGCGTCCCCTGACGCAGCACCGGCGTCGTGTCGACATCCAAAAATTGCGGGACGTTGCCCGGGCGAAGCTCGACATCGAGAGAGGTTTCAATCTCCCAGAAGAGCCGTCCGTCGACGGGGTTGATCGCGGCGACGGCGCCGTCGGTGAACGCCGCGTAGAGCCGCCCGCCTTCGAGCAGCATCCCGGCGTGCCCTGCGATGGTGATCTCCTCGACCGGCTCTTTGGCGTAGGTCCAGAGGATCCGCCCGTCGTCCCGCGCAAGCGCCGTGATGGTGTCATTGTCGCCCACCACGTACACCGCCTCGGCGGTGAGCACGGGCTGGGTCCGGACCGCGCCGATGAGCTTGGTGCGCCACTTCGCTGCGCCGCTGACCGTGAGCGCGTGCACCGTTCCGTCGACCGCGGGGAAGTAGACCTCGCCGCTGGCCGAATCGACCGCGGCCTTGGCCTCGATCTGTGCGCCGGCATCGTAGAAGTAGAGCCGGCGGCCGCTCAGCTCGAACGCGAACATGTTCCCTTCGCTCGTCCCGATGAAGACGCGCTTTCGCTTCACATCGAACTCGGCCGAGCTCAGCTCGACCGGCAGGTATCGAGCTTCCCAGCGGTCGGTCAGTTGCTTGGACCAGCGGACATTGAAGCCGCCCTCGCCGGGAGGCCCGTAGACGTTGCCCTGTTGGATCCAGCCGAAGTTGTCGGCGTTGCTTGCAGGCGTCCCGGCCGCGCCGCAGCCAGGAACAGCGGGCAGCACGACCGCGATCGCGAGGAACAGGGCAACTCGTGTCCGCATCGATCGCAGCGCTATTCCTGTGGCGGTTGTCGCTGGAGCATCTCGTTCATCTGACGGATGACCTCCTTGGCCTGGCGGGGGTCTCCGCCAGCGGCGGACGCCTGGTTCGGGTCGATGAGGGCCAGCCGGGCCTCGGCCTGCTCCTGCGTGTACGGCAAAGCCGGAGCGTCGGACTCCTTGAGCTCGTTCAGCACCCAGTCGAACTTGGTCTTGGCTTCCTCGAGCTTGCCCTGCTCGGCGAGGATCCGCCCCTGGTGGTAACCAGCGATCGGCGCGATGCTCCGGTTCACCGCGCGCAGCGCCTCGAGCTGTTCGAGCGCTTCGTCGTAGGATTCCTGGGCTTCGAGGGCGTAGCTGATTCCTTCGAGCGCGGCCCAGCGAATGGTCTCGTCGTCGCTCGATTCGAGCGCCGATTGGTATGCTGCACGAGCCGAGTCGAACTCGCCCTGCGCATAGAGCGCCTTACCCTCCCCTATACGCGCCCACGCCGCCGCAGGGGTCTTGGGGTGCGATTCGGCAACGTCCACGTACGCCGTTCCAAGTGCTTCCGGATCGTCGGCGTTGCCTTCGAGCACGGCCGCGAGCTGCCCGCCCGCCGCTGTGTTTTGACGATGGGTGAACGTCGCCCAGCCGATCCCCACGGCGGCCACGAGGAGCACGCCGCCGGCCATCAGCCCGAGGGGCTTCAAATTGTCGGCCATCCAGTCCTTTGCGACGACGGCCTGTGCGATCGCCTTTTCTTCGACCAACTCCGCGTCCCGGCCGCGCTGGGCAGCCTTTCGCGCGGCTTTCGCTGCTTGTTGAGCAGCGAGTCGCTGGCCTGCGGTGAGCGGCGCTTGATTTTCGTTTTCGGCAGGGTCTTGGGCCAAGGCTTCCTCCAAAAGGCCGGGAAAACCCGGCAAATCGCGTCGCCACTATACACGCGGCCCTTGCCCAGTCAACGCAGCCTCGCGTTGGGCGCAACCGTCGTGCTAGAGCGCTCGCTGTGCGTCGCCCGCTGTGGATCGTTGGAAGCCTTGCCGCGCTGCTCGCCGTGCTTCCCCCGACCGCGCGGGCATACGAGGACCAAGCCACACTCGGCCTCGCGGTCGGGTATGCGGGGGTTCCCGGGAGCAATACCGTCCCGCGAAACGGCGTCGATGTAGCGGTGAGCGCGGGGGTCGGCCTCGGCGATGCTTGGAGCATTCAAGGGCTCGTGGGTTACAGCGTATTCCCAAGCGCGCGCGCCCTGCACCTCGGCATGGCCGGCATCGAGACTGTCTATGCGCTCGACATCGTGCGTTTCGTTCCCTTGCTTGGAGCCGGGCTCGACGGGTTCTTGAGCGTCCGCGAGCGGCAGACGCGCGGAGACTTCGCCCTGCACTTCCTAGTGGGCTTCGACTACCTCATCAATCCGCGCTGGCTCGTTGGTGCGGACGTGCGCGGCTATTGGGTCACCACCCACGCGCAGAGCCCGCTCGACCCCTTCGTCATCACGGCCGCGGCCCGCGTCGGCGTCCGCTTCGACCTTCGCTGACTCGATTTGGGCTGCCGCGTCGTGATGGCGCTGCCAGATGTGCAACGGCTCGAACGATGCGATGGCGCTGCATGCAAGGACCAGGAGGACGCAGGCTGCGGCCCGAATCGATGAGGCGCGCGGCTCGGTGACCATGGCCGTTCATCGGCCGCGCGCCGAATGAGTTGCGCGCCTCAGCCGCTTGGCTTGCCAAGCTCGAAGCCGTCGTGAAGCACGGCCACGGCGCTGTCGGCGTGGTCGGCCGCGATCAGGCAGGAGGTCTTGATCTCGCTGGTGCTGATCGCTTGGATGTTGATGCCGTTGTCGGCCAGCAAGCGAAACATTCGGGCCGCGATGCCCGCGTGATTACGCATTCCGACGCCGACGATCGACACCTTGGCCACCGCATCATCGCGAATCACGCCTTCGGCGTCGACGCTCGCCACGAGCTCCTTCGCAATGGACTCAGCGCGATCGGCATCCTCGCGGCTCACCGTGAAGGTCAGATCCGTGTGGCCGGCCTTCGAGACGTTCTGGATGATCATGTCGACCGAGATGTTGGCCTCGGCCAGGGGCTCGAACACGCTCGCGACGACACCGGGATGGTCAGGCAGCGCGCGCACGGTCAGCTTCACGGTCTTCTTGTCCGCCGCGACTCCCGCGACGATGACTTTTTCGAGCAGGTGTTCTTCGTCGGTCACGATCGTTCCCTCCTCTTTCGAGAAACTCGA
>SHLP01000185.1 GCA_004283055.1 Deltaproteobacteria bacterium
AGGTCATCAGTTCGACTCTGATCGGTGGCTCTAGTGATGATGGGCACTTAGCCCGGAAACATCCGAAGTCGACCCTGGCTCGGGCGATTCAATCCTTCGCTGGCCTGTGAACCGAGATTCCGCAGGGGCGCCGATTGTGCTCAACTCGGACTACGCCGCGCCGCTGATCAGGGTCAGCTTTTGAAGCTGCGAGCACCGGTCGCCCGTCGCCCGCTCGCGCATTCCTACGAGAAGACTTCCGCGCGGGCAGCGCTACAAATCGCAATGACAGCCTCGTTTTTGAGACGCCGCTCCGGTGAGATAGCGTAGAAGCGCGCTCGAATTTCCTCGGTACGCCCGACCACTTGGGCTCCATATTGTCGTTTGACGTCTGTTTCTGTGACCGACGGCAAGGGAAAAATGCCAAGCCCATGTTGGCCAAACGCTTTCATCAAAGCGCTGTCGTCGAACTCCCCAACCGTCTTCGGTCGCAGTTGTTTGTTCTCACACCATTGAACGACACCGCGGCCGAGCGCGCTGTCGCTGGCGGGTCTCAGGAAGGGTGCACCATCGAGTGAGCCTGGAAAGCCCTTTCGGATTTTCGGAGCAAGCTCACGCGCCGCGAAGAAGGTCACCCCGCACTCGCCGAGGAGGTGGTTGAACGCTTTCACGCCACTTCCTGGAGGGCATGGTGCGTCCGCAAGCACCAGGTCGAGCTGATGCGTTCCAAGCCCACCGAGAAGGCGTTCGAATCGATCTTCGGAGCAGCTGAGACGAACCGGCGTGTCGAGCCTGAGCGCCGGTTCGAGCAGCGTACGCACAATGAGCTTCGGCATCACGTCGCTGGTGCCCACGTTGAGCCGAATCGGGCGGCCCTCGGGCTGACCCTCGAGCGCTTCGAGGAACTCCTGGCCGAGCGAAAAGATCTCGTCCGCGTAGCGAAACGCGAGCTTACCGGCCTCCGTGAGCTCGAGCTTTCTGCGACTCCGGTCAAAAAGCGCGTATCCGAGGCTCTCCTCGAGCTGCTTGATTTGAACGCTGACCGTCGGATGCGCCAACCTCAGCACTCGACTGGCTGCCTGGATGCTCCCCTCCCGTACGGTCAGCCAAAAGTACATGAAATGATGATAGTTAATCGCGTTTACCATGGGCCTCGACCGTAGATTCTATCTACATGATTGAGGTGTTTTATCTGTCTTGTCAACAGTGCTGCGGAGCATGAGAATCACTAGGTAAAGGAGTCCGACCGATGCTCGATTCAACCTTGTCCAACGAAGCACGAAACATGCTCTTTTTGGTGGCGGCTTGGATGGCCAACGTCGATGGCAAAGAACAGGACGCCGAAGTCGACGCCCTGTGCCAGCTCCGCGGTGCGCTCGGGCTCGAGCCGCCCGTCGCCAGAGAGCTGCTGCAGATGGCACGCGGCAGGCTCGACCAGCTGTTCGAGCCGCTCACGAGTTGAGCCCCGCGCCCGGACTTCGACCGAGTATACTCCGGGGCATGGACGGACTGAAACCGGTGCTCGAGCTGCTGCGGGAATGGCTTCCTTTCCTGATCACGCTGCTGATCGGAACTCTCGTTCTGATGGGAGCGTATCGAATCCTCATTTCGGGACGCGCCGCCAAGGGAACGGGAAACATCGTTGGGCGACAGCTCCTCATCGCCCTGCTGGCGGGGATCGTGGCCGTGGTGTTGATCCTCGAGCTCCCGATCGACAACGAGCCGCGCGGACAGCTCATGAGCCTGCTCGGGATTCTCGTGACGGCGGCCGTCGCGCTTTCTTCGACGACCCTGCTCGGGAACGCCATGGCGGGCTTCATGCTGCGCTCGATTCGCAACTTCCACGCGGGCGACTTCATCGTGGTCGACGGGCATCGCGGGCGAGTGTCGGAGCTCGGCCTTCTCCGAACCGAAATCCAGACGGAGCGACGTACTCTCACTACTTTTCCAAATCTCTATTTGGTCAGCAATCCGGTCACCGTGGTCCGCGAATCGGGTACCTTCATCGCCGCCTCCGTCTCCCTCGGCTACGACGTTCCACGAGAGAAAATCGAAAAGTGTCTTCTCGATGCGGCGGAGCACGCGGGGCTGACCGATCCGTTCGTCTTCGTTCTCGAGCTCGGCGACTTCTCGATCACATATCAGGCTGCCGGTTTCCTCGAGGAGGTGAAATTCCTCATTAGCGCCGAGTCCAAGCTCCGCGCGAACATGTTGGATGCACTTCATCAGGCGGGGATCGAAATCGTTTCCCCGACCTTCATGAACCAGCGCCAGTTGAAGCCGGAGAAGATTTTCATTCCCGAGGGGAGCCGGGCGCCGAAACCCAAAGTCGCTCCTGCGGAAGAGCCGCGGCCCGAAGACCGCATGTTCGACAAAGCTGAGCTCGCGGAGGCGGCGGCCGACGCGGAGGTCAAGCTCAAGGCCGTCGTGGACGAAATCGGGCAGCTCCAGAAGGACCGCGCTGCACTCGAGAAGAGCCCAGCGCTGGCCTCACAGCTGGCGACACTCGAGACGACGCGCACACAGCTCGAGGAAGAGGTTCAGCAGCACAAGGAGGCCAAGGAAAAAGAGGCTGAGGCCGACAAGCCTGAATCGAAGAGTTAGCGACAATGCGGCCAGGATCGCATCGCTGCGGGGTTCACCTATCCCGCCGGTCAGATTGAATCGGCGTGCGTCGCTCCGCGTAGCCGCTGATACGCAATCGTCATCACGATCAGGCTGAAGGGTGTGGCGAGGAGCGAGCCGAAAATGATCGAGCCGCCGATCGCATTCAAGACGGCGACGATCAGGAGTAGTGCGAAGCTGGGAGCGAGGTTTTCCTTGATGAGCGCGTAGCTCTGTCCGATAGCTGAGGTCGCGCCGAGGCCATCGAGCGCGATTGCATGAAAGGTGAACGCCGTGATGAATCCGAAGATCAGGCCTGGCAGCACCAGAAGCATCGAACCGATGAAGACGCCGAACCCGATCAGAATCATCGCGATGAGGCTCGCGCCGAATTCGGAAAAGCCGTCGAAGACGTCGGTAGCCGTGCCCTCTTGGCTCCGCATTCGCTTGCGGACCAGTTGAATGAATCCGACGATCATGGGCCCGGCGCAAATTCCCAGGGTCACGGCCGAGATTACGAATACCAGAAGAGTAGCGACGAGGTAGAGTACGAGATCGTCCTTAAAAAGCGCCCAGCTTTCGCGGAGTGAGCTTTCTACGAGGTTCTCAGTCTGAATCGCGTCCGTCATCGGTGCCTCCTTCACGGGATGAAATCATATACTGGAGCTATACTCCACGCGCATGCGGGAACGACGATTCGGCAACATCACGGTGCGGCTCACGGGGGGCGAGGATCGCCAGGGCGGCGGGGATGGACCGCTGGTCGTGCTGATGCACGGCTTTGGCGCGCCCGGGACGGACTTGGTCGGTCTCTGGCGTGTTCTCGACGTGCCGCGCAGCGTTCGCTTCGCGTTTCCCGAGGCCCCGGTCGAGATTCCCGGGCTCTTCGGTGCACGCGCCTGGTGGATGCTCGACCTCGCGCGCGCCGAGCAAGCGATGGCCGAGGGGCCTCGAAGTTATGCCCATGAAATTCCCCCCGGAATGGAGGACGCGACCGATCGCGTCGTCGAAATGCTCGAAGCACTTCAGCACGAGCTCGGTGTGCCCAGCGAGCGCCTGATCGTCGGAGGGTTTTCTCAGGGTTCGATGGCGGCGTGCAACGCCGTGTTCACGCGAAACGTCTCACCCGGCGGTTTGGTGATTCTTTCTGGCACGCCGGTGAATCTCGAAGCGTGGAGGGCCGGCATGGAATCGAAACGCGGGGTGCCCGTCTTTCAAAGCCACGGGCACAACGACCCGCTTCTTTCGTTCCAAGCAGCCGAACAGCTGCGGGACACGATGCGCGAGGCTGGTCTTTCGACCGAGTGGGCTCCTTTTCGAGGCGGCCATGAAATTCCGATGCCTGTCCTCGAAGGTCTCGGCCGGTTTCTGTCGACGGCGAGCTCTTAGTTTTCGCGCCCGTCCACGGCAAGGGTCTCCTCTTCGCGTCCTCGAACGACTCGCTTTCCTGTGAGCGGACCCTGGTACTCCGTGACGACGGTGCATTGGCCTTCGTGGCCGTCGCGCTCGAAGTAGATCACCACCCAGTCCCGAACGCGGCCGAGCTCGTGGGCCCGGTCGGTGTTGGAGTAGAGTGCCGTGAAGTGCCAGCCGGCGTCATGGCGGTGAAGAATTGGCAGCCAGGCGGCGCCATCGGGGTTGTTTCGCTGAGGAGCGATCCGGGGGAGCTCGCCCGCTTCTGCTCTCTGACGGTAGTCTCGATCGATCTCGAGGAGCAGACCGACCTCGGGTTTGGCCTCTGAGATCGTAGGCACGGCGACCTTGGCGCCAGCCTCCTGCAGCTCCTCGAACCTTCGGGCCCGCCCTCGCGCAGAACGTGTCAGCATCGTGGCCAGGATGTCTCGGACCGCCTCGAGCCTACGCGGGCCGAAGCCGGCCACCGCGTCGAGTCGTCCGTCGTGTGCAGCGACCTCCAGGGCTTCGAGCGTGTCGATCTCGAGCTCTCGGTGGATTCGCTCGGCGAGCTCTTCGCCAATGCCCGGGACTGTCTTGAAGAGCTCGACCGCGGACAGGGTCCCCTCGAGCCGGCCAAGCATGCGCAGCCTGCCCGTATGCGCAATCTCATCGATCGAGCCGGAGAGACTCGTGCCGATCTGCGGGAGTGCGTCGAGCCCTTCTCGCCCTTCGGTGAGTGCCAGGTCTTGAATGCTGCTCGGGTGGGCTCGAACCACCGCCGCTCCCGCGCGGTACGCGTCGATTCGATAGATGTTGGCGTGCTGGGCCTCGAGACGCTCGGCCACCCGCTCGAGGAGCGCGGCGATCTGCTCGTTTGAAACGACTGGTGGCCCGGAATCCACGCGCCCATGTAGCCAGCAGATTCAGACGAACGCAATAGCCGATGGACCTCTGGCGCTCCATCCCAGATCGATCAAAGCTTTCGCCTCCATCGATGCCGAACCACATCAGTACCCAGACCGCCGCCTTTTTCGATCTCGACCGAACGCTGCTCGACATGAACAGCTCCACGCTGTGGGCCAAACACGAGCTTCTCGCGGGGAGCATCTCGATGCGGCAGTTTGGCCGCGTGCTGGTTTGGAACGTGCTCTATCACCTCTCCCTCATCGACATCGAGACGGCGTTCAAAGAAGCGGTCGGTCACTATCGTGGGAGGTCGTACGAAGGGCTCGACGCCGAGACGCGCGACTGGTTCGCACGCGACGTCGCGCATCATCTTCGCCCCGGCGCCGGACGCGCCCTTCGAGAGCACCGCGAACAGGGGCATCATCTCATCCTCCTGACGAGCGCATCGGCGTTCGCGTCGCGCGCCGCGCGGGACACATGGGGTCTCGACGACTTCCTCGCGAACGATTTCCCGGCCGACGAGGAAGGACGGCTTCACGGCACCTTCGTGTCGCCGCTTTGTCACGGGCCTGGAAAGGTGCGGCGTGCGCGGGCCTGGGCATCGGAGCGGGGCATCGACCTCGCGGATTGCTACTTCTACACGGACTCGTACAGCGACGCTCCGATGTTGAAGGCCGTCGGGTTTCCTCGTGTCGTGAGTCCGGATCCGAGGTTGAAGCGTGCGGCCCGGCAACGAGGCTGGCCCATCGTGCAATGGTGAGCACGCCTGGTGTAGCGCTCGAGTGCTAGCGCTTAGCTCGCTTCGTCTGTCGCTTCGGAGGAAGAACACCGCGATCATGGAAACCTCGCAGTGCTTCGCGGAAGGCGTGCGCGCGACGATTCTGAACGATGTGGCCACCGGGGAACTGGACGAGCTCGGTGCCGAAGTGGTCCGCGAGTCGTTGTCCGTGCTCCACCGTCGCGAGGCGATCGTATTCCCCTGAAATAATCGAGACGCGTTTCGGTTCGACCTTCGGTACTCGGCATACGGGCGTGATGGGAACGAGCTGCTCGCGGTAGCCCTCGTAGAGCGTTCGCTGAATGTCTCCGGTGCCTGGCACCAAGTCATTGTCGTTCATGACGTCTGCAACGCTGCAGATCGGAATGTAGGCGAGCACGAAGTCGACGT
>SHLP01000062.1 GCA_004283055.1 Deltaproteobacteria bacterium
CACGTCTGTGCGGGGGACAGCCACTACATCTCTTCTTAATCCTCCCTGGCGCGGCGGTCGCTGCGCTCCGCCTTGCCGGCGCATTCGCGCCGGGCTTCGCCGTTCCGGCTCGCGCTTCCGCCTGCCGTGGGGGAGCCGGGTTCGCCCTGTCTCCGTATGGAGGGGCGCGGAAAAAAGCGCGATATGGGGTGGAGTCGACGTCGCAAGTGCCAATCTGCAAGACAGCAGCCACCGCAGATTGGCGCGCGCGCCGAGGCGAGGCTTGCGTGGTCAAAGCCCTCAAGTGCATCCGACCACAAATGCAAGCCGAGCCGTTCGACGGAACCCCGTATCGCGCTTTTTTCCGCGCCCCGGTCAGTTATCCATGAACGAGCGCAGCTGCTTCGAACGGCTTGGATGCCGAAGCTTCCGTAGCGCCTTGGCCTCGATTTGGCGGATACGCTCTCGGGTCACTTCGAAATCCTGGCCGACTTCCTCGAGCGTGTGGTCGCTCTTTTCGCCGATGCCGAAGCGCATGCGGAGGACCTTCTCTTCACGCGGGGTCAAGGTCTTGAGGACGCGGCGGGTCTGGTCTTCCAGGTTACCGCCGATGACGGCTTCCACGGGGGAGACGGCATTCTTGTCTTCGATGAAATCACCGAGGTGACTGTCTTCCTCTTCGCCAATCGGAGTCTCGAGGCTGATCGGCTCTTTGGCTATCTTCAGGACCTTCCGGACCTTTTCCAACGGCATTTCCATCCGCTCGGCGATCTCTTCGGGATCGGGCTCACGGCCTAGCTCCTGCACGAGGTAGCGGGAGGTGCGAATCAGCTTGTTGATCGTTTCGATCATATGGACCGGAATTCGGATCGTTCGGGCCTGATCGGCAATGGCCCGGGTGATCGCCTGACGGATCCACCAAGTCGCGTAGGTTGAGAACTTGTAGCCGCGCCTGTACTCGAACTTGTCGACGGCCTTCATCAAGCCGATGTTGCCTTCCTGAATCAGGTCGAGGAACTGCAAGCCTCGGTTGGTGTACTTCTTGGCAATCGACACCACCAGCCGCAGGTTGGCTTCGACGAGCTCGGCCTTTGCCCGCTCCGATTGACGCTCACCTGCCGCGAGCGCCCGATACGTCTCGCGCAAGCGCTCGACGGGCTGCCCCATGGCCTCTTCGACATCGCCGATGGCTTTTTGGGCGTCACGGATGTGCTCCTCCGAGAGAAGAATCTGTTCTTCGGACCCATACTTTCGCTGAACCCGCTTCTCGACGGCCTTGCTCTCGTGCATGTCGCGCACCACGCGCTTCATGTCTTTGAAGCGAAGGCCTCCCACGCGCGCCTCGGCTTCGCTCATCTCGCGTTCCGCCCGCTCGACGCGGCGCGTGTAGGCCTTGATCGCTACAACGACGCGGTCGATCTGCTTCTTGGTGAGGTTGAGCTCCCGCAGAAGCGCGATCCGCTCCTCGAGATGCTTCTCGAGCTGCGCCGTCTGCTGCTTCCTGCTTCGCTCGGAAACCTTCTGCTGGCTCTCCAGCTCGCTGCGAACCTTCGCCATCGACGACTCGATGCGCCTGACCTTGTCGAAGACCTTCAGGGCGCGAACCTTCGCTGCCTCGAAGTCGACTTCTTCTTCCTTGTCCAAATCGCGGACGACGTCCTTGATGCGGAGCTTGCCCTTCCTCAGGGTTTCGCCGATTTCGAGGATCTCGCTCACACCGACGCGGGAGTTGAGAATCACGTGGAAAATCTTGCTCTCGCCATCTTCGATTCGCTTGGCGATTTCGACCTCGCCCTCCCGAGTGAGAAGCGAAACCGAGCCCATCTTGCGCAAGTACATCCGAACCGGGTCGTTGGACTTCTGCGTGTAGCTGTCATCGGCAGGAGGTGGAATCGTGGATGGGCGGCGCGCGGAGCTTCGCGTCGCTGCAACGGGAACTTCGCTGGTTCGGCTCTGGCCTTCAGGCGCGCCGTCGACCACATCGATGTCTTCACTCTTGAGCCAAACCATGAGATCGTCGATTTGGTCCGAGGTCACCATGTCCGGCGGTAGCGCCTCGTTCAGCTCGTCGTAGGTCAAGTGCCCTTGCGTTCGCCCGCGCTCCAGAAGCATCTGCACTTCTTTGCGTTCGCGCCCTTTGAGCTTCGGCACCACGCGCGACACAGGTTCAGAGTCGAACTTGGATGCAGTCGATTTCTCGGTACGTACTGAGCTCTTGCTCGCCATCTTTACCTCTGCTTTGTGTTCGACTTGAGCTTGTGTGCGCTGCGCGTCAGCTCCACAAACTCTCGAGTCAGCCCTGCCGCCAGCGCGTCGTCGCCAACTCGGCGCGCTTCAACGATGCGTTGCTGCAAACGGGGCAACTCTTGTTCGATGTTTTTTCGTTCGAGAAGTGGAAGGCCGTCGTCCAAAATCTGACGCGCTTCGTCGAGGCCGTGCTCCTGCACGGCCAACTTCGCTTCCAACCACGGCCTAAGCTGATTGTCGGTCAGCTCATCGAGCAAAGCCGTTGGGGTGAGCGATCCCTGCCTGTCCACCATCCGCAAGATAGAATCAAAGATGGCTTGAAGATCAGTGCTCGTCAAAAGCTTCGGAAGCTTATCCACCCCTTCGTGGTGAACCAAGCTCGGCTGGTCGATCAGCAACGAAATCAACTTCAACTGTAACTCCGACACTGGCGTTGCAATCGACTGCTGCACTGCGTCACGATCAGGCATGCTCCGATCGGTCCGACGACCAAGCCCGCGACGCAACTCGCGACGCACCAAGCTTACGTCGGTGATCCCAAATTTCCGGGCAACGCGCTCAACGTAGAGACCGCGCTCGATCGGACTTTCAACCTTGGCAAGAATCGGACCAAGTTTGGCGATCGATTCAGCCTTCGCGTGCGGATTTGATTCGGAGCTCGTTGCCGCGTCGTCGATTAAATACTCGATTATGGTGGGCGCGCTCACGATTCGAATTCGCAATGCCTCCGCTCCGTGCTCTCGCAGGAAGCTGTCGGGGTCAGCGCCCTGCGGCAGCGTCACGACGTGCGCGTCGAGCCCGGCTTTGGACACGACCGTGTAGGCTTCGCGAACGGCTTTGCGGCCGGCCTTGTCGCCGTCGAAGAGCAAGACCACCTTCTGTGCGAAGCGTTTGAGCAGCCTAGCGTGTGCTTCGGTAAACGCCGTCCCCATGGGCGCGATGGAGTTCTCAAAGCCGGCCTGATGCAACGCCACCAAATCGAAATTGCCTTCGCACAACACGCTCGCGTCTTCGCGGCGGATCTCCACGCGACCCGCGTGCAGTCCGTAGAGCACCTCTCCTTTGTGGTAAAGCTGGTTTTCCGGGCTGTTGAGGTACTTCGCGGGAGGCTCGTCGTGCTCCTTCATCGATGGCGCGGGTGCCAGCGCACGGCCGCTGAACGCGACGACCTTGCCGTGCACGTCGGCAATGGGAAACATCAAGCGATGGCGGAACCGATCGTAGTGGCCACGCCCCGACCGGCGCGGCACGATGAGGCCAACCGCTTCCGCGTCGGCCGGCGATGCACCTGCCCGCTCTAGAAATCGCACGAGCGAATCCCATCCGTGAGGCGCATAGCCAAGGCGGAACTTGCGGCTGAACTCCTCGCTGATTCCGCGGTCCTCGAGCTCTGTGCGCGCGATGCCCCCGTCTGGATGTTCGAGAAGCTGTGCGCAATAGAACTCGGTCGCCTGCTCCATCATCGAAACGAGGCGCTCGCTCTGCTTCTTGTTGCGTTGGTGCTCGGCCTCGCGCTGCGGATCGTAAACCGGCAGCTCAACGCCGGTTTGCTCCGCTAGATCGCGTGCGACTTCTGGAAAGGTCTTGCCTTCGACATGCATCAAAAACGAGAAGATGTCGCCCGATGCTTTGCAGCCGAAGCAGTGGTAGAAGCCGCGGCTCGGATGTACGTAAAAGGAAGGAGTCTTTTCGTTGTGGAAGGGGCAGAGGCCCTTGAGGCTGCTCCCCGATTTCTTGAGCGCGACGTAATTGCCGATGACCTCTGCAATCGGCGAGCGGTCGCGGATCTCAGCAATCTTGTCTTCGGAAATCACCGCCGCGTCTCGCCCATGCTCGCTTTCTGCGAAGAGGGCGCAGTGTAGGCTTCACCGGGTTCTTGGCAAGCGCCGCAGGCCGCTGTACTTGTGGCGCGATGGTTTTAGCGCGCACTACCCTCCGGCGAGTCCTTTCGAACTACGTCTTGGTCTGCGCGGCGGTCTTCGCGGTTACTCGGCTCGAGCCGATCGCCGTGCTGGGTCGTTACGTCCATCTCGCCGTTGCGGCGATCTTCCTCGTGAGCTCCATTCGGCTGACGCGGAGTGACCCGTCCCACTTCGGGATGGCGCTGGGGGGGCTGCTCGAACCGCCGGTCGACGACCGCGCGCTAGGTCCGCTTGGGCTTTTCGATCTGGGCCGCGCGATTCGCCGAGCGCTGCCCTCGGCGCTGGTGGAGCTCGGCGTGGCGTTTGGGGTCGCAGCCATCGTCTTCCCGCTCTACGCCGTCGGCTACTACGGGTGGACCGAGCCTGCGGGCGGTTTCACGCTCTCGCTCCCACCAAACGCGGCGAGCTTCGTCCTGGCGCAGCTCATCGTAGTTGGCTTACCCGAGGAGGCTTTTTTTCGCGGCTACGCGCAGACCGCCCTGAGCGACCTCGAAGAGAGGCGCCTGACCGTGCTTGGTGTGAAGCTGGCTCCGCGCGCGTGGGTCTTGCAGGCGGCCCTATTTGCGGCGATCCACTTCATCGTCGACCCCCAGCCCGCGCGTCTGGCGGTCTTCTTTCCCGCTCTCCTGTTCGGTTGGGTGCGCGGATGGCGTGGCGGAATCGGCGCCGCGCTGACGCTCCACGCCATGAGCAACGTTTATTCCGAGATTCTAGCGCGGAGTTGGCTATAACGGCGCTATGCAGGTCGCTCCGCCCGCACCCACCATCCTCAGCGAAACGGTTCGTCGTGCGCTTTGCGAAGATATCGACCGTGGAGACCTGACCAGCCTAGCGTGTGTCGAATCGAGCACGGTCGGCGAGGCCAAGCTCAACTCCCGCGAACCCATCATCGTTTGTGGGCTTCCGATGCTCGACGAGGTTTACGCGCAGATCGACGTTCTGGTCGATGTCGAATGGAACGTGGCGGACGGCGATCATTGCGATGCGGGCACGACCCTGGCCACGATTTGCGGTCCGGCGACATCGGTTCTTCTTGGCGAGCGCGTCGCGCTCAATTTCATGCAACGGCTCACGGGTGTGTCGACCATGACGAAGCGTTTCGTCGACGCTCTACCGCAGGGGTCGTCGACCCGAATCACCGACACTCGGAAAACGACCCCTGGGCTCCGGGCCTTCGAGCGCTACGCGGTTCGCTGCGGTGGCGGCCACAACCATCGCGCAGACTTGGGAGCCGCTGTGCTCATCAAGGACAATCACATCGCTGCGGCTGGAGGCGTTCGTGCCGCGATCGAGCGGGCACGGGCCTTTGCACCCCACACCTGCCGCATCGAGTGCGAAGTCGACACGACGGTGCAGCTGCAAGAAGCGCTTTCCGCGGGAGTCGACATCGTCATGCTGGACAATTTCGACGATGAGCAGGTGCGTGACGCGGTCGCGCTCGTGAACGGAGCAGCTCTGGTCGAGGTGTCAGGCGGCATCAACCTCGATCGCGTCGCTCGACTGGGCGCCCTCGGGGTCGACGTGATTAGCGTAGGCGCACTCACCCACTCGTCGCCTTCCTGCGATCTTGGTCTGGATTGGAGCTAGGTCGTGATCGACGACCTGCAGCCCGAGGGACTCGATCCGTTGATCCGTGGCGACTGGGGCCGGTCGATGACGATCAAGGAGAGCACCGCCTCGACGATGGACGATGCGCATTCGGCGGCATCTGGAGCTGCAGCCGATGGGCACGTCGTGCTTGCCGACGAACAAACGCGTGGGCGCGGAGCGCATGGGCGGCACTGGGTCTCGCCGCCAGGCTCTGACCTCTATTTCTCGGTAGTCGCCCGCCCGAAGCTCGAACCCGCATCGACGGCCTTGGTCACACTCGCAGCTGGACTCGGTGTGCGCGACGCGACGGCGAGCCTCTTGCCAGGCCGCGTCGTGCAAGTGAAGTGGCCGAACGACATCTGGGTCGATCGACGCAAGTGTGCGGGCATCCTCGTCGAAAGCCGAACGCTCGGGAGTCGCATCGAGTCGGCGATCATCGGGGTCGGCCTCAACGTGAACCGGATGCACTGGCCCGAGGAGCTCGAAGGCATGGCCACCTCGCTGCGAGCCGAAGGGCCAGGCCAAGAGACAATCGACCGCCCAAAGGTGCTCGCCGCGGTCCTGTTCCACATGGAGCAATGGGTAAGCAGACTCGCCGCCAACGGCGCGTCCGTCGTGGTGAACGCTCTTCGACCAAATCTGGCTCTGCGCGGCGAACGAATTCGATTCGAAGATGGTCGAGGGGTCTTCGAGGGAATCGACCAAAACGGTGCAGCCCTCGTGCGAACCGAGAGCGGCCTTCGAACCCTTCACGCTGCCCATATCGAGCCCCTCGAGAGCTGAGCTCGGCGCTTGCCTGGACGCGGCTTGCGCACCATTACTGACGTGATGGTTCAAGCACACGAGCTCGCATGGTTGGAGCAATCCGTAGGCGTTCTCGAGCTCGACGACCGAGCGATCATCTCGGTCGGCGGCGACGACGCGCACGATTGGCTGCAGGGGCAGGTGACCAACCAGCTCAAAGACGTGGAGCCCGAGAGCTCGGTGTACGGCTTCGTGCTCAGCTTGAAGGGGCGAATCTTGGCAGACGTCTACGTGCTCCTTCGCGAAGGCGAGCTTTGGCTCGATGTCCCCGCGCTGCAGGTCGACACGCTCCTCGAGCGCTTCGATCGATACATCATCATGGAGGACGTGGAGCTCGAGCATCGTGGGGAGCTCCACGTGATCACAGCCCAGGGCCCACGTTCGAACGAGCTCCGCGCAGATGGATGGCCTTCGGATCGGCTGGGCCTGGGAGGCAAGGAGTGGGTCGTTCCGGCCGCCGAGCTCGAGTCCGAGCTCACGGGCCTGACCGCGCGCAGCCGCGAGCTCGGTGGTGGCGCCGTTGGCCGTCAGGCCTGGGCACAGGCTCACGTCCTTTCGGGACGTCCGCGTTTCGGCGTGGATTTCGGAGAATGGACCTATCCGCAGGAAACTGGCCTGAACCCGCTCGCAGTCTCGTTCACGAAGGGCTGCTACATCGGACAAGAGACCGTCGTCATGCTGGAGAACCGAGGCAAGGCCCCGAAGCTCCTTTGGCGTTGGGCGGTTGAGGGCTCCGAGGTTCCGGTCGCCCAGAGCCCCATCACGCTGAACGACGCAGTGGTCGGGGAGGTCACGTCGGCGGCCCTAGGCCCAAACGGGGTGCGTGCCCTCGGGTTCCTGAAACGGGGAAACCAGTCACACGACGCCGAAACCTTCCGAATCGACGGACTCGTCGCACGAGCGCTCGGACCCGTGGACACAGGGCCGGCCGTGAGCCCCAGAGCGGAGTGACGATACGGCATGGTCCGTGCTGGCGCGATCCGCTCTGCGACCTTATAGTGCACTCAAAGGAGCCGCATGCTGACCCTCACCCCCCGCGCCGCAGACAAAGTCAAAGAAATCCGAGACGCCGAAGGCCTGGTCGAACAGGGGCTTCGCGTACGCGTCATCGGGGGCGGATGTGCTGGTTTTTCCTACGATTTGTTCTTCGAGAACGAAACTTCCGACTTGGACCAGACCTTCAACTCGCACGGCATCCCCATCTACGTGGATATGATGAGCGCGCAGTACGTGGAGGGCACCGAGATCGATTACGTCGAGGGCCTGCAGGGCGCCGGGTTCAAGTTCCAGAACCCACAGGCGAGCCAAACCTGCGGCTGCGGCTCCAGTTTCGCCACCTGATTCGCTCGTGATTCCAGGAAGATGCGCGCGTAGGGCGATTTTCGCTCAACTATTTACTTGCGTCTGTCTCACTTTTGTCTAGGTTATGTTCACGCGAGCTGGACACCACCTAGACAGGGACAGTTCGACACTGACGTAACGTAACGGTAGTAACCGCATACAGGACATCACCATGCAATCATCCGCATCCCTCGATCGATACATCCAGCAGGTCCGTGCCATTCCGAAACTCTCTCGCGAAGCTGAGCACGAGCTCGCGCTCCGGGCGAAGGAAGGCGACCAGGAAGCGACCGACCGCTTGGTCGAGGCGAACCTCCGCTACGTGATCGCAATCGCCCTTCAGTACCGACGTTATGGCGTTACACTTGGCGACCTCATCGCTGAAGGGAGCGTGGGCCTGGTGACGGCGGTTCGGAAGTTCGATCCGCACCGCGGCACGCGTTTCGTGACCTACGCGGGTTACTGGATCCGCGCGTTCGTCCTGGAAGCCGTTGTCCGGTCCAGCACCATGATCGGCGCCGGCTCGGGGCCGTTCCGCTCGAAGCTGTTTTTTCGACTTCGCCGGGAGCGAGCCCGCCTGTCCAACGTGATTGCAGACCCAGATGAGCTGATTGCGACGCTCGCGTCGGACTTCGACACCACCCCCGCCAAAATGCGAGAGCTGCTGCGACGTCTAGACCAGCGGGAAATCTCGCTCGATGCGCCGGCGTACCACGACTCGGATTCAACGCTGGTGGAAATGCTGCCCGGCAGTGCGGAGCCGCAGGACCAAGTCGTCGCCCGCCAACGAAGGCAGAGTGGAATTCAGGTGCGCCTCGCAGGCGCGCTTTCCGTCCTCGACGACCGCGAGCGGCTGATCGTGGAAAAGCGCATCCTGAGTGACGACTCGGCTTCCCTGGCCTCGCTGGGTCGCGAGCTGGGTGTGAGCCGCGAGCGCGCGCGGCAACTCGAGGCGAGGGCCAAGAAGAAGCTCGCAGAGGAGCTGAGGGACCTCGCACCCGCCGCGTAACCTACCTGCTCAAATGTGGGGTGTTCGTTGACCCGATCCCCATCGATGCGCTCTTGGCGGCGCCGGAGTAGCATGTAAGCCACTATGGCGTTCGAGGATGCGGACAATACGGCGCTCAGGCGAGAGGTGACGCAGGGGCTCGGGCAAGACGATCTAGTCGAAGAGCCCGACTCTGCCCGACCGCCGGCCCTCCCCGACCGGCAGCCCGGCGACGCGACCCGTCCACCGCTTTCGGAGACCGATCGCTTTCGGCGCGCTCGAGATTGGATCGTGGAGTGCGAGCGGGAGTTGGCGGAGCAACCCGACGAGCGCCGCGCGGCTCGACTTTACTTCGAGATGGGCCGTAGCTGCGAAGGGCCGCTCAAAGATGCGCGTCGCGCGCTCGAGTATTACCAGGCCACCCTGGAGCGAGCGCCCGACTACGTGCCGGCGATTCGTGCGGCCCGGCGCCTCCTTCTCGGCGCGCGAATGTTCAGTGACGCGCTCCCGCTCTTCGATGCCGAGGCCCGCGTAACACGGCGGCCGACCGACAAAGCGACACTGTACTTGTTCAAGGGGCGTCTACTCGAAGACACGCTCGGTAATCGAGAGGCGGCGGCGGAAGCATACCAAACGGCACGGGCGCTAGACCGTTCGCACGCGGCGATCCTCCGAGCGACCGAACAGCGCTCATTTGCCCAACAGCGATGGCCGGATGTGGACCGCAATCTCGCGGAGCTCGCCAACGCCGCCACATCCGATGACGCCCACCGCGCCGCGTTGATCATTCGTCGCGCGCAATTGCTCGAAAGCCGACAACAGCGCCCCGATCAAGCGGCCGAGCTCTATGAGACCGCATTGCATCTCGATCCTACGGCCGTGGTCGCCGTGCAAGCACTCAAACGGCTGTACTACGGGCAACGTCGCTGGCGCGACCTGATCCGCACGCTCGAAGCCGAAGCTCAGCTTGCAACCGAGCCGGTGCTCAAGGCTTCGTCGCTCTACCGCTCCGCGCGTATCCATGCAGAGCTGCTCGGGAATCGAGACGATGCAATTCAGGCTCTGGAGCAGGCGCGAAGCCTGCGGCCAGGCGATCCATTGATCCTCGCTGAGCTCGCCCGCCACTACGAAGCGGGGCAACGCCTCCAGGCTCTGGTCGAAACACTCGAAGCACTGACTGAGGCAACCAGCGACGAAGCAGAGAAACTCACTTATACGCAACGCATTGCCCGGCTCTACGAAGAGGAGCTCCGCGACGTGGACCAAGCGATCGCCTGGCACGAGCAGGCGGTCGAGCTCGACCCGACCTCGCTTTCGAGCCTGCAAGCATTGAGCCTGCTCTATCGCATTCGCGGGGCCTGGCCGAAACTCGTGGAGATGTGTCTTCAAGAGGCACGATACACGACCGATGCGGAGCGCCGAGCGGACGCACATGCGCGTGCCGCCGAAATCTACGAGACGAGGCTCGACGCCATCGATGACGCGATCGAACACTATCATCGCTCGCTCAATGCGATGCCGGACCACCCCACGTCGTTCAAGGCTTTGGCGCGACTTCTTTCGGACGTGCGGAAACCCAAAGACCTGATTCAGCTCTACGAAAACGCGCTGGACCGAGCGAGCGGATCCAGATCGGTGTCCTACCTCCTCAAGATCGCACAAATCTACGAGGACTCCCTCGATGAACCTGCGCTGGCGGCTCAGACCTACAAGCGGGTCCTGCAGCAGGACTCGGCGCACCTGACGGCGGTCCAAGCGTGGCAAAGGACCGCCGCGCGAGCGCATCGGCCGCGCGAGCTTCTCGAGGCGCTCGACTACGAGATCGACCTCACCGTCGAACGGGATCGATTGGTGGCGCTCTTGCACCGGGCGGGAGAGGTGCTGGACGAACAGCTGGATGACCGCGATGCCGCCATAGCCCGCTACCGCCGCGCCCTGGACAAAGACCCCCGTCACGTTCCGACCCTGGCGAGCCTCGGACGACTCTATTATGCGGCGGGGCGCTGGAACGACCTGCTCGACGTTTACGGTCAAGAGCTCAGGCTCGCTCCGAGCAAGCAGCGTCGTGTAGCCCTCCTGCAAAAGATGGCCGAAATCTCGCGCGACCGCTTGGGAAGCGACGATGACGCCCTCCGATATCACCGCGAAGCAATCAAGGTCGATCCTTCGCATGCGCCGTCACTTCAAGAGCTTGCGCGTCAGCTTCGGGAGCGAGGCGATTGGGCGGACTTGGTGGATATCTTGGAGCTCCAGCTGCGCAACTCGAACGCGGTTCGAATCCGAGCGCGAGCGGCCTTCTTGCTCGGACAGGTCTATGAAGAGCATCTCGACGATCGACCGAAAGCGATGACCGCATACGAGGCCGCGATCACCGCGGATGCAAGCTACAGGCCGGCCGTCGACGCTCTCGCACGGGTTCGCGCGGAAGAGCATGACTGGACCCGTCTGCTTTCTGACCTCGAGCGCGAGCTCAAGCTCAGCGAGCAACCGGAGCAGCGCATCGCTCTGTTCGCCCGCAAAGCTCAGGTCTTAGAGCGTCAAGACAAGCACCGGCAAGCGATTCAAGCCTGGGAACAGGTCCTCGAGATCGAGCCGTCGAATCTCGGAGCGCTCTTGGCGCTGGAACAGCTGTATCGGCAGGTTGGCGCATGGCAATCGCTGTGCGTCGTGTACTCTACGCAAGCCGAGGTCCTCGAAGACCCGAGTGGCCGCGTTGCGGCTCTCTACGAGCTTGCTCGCCTTCTCGAACATCAGGGGCTCGGCGAGTACGACGATATCGTCGGGGCCTATCGAAAGGTTCTCGATGTTTCTCCCTCAGACCTGGGCGCTTTGCTCGAGCTGGAGCGCCTGGCCTTGAGCCGCGGAGATGTCGAGCTCCTGCGCGAGGTCGACTCCCTGGTGGCGCGTTCCGCACAGGACCCGGCAGTCGTGGCCGCGCACCGCGCGCGCCTCGCTGAGCGAGTTGAGGGGCAGCAGGACACGCAGGCGATCGAGCAGTTTCGTGCCGCCTCCCTTGCAGACCCGTATCACATCGGAGCGGCTCGGGGTCTCACCCGCGTCGCGGAGGAGACCGATGATCCGACCGCGCTCGTCGACGCGCTCCGCCGGGAAGCAGAGGCGGAGCGGGACGCCAAGGCAGCATCGGAGCTGTACGTGCAAAGCGCGATGGTTCGGTTGGAGCGCGTCGGAGACCACGACGGCGCAAGACGCGACTTCGAACAGGCGCTCGAGCTTTGGCCTGATTCGGTGGAAGCTGCCGAAGGTCTAGTCGACGTACTCACAATCGACGCCGCGTGGTCGTCACTGGTCGACCGGCTTTCGCAGGCCGCGTCGAGCGCGCGGTCGGTAGACCGGGCCAGTGCGCTCTGGCTGACCGTTGCGCAGGTGCAGAGCAGCGAGCTCGACGAGCTGCCGGCGGCCATCCGCACGCTGCAGCGCGTTCTCAAAGTCCAGCCTCGCAACCTCGATGCCTTGGAGCACCTCGCACAGCATTTCGCAGCCAATCGGTCGTGGCACGAGGCGGCGGCAACGATGGAGCAACTCCTCGCCGCCGCACCGGAGAACCGCCGCTTGCGAAAGACCGCGCTCGACCTCGCCCGTTTGTACCGAGAGCGTCTGAACCTGCCCGACAAAGCCCTGGGTCACGTCGAAACCGCGTTGACCACGGAGCCGGGCAACGTCGAGGCACTGCGAGAGCTATCCTTGATTCACGAAGCGCAAGGGCAGTTGCCTCAGGCGCTGGAGGTCACCCGACACCTGCTCGACGTGAGCGAGGGAAGTGAACGAGGCGACGCGCTCGTTCGTCTCGGCCAGCTCGAGCACGCCACCGGTAACTCCGAAAACGCGAAGGTGGCGCTTCAGCGCGCCGTCGTTTTCGACGGACCGGGAAGTGACGCTGCGCGGACGCTCGAATCCCTCTGTGCCAGTCCGAGCGACTGGCGGGCCTTGGCGGACGCTCTGACCGAGCATCAGGCCGACGATGAGCTGGGGCAGGTGACCAGCACCCTCGAAGTCGCCCGAATTCTTTCGGATCATTGTAGGGACGAGCTTGCGGCCATCGATGCGCTTCGAGGCGGTCTGCAAGACGGTGCCGGGAACGCCGACCTTCGGCGCGAGCTTGCCGCTCGTCTACGAGCTCGCGGCCAAGCAACAGAGGCCCTCGAACAGCTTCAAACGGTGCTAGCCGAGGAGCCGATGCGCGAGGAGATCTGGCGCGAGCTAGCGATCACCTACGAAGCAGAAGGCCGCACGAGGGAAGCCCGAATCGCGAGCTTGCCGCTGCTCCAGATGGGTGTGAACGACGAGAGCGACGATGCGCGGATAAGCGCAGTGGAGCCCTGGCCGGCCAGGGTTCGACCGAGGTCACTTCGTGGCTCCGTTCTGGAACAACTGGGGAGTCCGCGTGCAGAGGACAGCGCAGCCGGGGCCCTTTTGGCCGCGCTCAGCCCCGCCCTCGCAAAGCTCTACCCCGCGGACCTCCAGAGCTACGGTCTGGCGACTCGAGACCGGCTCCCGACCGAGGCCAATCATCCGCTCCGTGAGATCGCCAATAATCTCGCCGCCGCGCTCGACCTTCGCAGCTTCGATTTGTTTCTGCACCGCGTGCGAAGTCGCGGCATCTCAATCGAGTTCGGCGCGCATCCCGCGATGTTGGTACCCGCGGTCATCATGGAGAAGGATCCTCAAACCCAGACGTTCCTGCTCGCGCAGCCGATGATACAAATTGCCCGCGGCTATCATGCGATCGACAAGCTCACGCCTCGAGAGCTCGACGTCCTGCTGGCTTCGGCCGCCCGAATCGTAAAACCGGACTTTGGCTCGGGCCTGACGAGCGAAGAGTTCCTGAACGAGCAAACGCGGAGGCTGCAGCGCGCGATCCCTCGCCGCGACCGCAAGTCGGTCCGCGACGCAGCGATGGCGTATTCGCAAGCCAAGCGAGTGAAGTTCGACCGTTGGGTTCATGCCGCGCAGCGGACCGCGATTCGAGCTGCTTTGCTTCTCTGCGACGACCTCGACCCTCTCGTTCAGGACGTGCGGAGCCGCATCGCGCCAGAGCGAGAAGCCGAGGGCCAGACCTTCGAGAGACATCCGGTGTACATCGACGCGCTCAAGTTCTGGGCGTCACCGCCAGCGATGTTCTTGCGCGAGCATATGGGAATGATCCCTTCCCGCTGACCTTGCGACCGAACGGTCAGACACTGTCGCGGGTATGCCGATCGACGTGGTACACCAACCAGCCAAAGGCGAGCACGATGACGAGAACCATGGCGAGGCCGGAATAGAAGGCGGGACTCGCAAAGAAGGTCGTTAGCCCATAGTCACGCGAGAACTGCCGATGGGAACCGACCACCGACAACCGGCTCCATGCGAGCGGCCATACCGCCAGGGCCATGAGGACCGACCCGATGGTAATTCGACGGGTCGCGAGATCACGCGATGCCCGACACAGAGCTAAGCCGATCCAAAACCCTAGCAACGCGGCGCCCAGCAGCAGCGCCGCTCCCATGAGGCCCCAGAACCAGGGCGCGCGAGCAGTGTCGACCCAGTAAAAAAGAAACCAGTCGCCGTGAAATGCATAGAAGTAGATCGTGGTTGGCACGAGGACCAAGGTGACGAACAGGGCATAGGCGAGGAAGGTCTCCATCCGCCACACCGGGTCGGAGCTGTGCCGCAGCTCGTCGCGGCCGGCGTAGGCCGAGAGCGCCCCGGTGGCGAAGGCGATGAGCAGAAGGAAAAGTAGCGGCAAAATGATCCCTAGTGAAAGGCTACGTCCCCGCTTCGTGGACGGTCAACCAATCGAGCACCATAGTTGTAGGGTGCCACGGAGCGTATGGGCCGGTTTACTGGGATTTGTCGCGGCTTGGGTCGCGGAAGCCCACGCATCCGCCGACAGCCTGAGCGAGCTAACCGCGCCCTTTGCGACGGCGCTTTCGGACGGCAGCTACCTGGGCGCGCTCGGCCTGGTCTTCGTCGCGGGTCTGGCCACCTCCCTGACGCCCTGCGTCTATCCCATGATCGCAATCACCGTTAGCGTGTTCGGCGCACGCCAGGCGCAAAGCCGTGCCCGGGCGGCGATGCTCTCGAGCGCGTTCGTCTTGGGGATCGCTGCCCTTTTCACGCCGCTCGGGGTCGTGTCGGCGCTTACCGGAAGCGCATTCGGCAGCGCCTTGACGAACCCATGGGTTCTCGGGGCGCTCTCGACCGTCTTCGCAGTGATGGCGTTCAGCATGTTTGGCTTGTTCGACGTTGCCCTGCCTACGGCCCTGCAGAACAAGCTCGCTGAGGCTGGCGGTTTCGGGCTTCGCGGCGCCTTCGTTCTGGGCTTCGCCAACGGGCTCATCGCGGCTCCGTGTACCGGACCGGTTCTCGCTGTCTTGCTGACCTGGGTGGCCACGACGGGGAACGTCGCTTTTGGGGCGTTGGCCTTGTTCGTCTACGCGATCGGAATCGGCGTGTTGTTTTGGTTCGTCGGGACGTTCGCGATCGCCCTGCCAAAGTCAGGACACTGGGTCGAGTGGACCAAGAGCGCGTTCGGCGTCGCGATGCTCGCGCTGGCCTTCTACTATCTACGCGGACTCGTTCCCTACCCGCGTCCCGCGGTGCGAGACGAGGCCTGGCTTGCGGCAGCTCTGGGGCTGCTGGCCGGAGGGGTGATCGTTGGAGCGATTCACCTGTCGTTTGCAGGCAGGGCTTGGGGCCCACGCATTCGCAAAGCGATCGGGGTAGCCGCCTGCGTGTCGGGCCTGCTGGGCATCGTCGGTTGGGCGGAGGCCCTGCCGGCGGGTGCGCACATCCGTTGGATCGAAAGCTTCGACGTCGCGAAAGCACAGGCGGTCTCCGAAAAGAAACCCATGCTCGTCGACTTCGGCGCCGACTGGTGTGGAGCGTGCCAAGAGCTCGAGCGGGACGTTTTGAGCGACCCCAGAGTCGTATCTGAGGCGCAGCGATTCGTGACCGTCAGAGTAGACCTCAGCTCCGAGCAAGCGACCGATGAGAAATGGGCCCTGCTCAAGGCATACGAGCAACCGGGGCTTCCGCTCGTGGTCCTCCACCATAGCGATGGCTCGGAGGCCTCTCGCATCACCGGCATGGTGGAGAGCGACGCTTTTCTAAAACTGATGGACGCCGTTCGCTGATCGAAGCGAGGCCGTGCTAACCTCCGCGCAGGAGTGACCGGAATGAGGAACAGCACCCTAACGAGACGCCAGATCCTTGGTCACGGCGTGCGCTTGACTGTGGTCGGCGCGACGCCTGCCCTTCTCACCGCCTGTACGAAGCCAGAGCTTCATTGTGAAGACGTGAGCGGGCTCCGCGAGGACGATGTGGCACTGCGAAAGCAGCTCGAGTACCGCGACGTCTCCCCCCACGGCGAAAGCAAAAACTGCAAGAGCTGCGCGTTCTACCTGGCCGGGAAGAAGAACGAATGCGGTCGATGCACCCTCGTCAAAGGCCCGATCCACCCCTTGGGGTACTGCAGCTCTTGGGCCGCGAAGGGCTGACCCTCGGGCGGCATGGCACTGTTCGAAGTACGAGGCCTGCGAAAGGCGTTTGGAAGACATGAGGTGCTGAGCGGTCTCGACATCGACATCTTCGATGGCGAGGTCCTCACGATCATTGGACAGTCCGGCTCCGGCAAGAGCATTCTTCTCAAGGCGATGATGGGCCTGATCGAAGTGGACGCGGGCAGCATTCGATTCGATGGTGACGACGTCGCGGGTCAGACCGAACAAGAGTGGAACAAGACCCGCCGCCGGATCGGCATGTTGTTCCAGGAATCCGCGCTGTTCGACTCGTTCACTGTCTTCGAAAACGTCGCCTACGCCCTGCGCGAGCAGACAACCATGACCGAAGACGAAATCGCAAAGAGAGTGTCCGAAACCCTTGCCTTGGTCGCCCTGCCGGGGATTGAGTCGATGTCCCCCTCCGATCTTTCGGGGGGTATGCGTAAGCGCGTCGCCCTCGCGCGAGCGGTCGCGGTTCGCCCAGAGGTCGTGTTCTACGACGAACCCGCCGAGGGGCTCGATCCCATCAACGTCACTCGTGTCAATCGTTTGCTTCTCGGGCTTCAGGAAAGGCTGCACGTGACCTCGGTGGTCGTGACCCACAATCTCAAGGCAGCCTTTGCGATCAGCGACCGCCTCGCCCTCATCGATGACGGCGTGGTGGCAGCGACCGGCGCGCCCGAGGCAATTCTCGAATCTGACGACCCGGTCGTGCGAGAGTTCATTGGCGAACGCATGAGAAAGGTGTTGCGTGCAAGTTGAGTTCGTCGGAGCCGTCGGCGGTAACGTCACGGGTTCCAGGCACATCGTTCACACCGAGAAGGCGCGCATCTTGCTCGACTGCGGCCTTTTCCAGGGGCGCCGTTCAGAAACCATCGAACGCAATCGGCACTTGGGCTTTCGCGCCAAGGATATCGACGTCATGGTGCTGTCCCACGCTCACATCGACCACTCGGGCGCACTGCCGCGCCTATATCGCCAGGGCTTCCGCGGCACGATCTACTGTACGCCCGCCACCCGGGACCTCTGTGCGGCGATGCTCGAGGACTCGGCAGAGATCCAGGCTCAGGACGCGGCCTACATCAACCGCAAGATCGCGAAGAACGGCGCCAACATGGCACCCGTCGAGCCGCTCTACGACCAGAAAGACGTGATCGAAACTCTGAAGCTCATGGTCGGCATTCCGTATCACCGACCCCAGACAATCGCAGAAGGTGTGACGCTGACCTACTACGACGCGGGACACGTGCTCGGAAGCGCGATGGTGGCACTCGACGTCGATGTGGTTGGCGAACAGCGACGTTTGGTGTTTTCCGGCGATCTCGGGCGGCACAACATGCCGATCCTTCGCAACCCCGAGGTTCCGCCGGGTGCCTCATGCTTGATCATGGAAAGCACATACGGCGATCGGAATCACGACCCGATCGAAGAGATGGATGACAGGCTCGATGAAGTGATTGCCCGCACGGTTGGCCGCGGCGGCAAAGTGGTCGTGCCGTCGTTCGCGCTCGAACGAGCCCAGGAGCTGATCTACTCGCTCAAGAAGCTCAAGGACAGAGGGCGGCTCGCCGATGTTCCGGTGTACGTGGACTCGCCCCTCACGGTCAAGCTCACCGACGTGTTTCGGATGCACCCAGAATGCTTCGACGACCGAACGCGCGAAAGTCTTCTAGAGGGCGACTCCCCGTTCGACTTCGACGGCCTGCGCTACGTGTCATCCGTCGAGGATTCCAAAGCGATAGACCGGAGCGACCAGCCGTGTGTCATCATTTCGGCGAGCGGCATGTGCGAGTTTGGCCGAGTCGTCCATCATTTGGTCGCAACCATCGAGGATCGAAAGAACGCCGTGCTCATCGTCGGATGGCAGGCGCAGCACACTCTCGGGCGACGACTCGTCGAGCAGCGGACGCGGGTTCGCATTTTCGGTGTCGAGCGGGAACGCCACGCCGAGGTCTTCGTGCTCAACGGCTTCAGCGCACACGCGGGCCAAGACGACCTCCTGGCCTACGCCGAGGCGGTTCGTGAGGCGGGCCCACTGCGGCAAATCGCGCTGGTTCACGGCGAAGACCAGGGTCGCCGCACGCTCAAGTCGCTGCTCGAAGAGCGCGGCTTCCCGACGGTCCACGCGCCAACAAACGGCGATCGGATCGATATCTGAAGCTCGCTTGGCTTGACCAGCTGCAGGTTCTCCGCGCATCCTCGCGCGACTCAGAGACGAAGGAGAAGCTATGAGCAAGGGCGTGATTGGATGCGGTGTGATCGCCGTGATTGCACTGATTCTGCTGGCAACTGGGGTTGGGAGCTACAACCGCCTCGTGCAGCTCGAGGAAGGAGTCGACAACGCTTGGAGCCAAGTCGAGAACGTCTATCAACGACGCGCCGATCTCATTCCAAACCTAGTGGCGGCCGTGAAAGGCGCAAAGGAGTTCGAGCAAGAGACGCTCACTCGAGTCGTCGAGGCGCGCGCCAAGGTTGGGCAGGTCAACTTCGAAACGGCGCCCAATACGGAGCAGCTGCAACAATTCGAGGCCGCGCAGACTCAGCTGTCTTCCGCCTTGTCGCGATTGCTCGTCGTGGTCGAGCGGTACCCGGAGCTAAAAGCCACAGAAGCCTTTCGTGACCTGCAGGCGCAGCTCGAAGGCACCGAAAATAGAATTAGCGTCGAGCGGAAGCGCTTCAACGATGCGACCCTCGACTACAACAAAACCCGCAGGCAGTTTCCGACCATTCTGCTCGCGAACATCATGGGCTTCGGCGACAAGCCATACTTCGAGTCGACCCCCGGAGCAGACGAACCTCCGAAGGTCGAGTTCTAGCGCGCGCCGTGCCCCGGCGAATCGAAACCTTCTTCTCCAGCGCGGACCGAGAAGCAATCCAGGCTGCCACGACGGCTGCGGAGCGAAAGACCGCAGGCGAGCTGGTCGTCTATGTGACCGAACGCTGTGACCCCCACCCGGAAGTCGCGTGGAAAGGCGCGTTGGTCGGCGGCGCGCTGGGCGCCCTCTGCGCCAGTGTCGTAGTGTGGCGACTTGGGGGCTGGGGGGCACCCGATCACTTGTGGCTCTTGATCGGGCTTCAGCTCGGGCTTCTGGCTGGCTGGGTCGCGAGCCGGTTTGATGCGATCGGACGAAGACTGATCGGCGAGGAAGCTCTCGATAGCCGTGTGGACGGACGCGCGGCCGAGGCGTTCCTGGACGAGCAGGTGTTTGCTACCCGCGAACGCACCGGCGTTCTGATTTTCGTTGCTCTGTTCGAGCATCGAGTGCTGGTGCTGGCCGACGAGGGAATCGATGAGCGGGTCGCCGACGACGCGTGGTACGAGATCTCGAGCGATCTTGCCCTCGGAATTCGGCGTGGGACGCCCGCGGCAGCCTTGATTCACGCCGTGGAGCGCTGTGCCTCACTGTTGGAGGCCCACGGCGTTCAGCCGGCCGAGCAAGACAATCAACTCTCCGACGAGCCGAGGTTTCGCCGTGAATGAGAAGCGATCAATTCTCGCTGCGATCTTGCTTTGCTCGGTGTCCGTCGTTGCGTTTGCTCTCAACGTCCCCGAGCTTTCCGGACGCGTCAACGACTACGCGGATTTGCTCACTCCGGCGGCAGAGGCTCGAGTCGAAGCGATTTTGGCACGGCTCGAAGCGGACAAGGGAGCGCAGGTCGTCGTGCTCACGATCGACAGTCTTCAGGGCGAGCAGCTCGAGGAGTACAGCCTGCGAATCGCCGAAACCTGGAAACTGGGCCGTGAGGCACAGGACGACGGAGCGCTTCTGCTGATCGCGAAGAACGATCGAAAGATGCGTTTCGAAATCGGCTATGGCCTCGAGCCGGTGCTGACCGATGTGATGACGACCCGTATCCGCAATCAGATCCTGACACCAAGCTTTCGTGCCGGGGACTTCGACGGTGGCATCGAGCGGGCCGTCGAGGCGATCGACGGCTTGATCCGCGGGACGAGCACGCTTCCGCCGCCTAGCGCGAGCGACACCACGGCCGATCTCCCGCCAAGAATCTTCGGCGCGCTCTGGCTCCTTTTCTTGGTCCCCTTCGTCTGGGTCGTGGTCAGCACGAACCCCTTCCAGTGGTTTCTCTACTTCTTCCTGATCCCGTTCATCGGCGTTGGCGGCATCACTATGATCGCCCCGAGCGCGGGTCCTCTCGCCGTCGTCCTTTGGTTGATTGCGGCACCGATCGGATGGTCTTTCATCGGCCGGCGCCGGAAGAAACTGAAGCGCAGCAAGGGACGACGAAGGTCCGGCTGGTCGGGCGGGAGCTGGTCGTCGGGCGGATCCTGGTC
>SHLP01000284.1 GCA_004283055.1 Deltaproteobacteria bacterium
GCAGCTCAACGTCCAACTGCCAGCCAACCTGCCGCCCGGCCGCCTCGACGTGGAGTTGCGCATCGGCGGAAGACCCGCCGGAAACCTAGGCTCGGTGTGGGTGAGCAACTGAGGCGCGTGCGTAGAGCAACTTCACCGACTGATGCTCGCCGTGGGGACTGTCACGATTTCGCGCCGCAATGGGATCAACGAATTGGCGCAACCTCCGCGGGCGCGAAACTCGCTGACTGTTTCAATGCATAGGTGAACCGCAAGCAGAGTCCTCCTGGCGGGAGTAAAATGTCGGGCCCGCGCCCTGGAAGGAAGCGGCCCGAAACCCGGGCCCAGGAGGACTCCGAGATGCACTATATCGGACTCGACGTGCACAAGCAAAGCATCGTATTTTGCATCAAGACTGGCGACGGGGAGGTGGTCGATCAAGGAACGCTCGAAGCCACCCGGTCGGCGCTCGAAGAGTGGGCCGCGACGCTGCCCCAACCCTGGCAAGGCGCCATGGAGGCCACCCAGTTCAGCGGCTGGATTCACGACACGCTCTCCCCCTACGCCGACGATCTCGCTGTCGCGCACCCGGCCGATCTCGAAGCGATCACCAAGGCCAAGAAGAAGAGCGACACGATCGACGCGGACAAGGTCAGCGATCTGCTGCGCATCGACATGCTGCCGCGGGTCTGGATGCCGCCGCGCCAGTGGCGCGAGCTGCGGCGGCTGCTGCGCTATCGCAACCGTCTGATCGAGCAGGCGGTGTGGCACAAGAACCGCATCGCGACGGCGCTGATGGAGCTGGGCGAGCCGTACGTGAAGTCGAAGCTTCATACGAAGAGCTACTTTTATCCGTTTCTCGACAAGCTGGAGACGGGCGAGGAGGATGCCTTCCTGCTGTGCGCGAGCCGCGACCGGCTGGAGGAGTCCGAACGGCTGGCGCGAACGATCGAAAAGAAGCTGTTGCGCCACCCGCTACTGGAGCGGCGCGTGGCGTTGCTACAGACGATCCCAGGCGTGGGCGTGATGACGGCGCTGACGTGGGCGATCGAGATCGGCGACCTCAATCGCTTCCATACGCTCGATCAGATGGTGAGCTATTGCGGGCTGTGCGCGCGGCTGGATGAGTCGGCGGGCAAGGCCAAGCGCGGGCCGTTGTCGAAACGGCGCAACCGCCATTTGCAGCGGGTGCTGATCGAGGCGGCGAAGTTGGCGCCTCGCTTCAATGAGGAGCTTGCGGCGCTGCACGCGAAGGAGTGCGAGCGCGGGCATCGCAACCGGGCGACGGTGCAGGTCGCCAGAGCGCTGGTGGCGCGGCTGCGGGCGGTGGATGCGCGCGGCACGCCGTACGAGAAGCGCTGAAGAGATTGTGACGACAGCGTCCCGCCGGGCCTTGCTTTTCGGGGACTGCGTGAAAGTCTCGACGCGAGGCTGGAGACGCCAACGGTGACTGTTTCGAGGCCGGCGGGATTCAATGTGGACCTTGACTGAAACTTCCGCGACGGTGTGCTGAATGTGCGCCCGAGGCGGCTCATGGATGTCTGGTCGCGTCCGCGGGGACGGCGACACTTGGTTGATTGGCAAGGCGCTGTCGGCGAGTTGGAAGACGAGATTTCGAGCGTGCGGTGGAGGACCGCCTTCGCCCGCGGTGGATCTTCGTGCGCGCTGAAGCGGGACCCGTCAACCGTCCGCTGCGCCGCGTCCGAAGCGAACGCGCAGTTGACCGAACCCGCTCCAGCACGGGACGACGCTGTTCAAGCGGGCGAAGCCGGCGGCTGCGAGGGCGGAAGAAAAAGGACGCCTGCCGCCGTCCGGGCTTGACAAGAACCTAACATGGATGTCCCC
>SHLP01000285.1 GCA_004283055.1 Deltaproteobacteria bacterium
GCCGGGCTGACGCCCTCGTACTTGTAGTAAATGTGCGCGGGCGTATCGAGCGCCTTTTCGAGCCCATGCGCCCGGTACAATGGAGATGGACGCCAGCTCGTGTAGATCTGCCTCACCTCTTCGGGAATCGGAATCCAACGGTCCTGGCTGACCTCCTGCTCGATCAAAGCCATTGGGAAAATGGCGGCGAGCGCCTCGGGGCCAATGGGCTCCTGAGTTGCCGGATTGAGCGGCGGCAGGGGCTTGTTGGGCATGTCGGCGACGATGTTGTACCAGCGCTCGGGGATTTCGTTCTCTTGGAGGGTGATCTTGGTTTGCTTCATGGCGTCGGGCAGCCTACCAGCGCTTTGCGTCGTAGACGACCCCTAGTTGGAAGAGAAATGGCATCTGAACCGATGAACGACTCTCCGCCCCCCGAGCTGCGCCGTTCCCTGGGTTTTTGGGCGCTCGTCTTCTACGGCGTCGGGGACATCCTGGGCGCAGGAATCTACGCGCTCGTCGGCAAGGTGGCCGGGGTGGCGGGAAGCGCAAGCTGGGCGGCCTTTGGCGTGGCACTCGTGGTGGCGGGCCTGACTGCTCTCACCTACGCCGAGCTCGGGGGTCGGTTTCCCCGAAGCGCCGGCGAGTCGTTCTTCACCGGCCAGGCGTTCGGGCGCCCCGGCCTGTCGCTCCTGGTAGGGTGGATGGTCCTCTCCTCGGGGATTCTTTCCTTGGCGACGGTGTCGGTGGCATTTGGGGGCTACATGAGCGGGCTCGTCCCGGGGCTGTCTCCATCGGCGACAGTAGTCGGCATCTTGCTTTTGCTCGCGGCGATCAACTTCCGTGGGATGCGGGAGTCTTCGACGACCAACATCATCGCGACGATGGTCGAGCTCACCGGCCTCTTGATCGTGATCGTAGTGGGAGCGCTCTTCCTCGAGCGCAGCCCAGACGCGGGTATCCTACAAACGATCGAAGCGGGCCGTGCGGCCAGTTGGACCGAGATCACGAGCGGCGCCGCGCTGGGTTTCTTCGCGTTCATCGGCTTCGAAGACATGGTCAACGTGGCCGAAGAGGTGAAAGATCCCGAGCGCAACATGCCTCGCGCAATCTTGGCCGCGCTTTGCGTCACCGGGATCATCTATTTGCTGGTCGTGTTGGTCGCAACAAGTGTGGTCCCGCCCGCCGAGCTCGGCGTCTCCGACGCCCCTCTTTTGTCTGTCGTGCAGCGTGCCACCGAAGTGGTTCCCGACCGCTTGTTCACGCTGATTGCACTCTTCGCCGTCGCGAACACCGGCCTGCTGAACTTCATCATGGCCTCGCGCCTGATCTACGGCATGTCGCGGCAGGGGCTCTTGCCTACGGCGCTCGGCGCGGTGCACCCACGACGACGCACCCCACACCTGGCGGTCGTCACCGTGCTCGCGGTCGCGCTCGCCTTGGCGCTCTCGGGCACCCTCACCTTTCTCGCTGGGACGACGAGCTTGCTGCTCCTTCTCGTCTTCTTCACGGTCAACGTCTCTTTGATGGTAATCAAGCGACGCGAGAGCCCGAGCCCGCGCACATTTTGCGCGCCGCGATGGGTCCCTCTCGTCGGCGCGATCAGCTGCCTCGGCCTGATGCCATTCGTGCCCCGAAGCTCACTTCTAACGGCGGGAATCATCGTCGCCCTGGGCGCGTGCCTCGTCTTGCTGCACGGCGCGCGTTCGCGCGCCTAGTGCTTCTCGGACCGTGGCGACTCGGGCGGGACCGAAGGACGGAATTCGGCGTGACGCAAGTCGATAATCACGATGACCAGGAACAGCGCGAATGATAGCGTCCCAATACCTTGGC
>SHLP01000186.1 GCA_004283055.1 Deltaproteobacteria bacterium
CGTGGCGCGCTTCTTAGTCGCTCGCTTCTTCGTGGCGCGCTTCTTAGTCGCTCGCCTCTTGGTTGTGCGCTTCTTTGCCGCACGCTTTTTTGCAGGCCGCCTCTTCGCGGCCTTTTTCGTTCGTCGCTTTTTTGCAGTCGCCATTTCGACCTCCTCCAAGGTGGGTCAATATTGCAGGTGCACGTACCGTATTGTCACGTCACTTCACGTGTCAAGCGGAAGCGCACATGAATTATACATAACTTTGCTCTATTTGAGCGAAATATTTTGCAACGTCGGCTTTCAACACACTGGAATCATTGATGAACGTATCTTTATCAGGCCACGTTGAAAAGCTGAAGAAAATTCGTAAAGCGTAGTTTCGTGCGCGATCCGGAGCTCGACTTGTCGATCGTTTGTGGCCGAACGCCGCCCTGCATCGCGTTGACCGCGATGCCCGCCAAGACTACATTTCGCCCCGACCGGGTTTCAGCTCGGCTGGACCGAAAGAGCGGGGACGCGCGAAGTGCGACGCTGAGGCGGGAAATAATCACTGCGCAGCGCCCGTTCAACCCAATGCGTGGAAATCGCGTGTAAGGGCACGTTTTTGGCAAGATAAGGAGTCCCGATGCAAGCGGGAACATACGAGTTCAAGGTTGGCGATAAGGCCATCTATCCCAAACAGGGCGTCACCGAGGTCGTTTCGATCGAGGAACGCAAAATCGGAACAGCAACGATGGAATTCTACGTGCTGAGGCCGCTGGATGCGAAGAACAATGACAAGATCCGAGTGGCCGTCGCCCAGGCGAAGAAGGTAGGCCTCCGGCCGCCGATCTCCGAAACCGACGTCAAAGAGATCTTCTCCCTCCTCGCGGAACAGCCGGTCGTCTTCGACAACCAGACCTGGAACCGCCGCTACCGCGGTTTCATGGACAAGATCAAGACCGGTTCGGTTTTCGACGTAGCCGAAGTCATGCGTGACCTTTATCGGCTCCAGGTCGACAAGTCGTTGTCGTTCGGCGAGAAGAAAATGCTCGAGACCGCGCGCAATCTAGTCGTGAAGGAGATCGCCGTATCGCGCTCCGAGAGCGAAGAGCACACGCAGGCCGAAATCGAGCAGATCTTCGAGAAGAACTGACAGCTCCGAGGTATCCCTATGACGGACCTGCGCGCTCGGCACTCGATGCCGCGACGGCCACGTCGCTTCGTGCAGAATCGCTCTGCCGGCCGAGCCGCCCGGTCTAGCGTGCCTGTTCCCCTGGAACGCTCAATACGGAATCACGAATGTCGAAAAACACTCTTCTGATCAACGTGGACATCGGAGAAACCCGCGTTGGTCTCATCGCGGACGGCGTGCTCCGCGAGCTCTACGTCGAACGGCGGCACCATCGCTCCCCCGTAGGCAACATCTACCAAGGGCGAGTCACACGCGTGTTGCCGGGCATGCAAGCAGCCTTCGTCGACGTGGGCCTAGACCGTGCGGCCTTCCTGCACGTCGAAGACCTGCAGGCAGCGCCCGGCACCCAGGACGACGGCGAGGGCACGGAAAAAAAGGGGGCCTCGAAAGGGCGGCGAAATAGGGTATCGCGCAAGACGCCGATCCGGGACCTTTTGACCGAGGGGCAGCAGCTTCTCGTCCAGGTGTCAAAGGGGCCAATCGGCACCAAGGGCGCTCGCGTCACGAGCCACGTCGCGCTCCCGGGTCGCTACGTGGTGTTCATGCCGACCGTCGAACATGTTGGCGTCTCGAAGCGCATTGGAAATGACCGAGAGCGGCGAAGGCTCAAAGAGGTCATCGATTCGGTCAAGCCGCCGCACGGTGGCGTCGTCGTTCGGACCCTCGCGCAAGGCCTTACGAAGAAGAAGCTCAAGGCAGACATCGGCTACCTGGTGCAGCTTTGGGAACAGACCCAAACCGCGTGCGAATCGGTGAAGAAGGCGCCCGCCCTGGTTCATGAAGAACCCGATCTGGTAATTCAGTCGGCGCGGGATCTCTTCACCGAAGACATCAGTGAGATCGTGATCGACGACCGTGATGAGTATCAGCGACTCAAAGACTTCCTGACGCTCTTCCTACCGGAGCGCGCAAACGACGTGCAGCTCTACGAAGGCTACGAACCGCTCTTCGACGAGTACGGAATCGAAGAAGAGATCACGCGTGCGCTTTCACGGAAAGTTCAGCTCCCCTCGGGTGGACATTTGGTATTTGATCAAGCCGAAGCGCTGACGGCGATCGACGTCAACACCGGGAGATTCACGGGCAAGGGGCACGACGTCGAACAGACGATCTTGCAGACCAACCTAGAGGCGGTGCGCGAAATCGCCTATCAACTGGTCTTCCGAAACATCGGCGGTTTGATCGTGCTCGACTTCATCGACATGGAGCGGCACGCACATCGCGAGAAAGTGTTCAAAGCGCTTCTGAAGACTCTCAAAGACGACAAGTCGAGGACCACCGCGATACGGATCAGCGAGCTGGGACTGGTCGAAATGACTCGAAAGAGGACTCGGCAATCGCTTGGGCGAACACTGTACGAGCCCTGTTTCTTCTGCGACGGGACCGGCCTGCTGCAGTCGAAAGAGACGGTGTGCCACGAGATCTTCCGACAGATGCGGCGCGAGCGGGACGCCCTCCCGGGCTACAAGATCGTCATCAGCGCCCACCCTGCCGTCTGCGACATGCTCGAACGGGAGGAAAAGGCATCGGTTGCAGAAGCCGCGCAACGTTTTCAGAGGCGCATCGAATTGAAGCCGCGCAACGACTATCATCTGGAGCAGTTCGACCTCACGGGAGCCTGACGTTTCGATGAGCAATGACGACGGCCAGCGCAGCGAGAGACGGGTCACGATCAACAAGGAGTTCGAGTCGTTCGACGCATTCGTACACGAGTACGTCACGAACGTGTCCAGGTCTGGCGTCTTCATTCGCTCCCGAGAGCCGCTGCCCGTCGGCACGGAGGTGCATCTCACCTTCACGGTGATCATGGACGACGTCGAAACGATTGAGGGCGCTGGTCAGGTCGTTCGCGTGCAGGAAGACCCCCCGGGCATGGGTGTCGCGTTCACCAAGTTGACGAAGTACTCCGAAGATCTGCTGGCCCGCCTGTTGACGCTTCACGGCCCCGTGAGCTCATGACTCGGCTCAGCGACGCTGCCTTCGGCGCCTCAGGCAAAAAGCTCGCTGAGCTGAGCGACGACGAGCTCCAGCAGGAACGCAGCAGGCGGCACGGCGGCCGCCTCCCGAGCGACCAGAAGCCTACGTGGAAGCGCGTGCGGCAGTACCTGGCGAATCTCGAGCTCAGTCCGGGCGCAACCTGGCCGGAGATCGAGCGGGCCTACAAGCGGCTCCGCGAGCGCTACAGCCCGGAGAAACACGAAGGGCATCCGGAGCGTCACGAAGCGGCACAGGAGCTCAACCGCTCGCTTATGAACGCATATGGCGCTCTGCGTGACTATTTCCGGCAAGAGCAGTGAGTCGTGGGCGGCGCTTCAGCCGCTGATCAAATAGCCTTTTTCAAGCAGACCGACGACGACTTCGGCGACTTCGGGATCGGGCTTCCCGGCATGGTTCATGAGGTCCACGAGAGTATCGTGGTCGAGCGCCAGCTGAATCACGTCGAGCTCTTCGGGTGCGGCATCGCGAAGCGGCTTGGCCATTGGTGAGGCGACGCTGATCAGTGATTGGAGCGGAGGCAGCGCGTCTCCGAGACGACGGATCTCATCGAGTTGCCGCATGCCCTCCATGAGGAGGCCTTCGACGCTGCTCTGAATTTCGGTTGGGAAGCTACGCTCTACCTTGGGAAGCAAGTCAAAGGTCCCCTTGTCCCAGACCAGGACCCGGTAAAAGGCCTTCTCCGGAGGCACCGATTCATCGCCGTTCACGACGGCAAACTGGACCAAGCCCTCTTCGAGGTAGATCGAGCCGACGTCGGTCTCGGTGGTGATCTGCAAAACACCCGTCTTCTTCGAGGCAGAGAAGAGCTGAAGCAGGTCGGGCAGCGCGACCTCGGCGATGGAGCCAGTCATGGTGCTCCCCGGAGACGGGCGTGCGCTCGCGTACGCTGCGTCCATCTTGGCCTTGGCGTCCTGGACCGAGGCGGAGCCATCCGAGGCGACGACCTTGATGATGCTCGTGCCGATCAATATGCGGTCGCCCTCGTTGAGCTTCGTCCGAGAGATCTTCTCTCCGTTGACGAAACTCCCGTTTGTCGAACCGAGGTCTTCCAGATAGATGTCCCCGCCTTCGACGGAGATCTTCGCATGGCGCCGGGAGACCATGTCCTCGACCAAAACCATGTCGAGCTCGCTGGAGCGCCCGATGACGATTTCGCCACCGTCAGGCAGGGGGAACTCCCCACCCTGGTACTTCCCAGAAATGAAACGCAGCGCCAACGGCAACGTCAGACCCTCGATCACCAACTCCCCTCGCTCAGACCCCATCGTAACGAAACCCCGCTCCCACTTCGTTTAAGGCTAGGAGGTGGCGATGCGTCTGGTCAAGCCTTTGGCCGACTGGGGAGAACAGACGGGCCGTTATGGGTTCTGAAGGGGCCCGTGCTAGAAAGTCTGGGATGGCCCGCGGGGTGGCTGCAATGGCCTTTCTGCTGGGGCTTTTGGGGGTGATACCGGCGGAGGCTCAGACGAAGGACTTGTCCAGGCGCTGGCGAACGGTCCGGAGCGAGCATTTCGAGGTGAGCTACCCTGAGCCCCTGGCCCTGGTCGCCCGACGGGTCTTGGCGATCGCGGAGCGAGCCAACGCGAACATGGCGCCCCTGCTCGGCCACCAGCCGAAGAAGCGTGTTCAGATCGTGTTGACCGACGAGATCGACGGCGCCAACGGGAACGCAACCCCGCTGCGCTACAATACGATCCGTCTCTACGTGAGCGCGCCCGACGACCTTTCGGTGCTCGGCGACTTCGACGACTGGATGACCGTCTTGGTGACCCACGAGCACGCGCACATTCTTCACACCGACAACATCGGCGGAATCCCTGCCGTGATCAACGAGATCTTCGGGAAGGTCTGGGCGCCGAACCTAATTCAGCCTCGCTGGATCATCGAAGGCATCGCGACCTACTTGGAGTCGCGCGAGACGGCGGGCGGCCGAATGCGATCGACGCAGTACGAAATGTACATGCGCATGGCCTTCCTCGACAACAACATCTTGCACTTCGACACCCTCAACAACCGGACCGACTACTGGCCGCACGGCGACATTTGGTACCTGTACGGTTCGCGCTTCATCAAGTGGCTCATCGAGCAGTACGGCGAAGGGATCCTCGAGGAAATCCCAACCTGGTACGGGCGCCGCGCCATTCCCTTTAGCGTCAACCGAATGGGCAAGCGTCTCACTGGAAAGACGTTCGGCGAGCTCTACGAGCTTTGGATCGAGGACATGCGCCGCCACTACGGGGACGTGGAAGCCGGAGTCCGCGCGCAGGGCACGACGCAGGGACGCCGGATCACGTTTCGCGGCGAGTGGGTTCGCGGCCTGCGATTCGCGGACGACGAACGGTTGCTCTACTTTGCGCGGGACGGACGAAGCGACCCGCAGATTCGAACACTCGATCTAGCGAAAGGAAACGCGGTCCAACGCATCGTGCGAAGCGCAGGCGAAAGCTATCCGACGGTGCACCCCAATGGGGAGCTCTACTTCGACTCGTTTGATGCATACCGAACCAACCTGTACTTCTACTACGACCTCTTTCGCCTGGACCCACGCGGGGCTTGGGACCGCAAACGGTTGACCAAGGGTCTTCGCGCACGGTACCCCGATATCTCGCCGACCGGCGACAGGATCACCTACGTTCGTAACGACACGAGCACGCAGAGCCTCTGGATCGCCGACCTCGACGACATCGAAGGGACGCAGGAGCTTCTCGTCGATAGCGAACG
>SHLP01000187.1 GCA_004283055.1 Deltaproteobacteria bacterium
GCCCCCTGTCGCGCTTTTTTCCGTGCCCCGGTATGCCCACCGCAGCACAAGCCTCGCACTTTTCCCAGCGGCCTCGACCGGGTAGGCTTCGTCTCGTGGAGCAGTTGCCGGCGCCCGAGCTTCCCGCGTGGATTGCGAAGGAAGTTCCTTTCACCCGATATCGCGTTGCCGTAGGCGACGGACTGCACATGCATGTGATGGAGACGGGTCGGGGAAGGCCGGTGCTGATGGTGCATGGCAACCCCACCTGGGGTTTTCTCTACCGTAAGGTCGCGATGTGCCTACAGGGGCAGGGCCTTCGCGTGATCATGCCGGACCTGATCGGCTTTGGATTCAGCGACAAGCCCCGCGACTTCGCGCTGCACACGATCGCCAATCACAGCAAGTGGCTCGGCTCGCTCATCGATCAGCTCGACCTCCGCGATTTGATTCTCGTCGGCCAGGATTGGGGCGGAGCGATCGGTACACACCCCTTCACCAGTCGTCAGGAGCGCCTTGCTGGGATGGTGGTGCTCAACACGGTCCTCGACGCCCCGTCGCCCGGCTTCAAGCCGACCGCATTCCACCGCTTCTCGCATCTTCCGCTGGTCAGCGATTTCGCCTTTCGCCTCTTGCCCTTGCCCCAGGCCGCCTTGCACCTCGCCCAGGGCGACCGGTCCAGCATCCGCGGTGACGTAGCGCGCGCCTACCGCTACCCATTTCGCAACATTGCCGACCGGGTCGCCCCGTTGGCAACTGCGCGTATGGCGGTCGATCGCATGGGCCATCCATCGATTCCCGCCTTGCAGGAGTGTGCAGCCTTGGCTGGCAGCTTCGATGGGCCGAAGGCGATGGTCTGGGGCCGACGCGATCCCATTCTCGCCCGCGCGCTGAAGCGCACCAGGGCGCTCCTCGGCGACCCGCCGGTGACCGAAACGCAGGCCGGGCACTTTTTGCAAGAAGAAGTGCCTGAAGAAATCGCGGCGGCTGTGCTCGACGTGAATGCTCGTCTAGGCCGCGCTTCGGCGCAGGCCGCGCAAAAGCAGGCGTAGCGAGTCCGTAAACTGCCTCTGCTGCGCGGCTCGCGACGGGATCGTTCCGCCCAGCCAGGTGACGAGACCAAAGTAGTGTGTGCTGAAGACCTGCTGCGCAGCTTCCATCGGCCGGATCGACGGGTCCAGCTCCCCGCGCTGCTGTGCCTTCGTCACCAAGTCGGCAACTCGACGTACCAGGTTGAACGTCCACGCAGCAGACTCGGCGCGTCGCTGGCCGTCGGTGAAGAGCAACTCCTTGATGAACACGCGGCTCAGGCGCCGTTCTCGCGCGTAGCAATCGGTCAACGCGGTGAACACGTGCGTCAGCTCTTCTTCGAGGGTCGACGCAGGCAGCGACGCAAACGCTTCATCGAGCGCGCTGTCGATCTTCATCTGCATCAAGTGGATGAGGAGCCCGCGCTTCTCGCAGAAATAGTTGAAGAGCGTTCCGGCGGCGATGTCGGCAGCCTCGGCGATCTCTCGGGTCGATGTCGCGTCGTAGCCTCGGCTCGTGAACAGCCGCCAGCCTGCCTCTTCGATCCGCCGCAGGGTTTCCTCTTTGCGGCGCGCTCGGCGGTTCATGCCTTCCACGGGAACGACTCTCGTCGCCCAGACGATCCGCACCAAGTTTTTCGCATCCACCAAGGGTTTGGCAGCTCACACAACTGTCAGATCAGGCGTCCGCGGCAGCCGTTCAGGCTATGAAGGCCGATGCACTCATGATACATCCACCTACCTTCCCCGATGCTTCCTCCAAAGGCATACAAGGCCCTATTTGTAACCCTTTTGGGCACTGCCCTTGGCTGTGGCGACGTGCCGAACACGGCGGACTGGGATGACGAGATAGCTGGAACCCAGGCAAATGTCGTTGGCGGCTGGGCGGCCAACGATCGGCAGATCTTCGCGACCGTCGAAATCCGTCATACCGGTGCGAGCGTGGGCTTCTGCTCCGGCGCGCTGATTTCACCGGGCGTCGTCGTGACCGCTGCCCACTGCGCTGTCGTCGAGCCCGAGGTCGGCGTGGTTCGAGCGGCGGCGCCGGGGACACTCGAGGTCGTGGCCGGACATCTCGCGAGCCGCTCGGCGCACCAAGGTTTGGTTCGCCCCGTCTCCGAGGCGCGCGTCCATGAAGGCTACGACCACGACTTCATCATGGGACGAAATCGCAGCGGCGCCGGACAAGGCGGCATCGGCTCACCCAATGACATCGCTCTTCTGCTGCTCGACTCGCCCTTCGACGAGATTCCCAACGCGCCGCTCCTCAGCAAAGAGCGTGAGCACCAGCTCGTCCGCCACGGTGACGTCGGTTTCGTTGCCGGTTACGGGGTCTACGACCTCGAGGAAAACCTCAACGGCGAGCTCTACATCTCGGACGCGGTGATCGACATCTTGGGGCAGAACGAATTGCTGACGCGTCGAATCGATCAGCTTGGCGACTCCTGTTACGGGGATTCGGGCGGCCCGCTCTACGTACCGACCGAGGAAGGCAATTTCCTCGTCGGTCTCGTCTCCCGCGGCCGCTCCGACGTGAAACGGGACTGTGGCGACGGTGGCGTCTACACTTTGCTCTCGGCGCATCTCCCGTGGATCGCGGACCAAGCGGGCAGCCGGTTTCAGCCTAGCCGCATGATGGACGCGAACGAGGGTTTGTTCCTCGAGGATGGCGCGGACCCGATCAGCGTTCCCAAAGGAGGCACTCTCAATCGTGCAAGCGCGTGCGCAGCAGTCCGGTCCGACCATCGCGATCGCTCTCCGATTTCCGCTCTTGGCCTTCTGCTAGGCGTTGCGTTGCTCGCGCGCCGTTTGTCAGGGGTATAGGCCTGGCCTAGGCTCCGCGCAGCCATGCAGCTGCCCCCGCAACCGTCCCAAACACGTCTCACCAAGATCGTCTGCACGATCGGTCCGTCGACGAGCTCCTGGGATGCGCTCGCCGGCTTGGCGCGGGCCGGCATGAATCTCGCCCGCCTCAACATGTCGCACGGCGATCATGCTTCTCATCTGCAGGTCATCCGCAACCTCAAGAGTCTGAGCAAGAAACTCGCTCACCCCGTTTCGATCTTGATGGATCTTCAGGGCCCCGAGATACGGACGGGTGAGCTTGCCGAAAGCCTGGACCTCAAAGCCGGCGATGTCTTCTACTTCTCCGTCCTGGCCGACGACGCCGAGGAGCGAAGCGTCCACGTCAACTACACAGACCTGGTCAAGGACCTTCGCGCCGGTGAGCGAGTGACGGTCGACAACGGACTGATCAATCTCGAAGTGCTCGAAGTGTTGGAGCATCGACTCAAGTGCAGAGTCCTCGACGGCGGCACCTTGGGCTCGCGCAAACACGTCAACCTGCCCGGGGTTCGCGTCAATCTGCCCTCGATTACGAAGAAAGATCGTGAAGACATCGCGTTTGCCCTCGAACAGGACGTCGATTTCATCGCGCTCTCGTTCGTTCGCGGCGTTCAGGACGTGTTGGAGGTTCGAAAGATCGTCGACGAAGCGGGAGGGCATCAACGTCTCATCGCGAAGATCGAGAACCAAGAGGGCCTCGACAACTTCGAAGAGATCCTCGAGGCAGCCGACGGCATCATGGTCGCGCGAGGAGACCTCGGGGTCGAAGTAGCGTTCGAAGAGCTGCCCGTCCTTCAGCGTGACATGGTCCGTAGCTGCGCGATTGCGGGCAAACCCATCATCGTGGCGACTCATTTGCTCGAATCGATGATCGACAACCCGCTCCCTACGCGCGCCGAGGTGACCGATGTCGCAAACGCCGTTTACGAGCAGGCCGATGCAATCATGCTCAGCGGCGAGACGGCAGCCGGCAAGTACCCCGTGCGATGTGTCGAGGTGCTCGACACCATTGCGCGCAGAATCGAGACGGGGCCGGGCCTCGACTTTTACAAGCAGCGCGCCGCCCCTACGAACCAGCGCGCCCACATCGCCCAGGGCGCGTGCCGTCTTGCCGACTCCTTGGGCGCCAAAGCGATCGTCGTCATGACGCGGCGCGGGTACTTCGGACAGCTCGTCGCCAGCTATCGGCCTCAGCGCGCCATCATCTATGCTTTCACCAACATGAGCACGACCCGCCGCAAGCTCTGGCTCCTCCGCGGCGTCATACCGTTCCGGATGAATCTGTCCCGAGATCCCGAGAAGACCATCGTGAATGCGCTCGCCAAGCTGCGGGAGCGCTCGGTCGTCGAAGCGGGCGAGCCGGTCGTGGTGGTCTCGGACGTGGCTACTTCGACGGGGGATTTGGTGACTAGCATACAGGTTCGCGTATCGGAGTAGCGTCCGGTTCAAATTGGCCTTAGATGTTAGAGTGATGCGTTTGTATGCTTGCTTGGCCTTGCTGCTGGGGCTCACCGCGGCCTGCGGGTCTCCCGAGGAGGGGCTCGTCAGCGGGGTGACTGCCCCTGTCGTGTACGGCGAGGACGACCGGGTGGAGGTGTACAACCATCCCAGCGCAGAGCTGCGGCGTATCGCGGAGCAGTCGATCGTCGCCTTGATTCCGAGCTTCCGAATCAGCCCGGAGCCGAATGGAACGTACAGCCTCGCCACCAATTCGCTGAAGGACTCGAGGGACCTCTGCGACGGCGAGCTCTTCGCGGACCAACCGACCGCGGCGTCCTGCTCGGGGATTCTCATCGATGACGACCTGGTCTTGACGGCAGGTCACTGCATCGACGAACGCACCCCGTGCGAGAGCTATTCGTACGTTTTCAACTACTACTACACCGACCCCGACACGCTCGCCGCGATCCGCGACGACGACGTATACAGCTGCCGGCGCGTCGTCTCTCGGGGTAGCGCGGGGTCCCAAGCATTCGTGCCCGACTTCGCCGTCATTCAGCTCGACCGTCCCGTCGAGGGCGACCGAGCGCCGGTCGCCATTCGGCCCGCCAGGGCGCTGGCCGAGCGGGAGGCTCTGTCGATGATCGGTTTCGGGAGCGGTCTCCCGGCCAAGATCGATGACGGTGGATCGGTCGCAGACCCTCGCGCCACCCAACTCGACTTTTTCGTCGCCAACCTCGACGCATTCCAAGGGCACTCGGGCAGCGCGACCTTCGATTCGCAGAACAGGCTCGCCGGCATGCTCATCGGAGGGCGCGCACCGGACTATGTCACCCTCGACGGCGAGGACTGCAACCGCGTCTCGGTCTACGAGGACTCGGAGGCCGGGGAGATCGTACACAACGTGGCGCCGATCGTCGCCGCACTCTGCGACGAGGGTTGGCAGGCCGAAGACCTTTGCGACGCCGAAGCCTGTGAAGGGGAGCCCTGCGGGTCTGCGCCTCTGCCCTCAGTGGAGAGCGGCGTCTTCGCACCGCCAAGCGCGGGCTGCAGCGCGTCCTTTGGCGCGACCGGCTCATGGTCTGCCTCGCTCGGGCTCCTGCTTTTCGTCTTGGTCCGGCGATTCAGGCCGCGAGCCGCTTGACGACCTCGAGTGCTTCTCGAACGTGCCTCTTCGCGTTGAGCTGCGAGTTGAACACGTGTTGGACCTTGCCTTCTCTGTCGATGACGTACGTCACGCGCCCGGGGAGCAAGCCCATGGTTTTGGGCACGCCGTAGGCCTTCTGCAGCGCCTTGTCGCGATCGCTCACCAGCAGGAACGGAAGGCGGTGATGGGAGGCGAAGCTCTTGTGGCTCTCTTCGCTGTCCTGGCTGACACCGATGACCACCGCGCCAGCTTCCACGAAGTCCTCGAAGCTGTCGCGGAACGTGCATGCCTCCGCGGTGCAGCCCGGGGTTTCGTCCTTCGGGTAAAAGTAGAGAACGACGGTCTTCTCGCCGCGGAACTGCGAGAGCGAGATCGCGTCGC
>SHLP01000286.1 GCA_004283055.1 Deltaproteobacteria bacterium
AAGTCCTCGTGGGACCGATGTAGGCGCTCGCGTGGGGGCGGCGGGGTGGGGAGTGCGGGTCCGTACTTCCCGCTATCGGTTACTCACGGCGGCGAACAAAATGTGTTTCGGGGAGAGTGAACCCTTCATCCCCACCCCGCCGCCCCCACGCGAGTGCCTAAGCCGGGCCGTCCGTCGCACCCCCGCGTCGCGCCTTTTTCCGCGCCCCGTCCATAAAACCGTCCTCCCGGCGGCGGCCCCCCCAGGCCGCGCGCCGTTCGGACGCTCCCCTTTTGGTGTTAGACCCTCTTTCGCAGTCCTGCGATGTCTCTGATGACGACGCGGCGATGATCGGTGTCGATCAGGCCAGCCCTTTTGAAGGCGCCGAGCACCAGTGTGACGGTTTCCCGAGTCGAGCCTACGTAGCTCGCAATCTCCTGATGGGTGAACTTCACACCGATCAAGATCCCCCGTGAATCGGGAATACCGTGCCTCGAGGACGCATCGAGCAAAAACTCTGCAACACGCGATTCTACGCTTCGCGTGAGCAGTGCATCGATTCGCCGTTCTGCGAGCAGGCGGCGTTCCCCCATCAACCGATGCATAGCGGAAGCGAATTCCAGGTCCTCGTCCATCACCATTTTGATGAGCCGAGGCGGAATGCGTAGCGCTTCCACATAATCCAAAACCACCGTTTCGAGACGCGCTTCGGGATCGACCAGCGACATCTCGCCGATGAGATCCCCTGGGCCGTAGTAGCCAAGCGTCAGCTCTCGTTCAGGTGTGCGGCGCACGCGCCGAACTCGACCGCTGCCGATCGCGAAGATCGCCGGGTCGTTAGGCATGCAAAGAGATTCGCGGCGATCTGCGTCGACCAGCGCGCTCCCGCTCAAGATCTGCTCCCGGAGCGCGGGTCTCAGCGTCTCGAAAATCCTGCAACGAGAGAGAACCCTCGTTCGGCGTTCTTCCGTCGTGCGCAGTCGTCGTGCGCCGGAGCCGTTTTGCAATGCAGGAGCGTTAGAATCCATACTTACAGCCTTAACGGTATGGTGCATGAATACAGGATTACCGTCAAGACGTAGCTTCACAAAATAGCTTCATTCCTCATTTTTTCCTTCGTATTGACCAAAACGGCGCGCTTAGCTAGTGTCGCGGCAGTCGGGCGCGATTCGCTCGATGTCCCGGGCCGGCGTCATAACCATGCGACTTTATTCAGGAAAAATTGGCCCGATGGTCGACGACCTCGTGCGGGAGCTCACCGCCGGCGAAGACATCGAGGTCGAGGAGGTGGCCGAGGTCCGACTCGACCTCGAAGCCGTGCTCAAGGAGTACGTCCGGCGCGAGCGTCAGACGATCGACGAGGCCAAAGATCGCATGGAGCGCGAGGGCCTCGGCTATTCGAAGCTCGGCCGGATGCGGCAGCGGGTCGCAAAAGAGATGGGCTTCCCCCAGCAGGATGAAGTTCTCCCTTATCTCATCGACCAGCTTCTCAACATGCTCTTCCACAGCTCCAACGTCGTCGAGATTTACGCCGACGACGCGACCTTGCGAAAGAAGATGACGCCCATCTTGCGCCGTCACATGGAGGTCGACACCGGCCTCGACGCCGAAGTCCGCTCGAAGATCAAAAACCTCCAGGAGGGCACGTCCGCCTTCGAAGTGGAGTACGCCAAAGTGATGGACCAGCTCAAGCACAAGCGCGGGCTCGAATAGGCATCTGATGCGGAGCATGACCGGATACGGAAGCGGGCGCGCAGCGCTCGGCGAAGGACAGGTCGTGCTCGACATCCGCACGGT
>SHLP01000063.1 GCA_004283055.1 Deltaproteobacteria bacterium
AGCCGAGCCGTTCGACGCAGGCCCGCGTCGCGCCTTTTTTCCGCGCCCCGTTATGCCCTCAAACCTGAGCCACGTTCTCAGTAGAACGCGTCTTCTCCGTCGACGGTTCGAGCGAAGCCGGGGCGTGCTTAGGCTCGATGAGGCTCATCGCGCGCTCCGCCAGAGTGGTGATCGTAAGCGAAGGGTTCACGCCCGGGTTCGCCGAAATCGCTGAACCGTCGATCACGTAGAGCCCCGGGTAGTTGTACACCTCGTGCTTGTCGCTGATGACGCCCGTCTCCGCCGAGTCACCCATGCAGGCGCCGCCGAGAATGTGCGCGGTCGACGGCACGCCCAAGAGCGTTTCCGTCATGAGTGTCGTCGTGACGCCCTCGACCTTGTCCGCAAACCGCTCGGCGAGGTCGGTCGCCTCCTCCATGAACGCCGACGGCGCCTCGCTCGGGTCGTCCACCTCGGTCACGAGCGCACGTCGATAGCCGGTTCGCCACTCCCGGCCGAGCTTCATGCGCAGGGTGCCTTCGAGCGTCCGCATGTAGAGCAGCACCTGCGAATGCTTGGCCAGGTCGCTCACGAAGAGTGCGCGCAGCCAGCGAATGGGCTGCCGCATGAAGGCCGCGATGCCGCCCCAAATCCGTGATAGCACCGTCGGCCCCGGCGCGTGCGGCGCCAGCAAGGTGCGGAAAAACCCGGACCCCGCGCCGTAGCGCACCGGCTCCAAATGGCTGTGCTCGTCGGTGTGTAGGATCGAAGTAATCGCCACGCCCTTCGAGAAGTTGGTGCCCTTCTGGGGCGAGACGACCGCGATCAGGGCCTCGTTGTTCGAGCGGACGAAATCGCCGACGCGCTCGGAGAGCATGGGAAGGCCGGCCGGGTCTTCTTTCATTTGAAGAAGAAGAGGCATCGTGCCCATCACGCCGCCCGAGAGGATGACCCGCTCGGCCGTGAAGGTGCGGTCCTCGCCTTTGCCAAACGTAGGCTGGGTCTCGACGCGGTAGCCGCCGCCCTCGTTCGGCCGAATCGCGGTCACCTCGGTTTCGGGGAGCACCTCGGCGCCGTTCTTCTCGGCGAAGTAGAGGTAGTTCTTAACCAGCGTGTTCTTCGCCCCGATTCGGCAACCGGTCATGCACCCGCCGCAGAAGTTGCAGCCCACCCGGTCCGGCCCTTCGCCCTCGAAGTATGGGTCAGGGACTTTCTTGTTCGGCTCGCCGAAGTATACGGCGACGTCCGTCGGGTGGAAGTGCTCTTCGCGGCCCATGTCTTGCGCGATCTCTTTGACCACTTGGTCGCCCTTGGTGACGACCGGATTCGGCGCCGCGCCGAGCATTCGCTTTGCGGTTGCGTAGTGCGGCGCGAGCTCCGACTCCCAATGGGCGAGGTTGCTCCACGACCCCGACTGAAAAAACGCCGACTTCGGAGTGGGCAACGTGTTCGCGTACACCAACGAACCCCCGCCAACGCCCACACCGTGCAGCACGGTCATGTGCTTCATGAACGACATCTGAAAGATGCCCTTCATGCCGAGCACCGGGTTCCACATCCAGCGCTTCAGGTCCCAGTTGTTCTTCGGGAAGTCTTCGTCGCTGAAGCGTCGCCCTTTTTCGAGCACGAGGACTTTGTAGCCTTTTTGTGTGAGCCGGTGTGCGGAGACGCTCCCGCCAAAACCCGACCCGATGATGACCCAGTCGTAGTGCTCTTCGCGCATGCCCGAACCCTACGATGCAAACGCCCTGAAATCGAGCCGGCTCAGCTCCCCGCGCCGCCAATCGAGCGCTGCATGCCGATCAGGGTCAGGAGCTCCATCCGCGCGGCTTCATCCTTGAGGAAGCAGCCGGTCAGCCGGCTGGTCGTCGTCCAGGACCCGGGCTTGCGAACCCCCCGGTAACACATGCAGAAATGCTGGCACTGCAGGACGACCGCCGTCCCTTGGGGCGCCAGGGTCTCGTTCATCGCGTTGGCGATTTGCGCGGTGAGCTTCTCCTGAACCTGCAGACGCTTGGCGAAGGTGTCGACGACCCGCGCGATCTTCGAGAGGCCCACGACTCTGCCATTGGGGATGTAGGCCACGTGCGCCTTGCCCACGAACGGCACCACATGGTGCTCGCAGTGGCTGTAAATCTCGATGTCGCTCACGAGCACCAGCTCGTCGTAGCCTTCCACTTCGGTGAATGTCCTCGAAAGATGCTCCACAGGGTCTTCGTGGTAGCCGCGAAAGTGCTCGCGGATTGCGCCGAGCACCCGCTTCGGGGTGTCGATCAACCCTTCGCGACCGGGGTCGTCGCCGAGGTAGCCGAGCAGCTTTCGGACGCATTCGCGCGCATCTTCTTCGCTCATTTCGTCAGTCATGGAGTGGAGGACCTTTGCGCCGGGCTCGCCCCGCGTCAAGTCTCTCTCCCGCTTTCAGGTGACGCGCTTCGAGATCCGACCACGCGGCGTCCCGGTCAGGCGCGTCGTTCCGCCCGGCCGTCGAATGGAGCGGCTGAGCGACTGCCGGGGGTAGAGTCCGTCCTTGCGCGCACGGCGGCCGTGCTGCGCGTGCGATTCGGGGGACCGATCGGCGACCTGGCGTTCGCTGAGCACGGGCAAACCCTCGAGCGGCCTTCCGGCGTCAGGTTTGGCCTCGATGGGCGAAGTCTGCGATGCGGGCGGCGCGTCTTGCTCTGCGTACATCTCGCCGCGAGCCGCCGCACTCCCGGCGCGCCGGCCGGAGTACACGCAGTCGGCAATCGACAAGCCGCTCACGTATTGCCGCGAGCAGACGCCCACCGCGTTGCGCCCCGCGGCGTAGAGGCCGGGGATCACGGCACCGCGTTCGCCCATGACTTGGCCCGTTCGCTCATCGACCAGCAGGCCTCCCAAGGTCAGCGTCGGGCAGGGGAACCGCTTGCTCTTGATGCCCGCGTTGATGACGAAGTACGGACCCTTGCGCATCGCGTGCATCTTTTGTGGATCTTTGCCGAAGCGGTCTGCACCCTTGCCGTCGGCCGCGTCGTTGTACTCCTCGAGCGTCCGTCGAAGCGCGTCTACCGGCACTTTCGCAAGCTTCGCGAGCTCTTCCACCGTTTTCGCCTCTTTGCTGTTGAACCAGAGGTTGAGGAGCGCCGGCGCCCGTTGAAACCACTGCGCCTTGCCCGGCTTGCACTGCTCGCGCGCCAGCTTCTTGAGCTCGCCGTTGATGATCAGCAGGGCGACACCGTCGTTTTGCTCGACCATCGCCTCGCCCACCGCTGCACCGTACTTGAGCTCGTTGATGTAGCGCTCGCCGTTCTGGTTGAGAATCATGCCCTTGGCGAACGCCTCCGGCGGGTTGATGAATCGCCAGGCCGAGATTCGATCCATGAGGTCGGTCTTGCCGCCCACGCTCTGCCCCAGCAAAATGCCGCTTCCGTTGTCCGACGTTGTCCCAAGGGGCATTCCCGTCCGATATTTCGGCGCGATTTCCTTGACCATCGCGCGGTTGTAGATGAAACCGCCGGCCGCGAGCACCACCCCTTTCGCTGCGCGCACGCGCTTGACGACCGAGTGCTCCGCTTCGATTTTGAAGCAGCGCTCGCGCAAGGTGGCGGCGGTCTTCGGATGGTATTTGACGATCGCGATGCCGGCCTGGTGAAGGCGGCGGTAGAGCCGACTCCAAAACCCTTTTTTGATTTGCCGGTACTCGACGCCCAGCACCTGGTTCTTGCCGTCGACGACGAGCCGGGTCACTCGGGTTTCGTACTCGACTTCAATGCCGGCGCGCTCTGCGGCCGTCCGAAGCGGTTCGTAAAAGCTCTCGCCCGGGAGCCCGGCGCCCTTGGCGCGGTGGCCGCGCGGGGCGGGCTTCGCCACCTCTTTGTACGGGGAGAACCCTTCGTTGCCTGAGTAGTAGAGGTAGTACTCATCGGTTGGGTAGCTCGTCTTGTAAGGGCAGAGTGAGCCCTCGAACGGGACGCCGTGCCCTTCGAGCCAGCGCAGGTTTTCGACGCTTCGATCGCAGAAGTCGCGCAGGGTCTCGTCCGAGACCACGCCTTTGACCTCGAGCGAAAGGTAGCGATACATCTCGTCCGGGTCGTCGCTCACGCCTGCATCGCGTTGGATGTGGGTGCCGCCGCCGGCGTAGAACACGCCGCCGCTAATCGCGGTCGCGCCGCCTCCGTGAAACCGGTCGAGCACCCGCACCCGGGCGCCTTCGGCACGGGCTTCGAGCGCCGCGCAGGCCCCCGCTCCGCCGAACCCTACGATCACCACGTCGGCCTCGTCGTCCCAGCCACCCTGTTCGTCTCTGGTCAGGACCAGCGGCGGATCGGCCGGCTTCGGAGCAAGCGATTTGTTCCCTTTTGCCATCGGGAAGAAATAGAACATGTTTCACTTATGCTGTCGAGGCGATTTGCTTTTGGGCTAAGGCGCGAGCTTTGCTTGGCTATTGGCGACCCCCGCGCGGCACCGTAGGTCCCAGGCATCGAGGTGCGGCCCGCCCGTGCTGCAGCCCCTCGCACATCGCGACCAAAACGCATTGGCCTGTTCCCAAAGCCGGCCTTCTTGGTCTTTCCAGTCTGCATCGAAGCCCCGCGCCTCGGCGTCGGCCGACGCCTGCGTGAGCGCCGTCGCGATCCGCTCGTAGACCCGCGCGATTCGGCCGTTGGCTACGGCGTACACATCACCCGGGCCCACGCGAAGGCTTTTGAGCAAGGCCAGCGCGCGCTCGACGTGCTCGGTTTCCGCCTCGAGCCAGGGCGCAAAGTCCTCGAGCTGCCCGCTCCAGCCCAGCGCGAGCGCGGCATCGGTTGCGTCGCGCAAGGCTGCGTAGGCCCCGGTTCCCGCACCGAAGGGGTCGACCGGGCTTGCTTCGTCGTAGGCCCGGGTTGCGCCGGGCTCGATGACCACGGCTCGTTCTTTGCCGCGTTGGCAGCCAAGCGCGAGACAAATGAGCAGGCAGGCCGGCAGTGCGATGGAGGCGATCGTCATTCGGCGTACCATAGCCCAACAAAGGCGAGCGGCCCTATTGCGGCGTCCCGGGCACGGCGGCTTCGAGAAACCCGAGGTAGCGCGCCGCGATGGTTCCGACGAGAAGCACGTCGTTGTGGTCCATTCGCGGGACTTCGATGTACTCGTCCGCCCGGAACAGCCGGGCCAGCTCTTTGCCGTGGTGCACGTCGATGAGCGTGTCGGCGCGCCCGTGGGCGACGAGCACCGGGCAAGAGACCTTCTTCGCGAATTCGCGCGTCGTGAAGCGGTGCCGAAGCAGGCTTCCGATGGGGAGAAAGGGGTAGTGCTCCTTGGCGAGGTCCACCAACGAAGTGAACGTCGACTCCATCACCAGGGCGCCGGGGCTCACCTTCGCCGCGAGCTGCACCGCGACTCCACCTCCGAGGCTGCGCCCGTGAAGCGCGACCCTGTTCGACGCGGCGCCGAGCTCTTCGGTCACCCAGCGCCATGCAGCCTCCGCGTCGAGGTGCAGGCCTGCCTCGCTTGGAACGCCGCTGCTCCCCGGGTAGCCGCGGTAGTGGATGCCGACGAAATCCCAGCCTTCGCTCAGCAGGAGGTTCTGCAGCTCGATCTGTGCGAGCAGCGACGACGCGTTCCCGTGGAAGTAAAGGACGACACGGCGCGGCCCCGACCAAACCGCCGACCGATGCCAGCCGTAGAGGGTTTCGCCGTCGTCGGTGGCGATGCGCACCTCCGTCGCCCCAACCTTCCGCGCGACCTCGCTCAGCAGCGAAACGCTGACCCCGTCGGGCCCCGGGAAAACCATACGCCTTTGAAACTGTGCGAACACGCTGCGCATGAATTACCATGCAAAGCGATGACGCAAAGCATGAAAACAATCGCCCTGGCGCTGGTGCTGATCGCGGCGGCCTGCGGCGGGTCGAAGCCCGCGGCCTCTGGGTCGAAAGGCAAGACCAGCGCGATGGACGCGATGGGGCTCACGCCGCCGGACTCGCCCTGGGAGGCCATGAGCGTTGCCGACCGCGAGTTCTACATGATCGGCAAGGTGAACCCCATCATGCAGGAGCTCTTCGCCGCCCACGACGCCGAGGAGTACGGCGACTTCGACTGCGTGGATTGCCACGGCGAAGAGATGCGGGAAATCGAGTTCAGAATGCCCGCCCCGTCGATGTACATCGTCCCGCCCGAGGGCACTCCGGGGCACCGCGGAATGCTGTCTACTTTCCCCGAGGAGGTGAAGTTCATGCAGGAGGTCGTGACGCCGGGCATGGGCAAGCTCCTCGGCATCGAGAACTACACCTGCGCCGGCTGTCACCCGAGCGAAGCACCGAAGAGAAAAAAGGCGAAAAAGGCCGCGGCGCCGAAGCGCAAGAGGGCCAAGCCCAAGGGATAGGCGCGGCTCGGTCATCTTTGACCCTGACCGGCCCCCCTGCTAGCTTTCAGCCACTTTTTTGGAAAGGGAGTCCGATGACCTGGGTCATTACACGTCTTTGCCGCGACTGCGTCGACAAATCCTGCGTCGACGTCTGTCCCGTCGAGTGCATTTACGAGTACAAGGGTGACGATGCTGCGACGTTCCCCAATCAGCTGTACATCCAGCCCGAAGAGTGCATCGACTGCGGCGCGTGCGAGCCCGAGTGCCCCTGGGAAGCCATCTACGAAGACGCGTCGGTTCCCGAAGTGTTCGCCGACGACACGCCGCTCAATGCGAAGATGATGGAGGCCCAAGACGACTTCGAAGTTCCCGTGAACGACGGGACCGACCAGCCGACCCCCGAACAAGTCGCCGAAAACAAGACGAAGTGGGGCCTCAGCGCCTGAAGATCGACATAGGGGACAGTCCCCTTTTTCGTTGGATGAACCGGTAGACGGCGTACGCGTAGGCGACGCCGAGCGCGGTGAGCGCGAGGTAGCCGACGTTTAGATAGAAGCGGGCCAGCTCGGGGGCGGTCCAGCCGAACTGGGCGACGAGGCGGTTCATATCGCCGTCGCTCTCGCTTCCGATGGCCGAGCCCCAGGGGATCTGAGAGACGTCGCTCGCCGCGCCGTACCAGAGCATCACGGCGTGGGTGAAGCAGATCGCCGCCGGAATCGCTGCGACCCATCGCCAGAAGTCCCATCTCAGCCGGTCGGGCCCGGGGAAGTGGAACGCGACGAGAATGAACCCTGCGAAGACGAGCTCGCCAAGCGCGCCCGACAGGATTTGCCACATCAGCGTACGCGTCGGCGAAACGAGAAAGGTGATGACGAACCACGCAAGGGCAACCAGCACCACGCTGCCAAACATGAACCGATTCTTTTCGCGGTAGGTGTGGAACAAGAACCAACCGAGCACGCCGGCCACGATCAGCCCCATCAGGATCGACTGGTCGTCGTACCAAAACGTGAAAAACGGAAACGGGATCGCGATGCGGCTGCTCAGCCAGGACCCGGCCGCATGGCCGAGCTCGTGGAAGGGCATCCCCACCATGAACGACAAGAGCCGCCCCAGGTTGCCGGTGCAGAGCCACCAGCTCAGCAAGAGCAGGACGGGCACCGCGACGAGGTTCTCGACGCCCTCGTCGAATTGGCTGCGGCTGTGGGTGAGCCGTGGGCCTTTGGGGAGCGACGGGGCTTCGCTGACCATCGGCCTCACGATGGGCGGCACCGGCAGGGTAGTCCGAAGGGCGCGCGCCAGCGCGAAGAACGATCCGTCCGCGAGCCACATTCCTCTGCACTCCCGGCATTGCCAGCACCCGGCTTCGGGCGCGCCCTTGACGCCCAGCGGCTGCATCGCTGGGGTCACGCACTTCGGGCAAGGCATTCCGACTTCTTCGCCGAGCGAGACGGGGACGATTTCGGTTGCGCGGCGGAGCGAGCCCCGGCCAACGAGCTCGGCGATTTCGTGCTGGTCTAAATAGAGACCGCGACACTGGGCGCAGAGCTCGACCTCGACGCCCGGGCTCGCTTCGTAACCCGAGAGCGGCATCGAAACACAGCTCGGACACTCCCCCATCACCTCAGTGTAACGAGCTTGGTTCGGACCTCCAGAGCGAGGGGCGCGATTCGCCATGCCACGTCTGCGGGCCCGCTGTATGCTTGCTCGCATGCGACAAAAGCTCGCCGAAAATGGCGCCTTCCTGCTCCGGGTCGTGGTCTCTTTGATGATGCTGAGCCACGGAGTCCCGAAGGCTCTAGACTACGATACGCTGGTCCAGACCTTCCCCGACCCCCTCAACGTGGGCACCGAGATGAGCGCGATGCTGATCCTCTTTGCAGAGGTCGGCTGCTCCGTCCTGCTGCTCATCGGCGTGTTTGGTCGCTTTGCCTCGGCGACGCTCTTCTTTGCAATGATGGTCGCGGCGTTCGTCCATCACTTCAACGACCCGTGGGCCGCGCGCGAGCTCTCTCTCCTGTACGCCGCGGTCTACGCGGCGCTCACCTTTACCGGCCCGGGTTCGCTTTCGATCGACAACTGGCTTGCTAAGACGGTCTTCGAAACAAAGGCGCCAGCCTCCCCAGCGCCGCCTCCAGTCGAGCCGGGGGAACCGACGTGAAGCAGAGCCGGACCCAGCGCGCGTAGTCCTCGCCGCAGGCGCGCCCCGGCGTCAGCAGCACGCCCCGATCGGCGCAGCGCTCCAAAAACGCGCTGCAGTCCTCGGCGCCGGCCTCGAGGAGCTCGCTCAGATCGAGGAATAAGAAGGTCCCCCCTTCGGGTCGCGCAACGCCGAGCTCGTCGGCGGCCCGGTAGCCGGCGTCCCGGTAGAGCGAACGGCTCTCTTCGACCCAGGCGCCACCTTCGCGCAGCGCTCCGACCGCGCCAAACTGCATCGGACGCGACGCGCAATACGTGTGAAAGGTCTGCATCCCGCGCACCGTCCCCATGACGCTCTTCGGCCCGTGGGTGAACCCGATTCGCGCGCCCGCAAAGCCAAAGGTCTTCGACAGCGTGTGAAACGCGATCGCACGGTCGCGGACCTCGGGGCGCTTCCAAATCGCTTCGGGCGGCTCGCGGTCGAAGTAGATCTCCTCGTAGGCCTCGTCGCAGAAGAGCCAGAGGTCGTGCTTCCTCACGACCCGCATCATGGCCGCGACGGTGTCTTCTGAAAGCACGCGGCCGCTCGGGTTGCTCGGCGTGTTGACGTAGAGAGCGACCGTGCGCTCGGTCACCGCCGCTTCGAGCGCCGCCTCGGGGTCGAAGTCAGGCTCGTCGAGCCGGGTGTAAAACGGCACCTGTACCGGCACCGCCCCCTTGGTCGCGATGATGCCGCGGCTCAGCGGCCAAAACGGCGAAGGCAGAAGCACTTCGTCCCCGGGCTCGAGCAGCACCTGGCAGACGATGCTCAAACCGGCCGTGGTGCCCGACATCAGCTGGACGAGCTCCGGGTCAATCGCCTCGCCGTGCCGCGCGCGAACATAGTCGACAAAGGCGTCGATGGCGCTCGGCTCGCCCTGCACGGGCGCGTACTTGTGGAGCCCCGGCTGCTCTTCGCTCCGCTGCTCTTCAGCCTGGGCCGCCCGCACCGGGTCGCGGTAGGTATCGCCCACGTGGAGCGGGTACACCTCGGCGTTCTTCGCGCGAGCGCGCTGCGCGAGCTGGCTGTACACGCGGGGCGACACCGAGTGAGCGTGTTCGGAGATGTTCGGAAAACGAGGCATGGCAGCTCAGAGCCAGGCGGCGGCGATGATGGTGACCGTCACGATGCCCACCAGCGTTTGCAGAGGCAAGCCCAGGCGCATGAAGTCGGTGTATTTGTAGCCGCCCGGGCCGTAGACCATCAGGTTGGTCTGGAAGCCGATCGGTGTCGAGAAGGCGGTCGCGGCGGCGATCATGGTCATGTAGCTGATGGGTAAGAGCCCGATGCCCTGGGCCTGCGCCGCGGTCGCGGCAATGGGGAACATGAGCGCCGCCGAGGCCTTGGTCGTCACGAGCCCAGCGAGCACCGCCGTGATGGTGTAGAGCGCAACGAGCACGCCGACGCTCCCGAAGGGCGCCGCAAAATCGATGATGCGCGACGCAATGACGTCGGCGGCGCCGCTTTTTTGAAGCGCGACCGCGATTCCAAACGCCGCGGCGATCGCGATGAGCACCGTCCAATCGACGGAGCGCCTCGCCTGCTCGCCCGTGAGGCAGCGGGTCAGCAGCATCATGGCGGCCGCGCTGAGCGAGGCCGTCATCAGGTTCAGGACGCCCGTCGCGTTCACGAGCACCATCAAAAAGAGCACCACCGCAGCGATCCACGCGCGGTCGTGGCGGGGTGGGGCGCTGTCTTCGACTTCGGCGATGAGTGCGAAGTTCGGGTCCCGCGCCCGCGCGGCAGCGAAACCGGGGTGCGACTCGATGAGCAGCACGTCGCCCGGCTGAAGCCGAATGTCGCCGACTTTGGTCTCGGTCACCCGCACACCCTGCCGATGAACCGCCAGAATCGCGGCGTCGTAAATCGTGCGAAATCGGCTCTGGCGAACGGTCTGCCCAGAGAGCGAGGAATGGGCTCCGATGACGGCCTCTACGAGCATTCGGTCGCGCTGCGCGGTGATCTTGTCGACCTGGTCCGTGTCGGGGACGATGCGCTGCTTTCGCAGGTCGACCACCGAGTCGACGACTCCGGTGAAGTGCAGCCGGTCGCCTTCCCGCAGCACCGTCGTCGGCGGCACCGCGGCGAGCACCCGGCCCGCTCGCTCGATCTCATACAGGTACACCCCGCGAAGCGAACGCAGGCCGGCCTCTTCGATGCTATCGCCGATGACGGGCGAGCCCTTCTCCACGCGCATGGCAATGGTGTACTCGCGCGCCCTCCCGAGCTCTTGCAGAGCGCCGCGCCGGTCCTTGAGCAGCCACTGTGAGGTCACCACGATGAACATCACCCCGACGGCCAGGGCGGGGATGCCGAGCACGGCGATTTCGAAAATCCCAAACTCGATGCTCGGGTCCCACTCCTTGGCGAGGCCCGCGACCACGAGGTTGGTGCTCGTGCCAATGAGGGTGCAGGTGCCGCCCAGAATCGACGCGTACGAGAGCGGCAGCAGCATCAGCGACACACTGAAGTGACAGCGCCGCGCCCAGCTCGTCACCAGCGGCACGAACATGGCGACGACCGGTGTGTTGTTCAAGAACGCCGAAAGCGCCGCCACCGGGAACATCATTCGCAGCTGGCCGCCCGCGAGCGAGCGCGGGCGTCCGAGCACGACGCGGCCCGCCAGATCGAGGCCGCCGGTTTCTTTGACGCCGGCCGCGACCACGAAGAGCGCGGCAATCGTGATGACGGCCGGGTTCGAAAAGCCGATGAAGGCGTCCGCAGGCTCGATGATGCCGGCGAGCAGGAGGATGGTCACGCCGGCAATGAGCACGAGGTCGGGACCGGCGAGGTTCGCCGCCATGACGACCACCATCCCCACGATTACCGCGACCGTGATCCAGCCGTCACCCGTCAACATCCAGCGGCAGACTAGCAGCCGGCGCGGTGATTGGCGCGTTCTTGAGCGGAACGCCTGGGAATCGGCCTAACGGGCGTAGCGCTCCGCCTTTTCACGGAACATCAGCGCCGCCTCGGTGTCGCCGCGCCGGTCCGCGTCGAGCGCGCCTTCCAGGTAGTAGTCGAGGCGCGCGTCGCTGGCGCTCACCGTGAGCAAGAGCGCGAGGCAGCCGGCGAACAAGCTGGCGACGCGCCAAACCGGGCGCCAGCGCGGCGTGAAGTAGAGCTGCCGCCCCATCACAACCAGCATTGCGATCGCGGTCAAGCTGCAGCCGGTCTTCACGCCCGGCAGGTCGACGAACATGCTCAGCATCGGCGCGACCACCAGGCCGAACAGCGACAGGTAGAACACCTGCGACGCGCGTTCGTCGAGGCCGCCTTCCTCGGGCCGGGTTTCATCGAGCAGCCCGCGCGCCGGCTGGGTCAGCGCTCGCCCAAACGCGTGCACCCACTGCGTTGGCGAAAACACGAGGAGCGCGATGCCCGTCATGTAAAGAGGCAGCCAACCGGCCTGTGGCGTCGCCAAGTGAAAGGTCAGAGGCGCCGCCACCAGCATCGGCGCCAGCAGCCGGACGGCCGGAAGCGCAACACGGTCCTGCATGCTCACCAGCAGGTACCCGACGCAGCAGGCCATCGGCAGCCAATACGACTCCCCGCGCGCCGCGGCCCAGGCCGCCACGTAGAAGTAAACGATGGCGGTGGTCACGCAGAAGAGGACATACGCCGGCACGCTGCCTCGGGGCTCCCGATCGGACCTCGAGAACGCCGCGCGCGCGCTCAGCATCGGAAAGAACACGAAGCAAACGAGGTAGAGCGAAAGCAGGTAGTGGTAGGGCACCGAGTCGAGAAGGCTGCACGACCAGCCGAGGGTGTAGCCCATGGCGATGAGCGCGATCGCAATCCGGTGAGGCCGGTAAAGCGCCTGGCTCAGCGCGAGCACCCCGGTGAAGGCGAGCACGCCAAGGTAGAAGCCCGAGCTCGGCACGAAGTCATCGAACCAGGGGAAGTGCGCCACATTGAATCCGCCGACGCCGTACTTCGCCCCCTCGGGCATCATGTTGAGCCAGGTGTCGAACGCCAGGAGCGCGAGCACCATCCGCAGCAGCAAGTAGGGTCGTCCGAGCGCGATGTCGCCGAACCAGTATCGCTCCAAGGCCTTCATCGCTCCGCCGTCCGAATGGTTTCGTGGGCTCTTTCGCCGCCGCAGCGAAGCGTGTACTCACGCACCCCGCGCTCGTCGTCACAGCGATTGAGGAGCGCGACGGACACCACCCCGTCGGCCTCGCACTGCTTCTGCAGGAAAGCCTCGACCACCGCGCGCCGCCCGTGCTCGACGTAGGTGACCCAGTCGCGATGAATCAGCTTGTCTGGCGCGATGGATTCGCGCTCGCCGTCCGTGCGTTCGAGCGATGCTTCGGTCTCGCAGGCGGGTGCCGTGGGCGTGCTCAGGCTTCTCCAGGTGAAGCGCTCGTCGGCCGTGTCGCTCCGCGTCAGATACGTCAGCGGTATCAGGAACTGCAGCAGCACGAACGCGGCGATGAGTGCACCCGCCCTACGCCGGGCTTTTCCACTCGGCTGCGGCGGGGGAGGCTCCGTCTCGAAGGACGCCATCTCTCCAACATCGGCGCCAGGCGCCGCGCTGTCAAAAGATGCTCGGCGCCGTGTCCGAAGGGGCGGTCCGGGAGGCGGTTCCGAGGGCGAACGCGACTCCGTCCTGGCCCGAGTACACGATCTCGATTCGGTCGGGCCCTGAAATCACGTCCGGGCTCCGGGCTCCCAGGCTGTCGTACGCCTCGTCGCTGCCGCCGAGGACGTCACCCATCTCGCGCCAAATCAGGAGCTCGTCCGAAACCAAGAGCTCCACCGACCAGCGCGTGCCGCTGCGGCGGGCGTAGTAGAGCTGGTAGGCGCTGTTGTGGATCATCAGGCTCGGCTCGGTGATTTCGGCCGTGGCGCTCTCGACGCGCGTGAGCTGCTCGAGGCCGCCGTTGACCACGGGCGCCCAGCCGTCGTCGAGGTTGCTCGTGTAAAACGCCTGGAGCTCGGTGGCGCCGCTCACATACGTGGCCCGAACGACGAGCAACCAAAGCCCTTCGCGGTAAGCGACGGTGGGCGCTTCGTACGAAACGATGTCGCCCGCCGGAATCAACCCAGGCGCCCCGATCCGCGTGAACGCCGCGAGGCTAGGATCCGACACGGCCGAGCGAATGGTGCCGGCGCCGCTCGCGTCATGCGCCGCGTAGAACAGGAACACGCTGCTGCCGTCGAAGACCAGCTCCGGGCTCCGAAGCCCCATGGCCTCGTCCGGCCCGCTCGGCGCCAAGAGCGGAGCGGGAGCCGCGACCGTGACCTCGGCGGGCGACGCGAGCTCACCGACGTAAACTGCGCCGTCGAGCTCGTAGGCGACGTGCTTGGCTTGCCCGAGGTCCACAATCGAGGGAGCGGCCCCAAACGCGTGGCGCGCCGCGTCGTTGACGTCGATCGAAACCGCAAGCGGCTGCCGCTCGCTCCAGGCGCGCGGGTTGTCGCAGTCCGCCACCTGCACCTCGATCGAGGCCACGGCCGCGCTGTTCGCCGTCGCGCTCAAATTGCGGCCGAACGCCACGAGCTGCGCCTGGCTGAGCGCCGCCGCGTCGAACGCATACCGGCCCTGCAGAGCGCCGTCGCGAAACAGCTCCGCCTCGCCGTCGGGCGAGAGCACCAGGCGCCACTTCGTGCTCCCCGGCCCCGCGAAGAACGAGTCGGCCACCTCGTTCCCAATCATCACATTCACAAGCTCGCGCGAGCCGCTCAACAGAAGGCCCACCTCCGCATCGACGAACGTCCCCGGCGCCGTCGCCGTAAACGCCACTCCCGCGCTTTCGAGGCAGGTGCCGCCGCAGCCCACGGGGAGCGCAAACTGGACCTCGAGGTCGACCCGCTGCGAAGAGAGGTTCACCGGCTGGCCGATGAGCGCGCCGCCTTCGGCGTCGGCCGTCCCATTGGGCACCAAGCCCCGCGCGTTGAGCACAGGTTCGAGCTCGCCGAAGGTCGTGGTCATTGCGCTGCTCGCCTCGGCGCAGTCCAACAGCTCGGGGGCGCCGCAGACCCGGAAGTCGAGCGCCGCCGGCAGCGCCGGATTGTCGACGACCGGCGCGCAGCACGCGCCCGTGTTCACACAGCATGAAGCAAACGCGCTGCAGTCCGGGCCCGCGCAGGCATTGGGCGTCGCGTAGCAGGCGAGCGCGGCCTCGGCGTAGGCCTGCGCGCCTTCGGTCGCGTCGGTGCTCATCCCGGGAAAGTCGCCCGCGTTGCGGAGCGGGTCTGCGAACAAGGCCGGGTTCTCCCCAAGCGCGTCCCCGAAGTTCGGCGCCGCCGCGCCGCCGCTCCCGTCCAAGCCCGACTCGCCTCCGGCCCCTGCGCTGCCCGCAGCGCCTCCAGCGCCCGAACCGACGGCAGGCGAGGAGCCCGCGTCGCCGCTCTCCCCGCAGCCAAACGCCACCAGGGCCAGGACGGCGGCCACGATCAGCCAGTTCGTGCGTTCGGTGGGTCGAGGTCGGTTCACGGATGGCTCCAAGTTTGCTCCAAAGGGATTAATTGATCGGTGGGGTCCCCATCCGGGAGATACAAGCGCCGTGCCAACACGAACCGAAGCCGACTCGGGTCGTCCGCGCGGGGGGTCACGGCGAATCCAGTGATGGTGCAATCCTCACCCAAGCAGCCGCTCCGGACCAAGCGCGAGTCGGCGCTCACGATGGGATTCAGCACGAAGGGAACCGGCTCCGGAAGCTCGAAGGCCAGCACCGCTGTGTCGTGTGTCCGCGCCTCGGCCAGGGCCACGCCCCACTCGCCCGGCGCGCTCTGCGCCAGGAACCAAATCCGCAGGCGCAGCCCGTCTCTCGAAAACGAAATCACCGGCTCGGGCGACCGAATGCCGGCCGACGCGAACGGACCGAGCTCGCTCGCGACCAGCACGACGCGCCGCATCGGCCCGCCGCCTTCGCGCACCACTTCGAGCGCGCGCGAAATCCGAACGGCGTGAATCTCCATCGCCGCACCCGCCCCGTCGACGCAGGAGAACAGGAGCCAGTACCCTTCCTGCGCCTCTGGATCCACTGGAATTAACGAGGGATCGCGCAGACTCGAGCAGCCCGGAATCTCGGCCGGCGAAAGGGTCGGGGTGCCCGGAAGCGCCAGCGAGCTCGCGGGGCTGCCAACGGGCCGCACCAGTTGAATCCCGAACAGGTCGCGCTCGCTCGGGTCGCTCACCAGCTCGCGCGCAAACGACAAGACCAAGTCCCGAAGCTCTCCGTCTTCGGTGAGCTCCGCGAGCAGATGCGGCTCGCGCACGCTGCGGTTGTCCGAGCAGCTGCCGTCCAAACAGGACGGCGGGTCGTCGCCCACCTTGGGCGACTCGCTGACGCTCCAGCCGCTGAGCGGCCAGTCGCTTCCTTCATCGGTGGCCACCCGCGCGTGCCCGAGGGCGTAGCCGATGTGGGTCGTCGGCTCGAGCTCGGGCGGGTCGTTGCTCGCCTCCACCATCAGGTCCCACTGGACGTCTGAAATCGAGTTTCGTGAGCTGGCCAACGCCGGCGAACCCACGTACGCGGACACCCACGAGGGGTTAAATTCGAGGCTCGACCCGGTCAAGATTGCACTTTGTTCATCGAACTGGCTCGGATTGGCACAGTCCTGCTTCGCGGTTTCTAGCGGGCCTACATACACCCCGTCGCCCCTGCCCTGCGCCGCGACCCGCAGGCCCGGAATTTCGGCGCAGTCCCCGTCGCTCAACAGGTACGCGCTCGCGATCACGGTGAAGTCTTCGAGAATCACCGCGCCCCCCACCGTCACCCGAGCCTCGAGGATGGGCAGGTTCTCGTCGTCGAGCTTCGGCCGCAGCTCGAGTTCGACTTCGATGTTCTGGTCGACGGCCGCTGCGGCGCGCGCGACCTCGACATCGGCCTGCGTCACCAGCACGAGGCCGCCGGCGTGAAGCGTCACCGCGAGCTCGTCTTGAAGCTTGCTGCCCGGCGCCGAGTCGTCGGCCACCGTCAGCACCAGCCCCGCGTAGCGCTCGCACTCCGCGTCCGGCCCGCAGCCCGTGGCGTCGGTGCTGCGAAGCGTCGTGCTCACCCAGCCGCCGAGCGCGAGGGAGACGCAGTCGTTGCTGAGAAGCGCGCGCGGCGAATCATCGGGAACAAAGCCTCCGACAAACGTCGTGCCGCCCAGCGAAGGCCGAACCGGCCCCCAGGCCTCACCGCCGGTCGGCGTGAACACCCAATCGCGACTCAGGTCAGCTGCCGTCCAATCTTCGCTGAGCGTCGTGCTGCGAAGCTCGCAGCAGGCGGGCTCCTGCGCGCAGTCAGTGTCGTCGCAATCGAACGCGAAGTCGTTGTCGTCATCGAGCATGTCGTCACAGAAGAGCTCGATGCCGTCGCCGCCTCCACCCGGGGGCGTCAGGTTGCGCTCCGGGGCGTTGAGCCACGAGCAGCTGGCGAGCAGCACACCGGGCGCGAGCACCGCGACGAGCCTGCTATTCATGGCCGCGCTCCGATGGGCACGCGAATCGAGGCGAACCCGCCGTGCTTCGACACCGACACCCCAACCTCCGGCGTCTCGCGCTTTTGCTTCTTGCGGTGCACCCCGTAGAGCACGAGCGCGCTGATTCCGAGGCCGATCGTCGTTCCCCAGAGCACGTCGGCCGCCGTGTTGAAGCGCTCGGTCTGGTCGGCGAGGCTCTGCGCGCGCTGGTAGTCGGTGTCGTCGCCGGTCAGCCCGTATTGCGCCGCGGCTTGGTTGTAGTCGTCGCGAAGGCTGCGCGCGTGCAGCGACAAGCCGAGCGCGACGCCCGCCGCGGCCAGGGTGCTCGCCGCCGTACCGATGGCCGCGTTGCGAAGCCTCGGACGCGACGCCGCCTTCACCGGCTCGGGCAGCGGCTCCGGAACGGGCGCGGGTTCGACCGGCTCGATTGCCACCGGCAAGAGCGCAAGCGAGAGCACAGTCGTCACCCCGCGCACCATCGTCTGCGTCCGTTCGACCGGCTCGAAGCCGTCTTTTTCGACGAAGGCCCGATGCTCGCCCGGCGGCAGCGCCAGCTCGATGGGCGTCACCCCCCGGGGCGCCAAGTCCTTGCGGTCGACCCAGAGCAAGGCGCCCTCGGGCTCCGAGTCCACTTGAAGCACCGCCACGTCGCTGCGTAGCGCGTCGCGGCGCGCGGCGGCGTTCTCCCGGTCGGCCTCGCTCAGGCCTTCGATCGCCAAATACTCGCTGAAATAATTGAACGCTTCGGCGCTGCGCCCCAGCTCCCCGAGCACGATGGCCGCGTTGAAGAGCGCGTTGCGACTGCGCACGATTCGCAGGCTGTCGACGTAGGCTTCGAGCGAGCGCTGCAAAAGCTCCGTTCGCTGCGCGGCACGCGCGCGGTTCGCCTGCTCGAACAGCCGGTTCCCTTCTTCGAAGTAGACGCGCGCCTCGGCGTTCTCCGTGCGGCCCTGGGCCGCCGCGGCAGAGGGGCTCGCCGCGAGGAGGGCGACGAGCACGGGCAGGAGTCGAGCATGCACGGGTTAAAAGTCTGTCTTAATCGGGGAGGGCTTGGGGCGGGTTTTCTTTTTCAGACGAACCACGAGCGCGTCGCCCTCGTTGGGGACGATGCGGCGCTCCTGGCTCCGGTACCCGGGAAGCGAAAAGCGTACCGTCGCCTCGAGCCCAGGCGCGAGCTCCACCTCGACCGGCGTTCGGCCCCGTTTCTCGCCGTTTACGGCGACAAACGCGCCCGCCGGCCGGGAGTCGAGCGCGAGCCTCACCGGCGGCGCCACCGGCTCGATGGGCGAAGTTTCTGCAGGGACTTCGGACTTTTTTGTCACAGCGGCCGGCGCAGGCTCCGGCGGCTCGGTGACTTCCATCGGCGCAGGCGACGGCCACAAGAGGAACGCCGCCCCGGCCGCCAAGGCCGCCCCGAGCAGCGGCAGCCCCAAGGTTCGCGCTCGCCGCGGCACCGTGGGCCCGCGCAGCGCGTGGCAAAACGCGTCCATCGTCTCGAAGCGGTCCGCCGGGTCTTTTTCCATCGCGCGCAGCACCGCCGCTTCGACGTGCGGCGGAATGTTCGCCTTCTTGCTGCGCTGCGAGGGCGGGTCCGGCGCTTCGTTTCCGTGTTTGTACAGGAGCTGAAAGTGATTCTGCCCCGTGAACGGCGGCGAGCCGGTGAGCATCTCGTACAGAATCACGCCGAGCGCGTACACGTCGGTCCTGTGATCGACCACCGACATCCCCCGCGCCAGCTCCGGCGAAATGTAGAGCGGCGTGCCGATGATTTGGTCGGTCGCCGTCAGCTTCGGGTCGCCGTGGTCCGGGGTCTTGATTTTCGAAATCCCGAAGTCGAGCACCTTCACGAAGCTCTTGCCGTGCTTCTGCGTGAGGAAGATGTTTTCGGGCTTCAGGTCCCGGTGCACGATGCCCGCGTCGTGGGCTGCCTGCAGGGCCTCCCCGGTTTGCCGCACGATGTCGACCGCCTCGTCGACGGGTAGGGGGCCCCGCAAGAGCCGCTCGGCCAAGTTTTCGCCGTCGAGCAGCTCCATCACGATGAAAAGCCGGTGCTCCTCGTCCGTGTCGCAGTTGACCACTTTAACGATGTGCTCGTGGTCGATGGTGGTGGCGGACTTCGCCTCCCGAAGGAAACGCTCGACCGCCGACGGCTTGTCCGCGCGCCCCTCGGGCAGGACTTTCACCGCGTAGGCCTTTCCGAGATGGGTGTGCGTCGCCTCGTAGACCCGCCCCATGCCGCCGACCCCAATCAGGCGCTGCACGTGGTAGAGCCCGCCCAGCGTCGCGCCGACCAACGGATCCTGAGCTAGCTCCCCTTCGACCATCGTCCTCACAAACCTACCACGCCGGCCTGGTCTACTGGCATGGGCCGACAGCCGGCACTACAGGGTAGCCATGGCTCTCATGCACTCCAAAGGGATGGCGGTTGGCACCGCCGCACCGCCGTTTTCGCTGCCCGGCGTCGACGGAAAAACCTGGTCGCTCGACTCTTTCGAGGACGCACAGCTCTTGGTCGTCGTCTTCACCTGCAACCACTGCCCGTACGCCATCGCCAGCGAAGACCGGCTCCTCGAAATCCAAGCCGACTACGGCGAAAAGGGCGTGCGGCTCGTCGCCATCAACCCGAACGACGCCGACAACTACCCGGCCGATTCCTTCGACAACATGAAGAAGCGAGCCGCCGAGAAGGGCTTCAGCTTCCCGTACCTCTACGACGAATCCCAGAGCGTCGCGCGCGCCTACGACGCCGCCTGCACGCCCGACATCTTCGTTTTCGACCGCGACCACAAGCTCATCTACAACGGCCGCATCGACGACAACTGGCAGAAGCCCGACGCGGTCACCCGACGCGACCTCCGCGCCGTCCTCGACGCCGCGCTCGAAGGTCGCGCTGTGGACTTCGAGCACGTCCCCTCCATGGGCTGCTCCATCAAGTGGAAGTAGATGGCCCGCGTCCCCTCGTTTGAGATGCCCCGCACCGAGATTCGGACCGAGCTCGACCGCATCCGGCATCCCTTTCGCATCGCCATCGACCGCGCCAAGAACCCGTTCAACATCGGCTCCATCGTCCGCACCGCCCACTCGTTCCTCGTCAAGGAAATCATCTTGATCGGCACCGAGCCCTGGTACGAGCGCGCGGCCATGGGCATGCAGCGCTACGAAAACATCGTCGAGCTCCCAAGCGAGCGAAGCTTCCTCGA
>SHLP01000188.1 GCA_004283055.1 Deltaproteobacteria bacterium
CTTCAGGAGGCCGCGCTGGGCGCCGAAGCAGAGCTCGCGCTGCAGGTGGACCCCGACGCCGCGGCCGAGCGAATCGGCGCCCGTTTTGCCGCCTGGATTTTGATCTTCCGCAACGGTCGGGTCCTCGGGTCGACCCGTCTCGACGCAGACGCCTTTGAGCAGAGCGTCGCGTATCTCGCGCCCGCTCCGCCTCTCGGTAGCGATACATTCGAGCGCCGCACCGTCGGCGACGATCGGGAGGAACATTACGTGTACGCCCGCCGGCTCAAAGACGGGACGGTGATCCAGGCCATGCGCTCGACCGCGCAAGCCGAGGCCATGCGCTCGAGCGTGCGCGAGCTGATGCTCGTTGCGGGAGCGCTCGCACTGATCATTGGCGTCATCCTGACCGCGGCGCTTTCGCGGACCATCGTCGCACCCGCGCGCCAGCTCACCGAGGTCGCTGATGCCCTCGCCCGAGGAGACCTCTCGGTGCGTACCTTCAGCCAGCGCGACGATGAGCTGGGCGACATCGGACGCTCGCTCGACCGGCTTGCAGACCAGCTCACCGATCGAATTGCTTCGCTGCACGCACAGGAGAACCGCCTCAAGACGATGCTGAACGCCATGGTCGAGGCGGTGTTCGTCACCGATTCGCTTGGAACGGTGGTGCTCACCAACACCGCCTTGGACCGAATCGCGGAGACCGAGGCCATCGGGAAATCACCCTCCGAGGTCATCCGCAGTGAGGCTTTGCACGATGCCGTGCGCTCGGCGCGGCACGGTGAGGCGGTCTCGGCAGACGTGGACCTGCAAACTGGGGGCCGAACGCGGATCTACACCGCCGTGGTGGCGCCGCTCCCGGGGCGCGGCGGCGTCGTCGGGGTGTTGCACGATGTAACCCGTCAGAAGCTCGCCGATCGGGTTCGCCGTGATTTCGTCGCCAACGCGAGCCACGAGCTTCGGACCCCTTTGACGGCTATCCGCGGCTTTGCGGAGACGCTCAAGGCGGGCGCTATCAAAGACCCGGATTCGGCCGAGCGATTCGTCGATGTGATTTTGCGACATACCTTGCGTCTCCAGGCGTTGGTCAACGATCTCGTTGCGCTGAGCCGAGCCGAATCCCCCGAGCAAGAATACGAGCTTGCCCCGGTGGACCTCGCTGCGGCGGTGGGTGATGTCGTCCAAGGGCTCGCGGCGCAGGCCGAGCAGCGCGGACTCGACGTGCACTATGAATCGCTCGGGGGCCTGCCGGACGTGGTTGCAAACCCCCGGGCCGTCGATCAGGTCCTCATCAATCTCGTCGACAACGCGATCAAATACACGCCCGACGGTGGACGAATTTCCATACGCTCAAAGGTCGAGCCTGATTCGGTCGCCCTCGAAATCGAAAACACCGGTCCGGGGATTCCCCCGGACCAGATCGAGCGGATCTTCGAGCGCTTCTACAGAGTCGATGCCGGCCGCTCTCGTGAGATGGGCGGCACCGGCCTGGGCCTGTCGATCGTCCGCCACCTGGTCGCGCGCATGGGCGGCCACATCGAGGCGCAGAGCGATCCGGGCCAGTGGACACGCTTCCGCCTTACCCTCGGCCGCGCGGGCGTGGCGAGCACGCAAACCCTTCCGCCGCTCCTTAGTTAGTGCTGCGATTCGGGCACGGCGACTGCGTCAAAACGGAAACGTTTGCTGTCCCTGCCCGATTCTCACACGCGTGACACTGCATGGACACCGGGCTGTCACGCGCCTGAGCACACTCGTGTCTCCATGGTTTCCGAGGTCTGTGTTCTATCGTCCTCGTCCTCGCTCGCTGCCGAGCTCGACGAAGCGCTCGCGGACGAGAAGGTCGTTTTCGAGCCAGTGATGAGCGGCGAGTCCGCGGTGAAAAGAGCGTCTTGCGGCTGTTCGTCGGCGATTGTCGTCGATGAAAGCCCCCCCGACTTGAGCACGGCAGCGCTGCTGCGCGCCCTGCAAGGCAGCCCCCTCGGCCGCCATGCCTTGGTGATCCTCATGTCATCGAAGGACAGCGAGATCGACCGCGTGATCGCGTTCGAGCTCGGGGCGGACGACTTCATTGCGAAGCCGATCGGCATCCGGGAGCTCAGCCTGCGTCTGGCCGCGGTGCTCCGTCGGCACCAGAACGAACGCCGCCGAAACGAGACCCTCCAGGTCGGCCCTTTCGTCATCGACTCCGGTCAGGAGAGGGTCACCTTCAGAGGCGAACCCCTGGCGCTGACCAGCGTGGAGTTCCGGCTGCTCGAGTACCTCGCGCGCAGCCCGGGACAGGTCCACGATCGGAGGGTCTTGCTCGAGCGGGTATGGCGCTGGTGTGACCCGAACGATGAGCGGGCAGTCGCCTCCCGAACGGTCGACACCCACGTGAAGCGGCTCCGCGAGAAGCTCGGGGCGGCCTCAGAATTAGTCGAAACAATTCGGGGCGTTGGATACCGGCTCCGGCTTGCTTCTTAGTCACCCGAAAGGGCGCACCAGGACCTTCGCCCAGACGCCACGCCAGTGTCACAGGGGTGTCACATGACCGTCCTACCCAGGGTCCATCGGCGGGGCCGTCAGGCCGCTCGCAGAGCAAAGACCAGCGATGTTCAAGGACTTCCAAGAAGGAGACAAACCCGGGCAGGAAGGGCGCGGCCGGATGGGTGTCTCGCTCGCGGTCTCCGCCGTCGTGTATGTGCTCGTCGGTCTTGGAGTCGTCGCCGCGGTGGCGACCGCGAAGGTCGTCGTCGACAAGCGCGAACGCGACATCGCCGTTCAGTTCGCCGCGGCGCCGACGCCGGTTGAAAAAGAGAAACCGAAGCCAAAGCCCAAGCCCAAACCGAAGAAGGAAGAGGTCCAGAAGGTCGAAAAGCCGGATCCCGGACAGCAGCGGGGCCTGAGCGCTCCGACCGAAATCCCGGACGAAGAGCTGCAGGAAGCAAGCAGCGGGCGCCTGGCGGAGGTCGAGGAAATCAACATCGACGAAATGATCGGCGGCGGCGGTAGTGACGGGAAAAAGAAGACCGGACCGCGCCAACGCAGAGAGACCGTGCAGCGTCCGAAGTACCTCGGCGGGTGCCGAGCGCCCGAGATACCGCTCGATGTTCGCACGAGCGCGGAAACCATTCGCGTGCGCGTTCGGCTGCTGATCATGCCCGACGGCGTTCCGATCAAGGCCGAGATGGAGAAGTCCCATCCACTGATTCCCGACGAGTCGATTTTAAAATGTGCTTTGGCGCAACGCTTCGAGCCTGCGCGTTTACCCGATGGTACGGCGGTTCCGTATCCGTACCGCAGACAGTTCACGTTCAAGCCGTCCAACATTTGAGCGAGATTGAGAGGAACAGCCATGGAACTAGATATTTTCGAGATGTGGCACAAGATGAATCCCATCGTGAAGTCCGCGATCGTCGTGCTGACGATTCAAGGGCTCTGGGGCATCACCGTCACCGTCGACCGACTTCTGATGCTCTTCATGTCGAAGCGCCGTTCGAAGACGTTCGCCCAAGAGGTCTCCGAGCCGATGGAGCGTGGAGACGCGATCGCTGCGATGGGGATCGCCGAGGGCGCGGCGAAGCGAAGCCATCTCGCCCGGTTCATCTACGAAGGCATCAAGACCTTCGAAGAGAACCTGGCACTTGGTATGGGCCGGGACCGCGCCGCGGAGTTCACCAAGCGCAACCTCGAGCGGACCGGTGAGAACCTGAGCATGAGCCTCAACAAGGGGCTGGCCGTCCTGGCGACGACGGGTTCGACCGCGCCGTTCGTCGGGCTGCTCGGAACCGTGTTTGGTATTCTCGGCGCCTTCAAGGTCATCGGCCAGGATGGTGGCGGCGGCCTCAGCACGATCGGTCCGCTCATCGGTGAGGCGCTTTACGTCACCGGTTACGGGCTCATGGTCGCGATTCCTTCCGTCATGCTCTTCAACTGGCTGAGCGGGAAGATTCAGAAATACGAAGCGGGCCTTGCCAATGCGGGCAGCGAGCTCGTCGACCAGCTGGAAGCGGGCGCCATCGGTGGCGGCGTGACCGGCGATGTCGAGCCGCCGTCGGCCGAGCAAATCGCAGCGATGCCGGCCGAGTGATCGGGTACTTCAGAGGAAGGAACTGAGACCATGGGTCTTTCACGACAGAAAAAGGGCAAAGTCGCGCCGGAGATGAACGTCACCCCGCTGGTGGACGTCGTCTTGGTGCTCCTGATCATCTTCATGGTGATCCTGCCGGCTGCCGTGAGCGATCTGAACCTCGAGCTCGTGAAGATTCAGAACCCCGACGAGGAGCGGGAGGGCGAGCCCGAGCCTTACGTGCTCTCGATCGACGTCGATGGACGGCTTTTTTTCGACGACTATCTGGTCGAGCGCAACGATCTCGGCAATCACCTCCGGGGCGCCAACGCCGAGGACCCCACGAAGAGGCTCGTGCTCGTGGGCGACCACCGGCTGACCTACGACAAGGTGCGCGGTGTCATGGCCATCGTGCAGGATGTGGGGTTCCCCGGGGTCGCGCTCAGAGCCACGAAGACGGCTCTCGACGATGCGGAAGCCTTCGCGAAGAGCATTCGAGGCGGGGGCGAGTCCTGATGAGCAGGCATTCGATGCAGCTCGAGGAGAATCACGCATGGGTATGAACGTTGGGGCCCCAGAGGCCGGAAAAAAGAGCAAGGCGCGTCCCGAGATGAACGTCACGCCCTTGGTGGACGTGGTCTTGGTGCTCTTGATCATTTTCATGGTGATCATGCCGCTCATGCCCGCGCACTTCTGGGTGCACGTGCCGGACAAGCCCGATCCAAACCAAGAGGTTACGCCGCCTGACCCTGATCTGAAGCAGCCGCTCGTGATCAGCGTCAACCCGCAGGGGGAGTTCCAGATCAACCGCGAGGTCGTGCCGGACGCCGAGTTCGCCCCGAAGCTCAAGCGCGTCTTGATCGCGCGAGGCGAGCGGAAAGTCTTTTTCGACGCGGCAGACAATGCACCGTACTCGCGCGCGGTGAGAGCGCTCGACTTGGCACGCGTCGGGGGCGCGGCCCACATCGCGGTGCTGACCGAAGGCGTGTACGACCAATAGGTGATCCGAGAGACGAGTCTCAACCCGTTAGTCAACAAGGATGGTTATGACAGGCGTGCGTCGAGAAGGGCTCTGGTTGGCCCTTCTAGTGGGGGTGACTGCATGGGCTCCGATCGGAGTGGGCGCACAGGAGCCTGAAAAGGCACCGCCCAAGGAGATCATCGAGAAGGACGTTGACGGCAAGGAATGGATCACGCCGGACGTCGGCGCCGCTGAGGAGGAAGAGGAAGAAGACGCGATCGGCGACGTCGACGAGGTCGTCATCGAGTACGGCGCCAGCCCTGACACGGAGCAGGACCAGGTCACCGACGCCGAGGGCAAGGAGATCGAAGACACCCCGACGCCGGTGGTTTCCAAGGCCGTCCAGGTTCAAGATCCGAACGAGCTCGAGCCGGGCGCCGACAGGGAAACGGGCGTGCAGGGGCAGGTCGTCTCCCGCAAGCCAAAGAAGGTCCTGCCCGATGCGCCGGTCCTCGCCAAAGGCAAAGGGGACGGCAAGCTCCGAAGCACCATCACCGACGAACGCGGCCGCTATCGGCTCTACCTGCCGCCCGGGAAGTACACCCTTCGCTCGTACTACGACCTCTACCACGGCGCGCGCTGGGACGACATCGCCGTCACCCGCGGCAAGTTCAGCCGGATCAACTTCATCCTCGACCCGATCAGCGAGAAGGACGCCGGCGTCGAAGAGCAAGAGGTGGTTTACCTCGCGGACACCTCGAGCGAGGCGGCTCAGCTCAACCTTCGCAAGGAAGCGGT
>SHLP01000064.1 GCA_004283055.1 Deltaproteobacteria bacterium
TCGTCGCGCCGATGTCGTCGATGACGTTCCAGTACCTGCTCGCGTTGGGATAGGTAGGGACCGATTCGAACATCACGGTGGTGACGCCGTTCGAGAGCGGTCCGTAAATGATGTAGCTGTGGCCTGTGATCCAACCGATATCTGCGGCGCAGAAATGCACGTCGTTGGGCCGAATGTCGAAGACGTACTTGAACGTCGACGCTGCGTAGGTGAGGTATCCACCGGTCGTGTGAACTAGCCCTTTCGGCTTTCCGGTCGAGCCGGACGTGTAGAGAATGAAGAGGGGGTCTTCCGACGCCATCCACTCGCTGGGGCAAGTGATGCGCTGCTCGGCCATTGCCTCGTGCATCCAGATGTCGCGACCGTGCTCCATCGGCACTTCGGTGTCGGTGCGCTTGACGACCAAGACGTTCTTCACGATCGCAAGGCCTTCGACAGCATCGTCGGTGATCTTTTTCAACGGGATTCGCTTGCCGCCGCGCAGGCCCTCGTTCGCGGTGACCACCACCTTGGCGTCCGCATCGATGATGCGGTCCCGCAGCGCGTCGGCGCTGAACCCGCCGAATACGATCGAGTGAACCGCGCCGATGCGCGCGCACGCGAGCATCGTGTAGGCCAGCTCGGGAATCATCGGAAGGTAAATACAGACCCGGTCGCCCTTTCGGACACCCAATGATTTCAAAACGTTGGCCACTCGACCGACATAGGTTTTCAGGTCGCCAAACGAGATGTGCTGATATTCCCCCGGCTCATCCGCGACGAAGATGATCGCGGTCTTATCGGGGTTCTCGGCGACGTGACGATCAACGCAGTTGACGGCGGCATTGAGCCGCCCGCCGCCAAACCACACGAACTCGCCCGGCCCGTGTTCTTCGAACACGCTGTGCGATGGGTAGAACCAGTGCAGCTCCTCGCTTTGCCGTTTCCAGTAATCTGCTGGGTCGGCGATGCTGTCCGCGTAAAGGCTCTGGTACTCGTCCAGGTCGGTGATGCGTCTTCTGTATTTGAGGGGAGGTTGTGAAAGTGACATCGGTAAACCTTACACCTAGGTGTACCGATTCGTACGCAATACTCGTACCAAGCAAGACGATCGCGAAACCACACCGGATCTTCGTCTAACGCGGCGCAGCAAGCGTTACGAATCGTAGCGGCGCGCTACGGATCGAAACGCTTTGGAAGCGGATGTTCACTGTTCGGGTGGACGCGACTCGCGCCGAGGGATGCCCATCCGCTGTCTGCGTTCCCAGAGCGTCTTTCGGCTAATGCCAAGGCGTTTCGCCAGCTCGGTTTCACTCAGCTCGCCCTGATGCGACAGGACGAATCTTTTCAGATAGCCTTCGAGCGATGCGTCGTCGACGTTGATCTGGCCCTCGATGGGTTCGCAGGGGCGCGACGTCGGCAGCCCCAACAGCTCTGCCGTGATCGGCCCGAACTCGTGAAGAATCACCGCACGCTCGATGGCGTGCTGAAGCTCCCGAACGTTCCCCGGCCATTTGTAAGCGCGCATCGCGGCCACCGCGTGACGGTCGAGCTCGGCCGGCTGGCGTCCAAGCCTGGCCGTGGCCCGCGCGAGAAACACGTCAGCAAGCGCAGGGATGTCGTCCCTGCGCTGGCGAAGCGGTGGGATCGCGATCTCCACGACCTTGAGCCGGAAATACAGATCGGCCCGAAAATCGCCCTGTTCGACGAGCATTGGAAGGTTTCGATGAGTCGCCGCGACGAGCCGGATGTCGACCGATTCAGCCCTTCGAGCGCCCACGCGCCGAACCTCGTGCTGCTGAAGAATCCGGAGCAGACGCGCTTGCGCAGCCTGGGAGAGCTCGCCGATCTCGTCGAGGAAAAGCGTTCCGCCATCGGCAGCATGAACGAGGCCTTCCTGCCGGCTCATCGCACCGGTGAAGGCTCCCTTCTCGTGTCCGAACAGCTCCGACTCGAGCAGCGTTTCCGGAATCGATGCGCAGTTCACCGGGACGAACGCACCCGTTCGAGCGCTCTGGTTGTGCACCGCCCGCGCGATCAGCTCCTTGCCCGTGCCCGACTCGCCGAGGATCAGCACCGAGGCTTCGGTCGGGGCGACCTTGCGAGCCCAGCGTAGGGTTTCTTGCATCGGGCTCGCCTCGGTTGCGACGATGTCATACGGTTCTCCGGGGGCGCTCTCGTCGCTCGAGGAGATCGCGGTCCGATGTCGAAGCACCCGCTCGACCGCGGCGCTGAGCTCTCTCGGTTCGAAGGGCTTCGAGAGGTAGTCGGCCGCCCCCCGCTTCATCGCGTCCACCGCCGCGCTTACCGAGCCGTAGGCCGTCATCATGATGACGGGGGTCTGACCGACGCGCTCGAGCAAGACGTCTCCTGTTTCGCCGGCGAGTCTCACGTCGGTGATGACCAAATCGAAGCACTCCGGGCGCTCTTGTTCGGCTGCGGCGACACTCGCGACGGCAACGAGCTCGTGCCCATCGCGTTTTAGGATGCGCTCGATCTCCGCGCGGATGACCCGCTCATCCTCTACCAAAAGGATCCTCGCCACCGCTGAGTAGTATCAAAGGACGGTAGCGTCCTTCAATCCCTTAGTTTTCATAGGCTTGGAGGGTGATGGTGAACCGACTTCCGCCAGAGCGCCGCGGTTCGAAGTGAATGGAGCCACCGAAGCGCTCTACGATTTGTCGAGACACCGAAAGACCGAGCCCGGTGCCGAGGCCGTCCGCTTTTGTCGTGAAAAAGGGCTCAAATACGCGGGCAGAAAGCTCTTCGGGGATGCCTGGGCCCTCGTCGTCGACCTCGATCAGGACCGAGCCGTTGTCGACGCGCGTTCGGACGTAGACCGTCGCGCCAGAGGAGCAGGCTTGCCTCGCGTTGTTGAGGAGGTTGACGAGGACCTGAGTTAACCCATCGGGGCTTGCCATCGCGGGCGCATCGACTGAGAGGTCGAGGTCGATTCGGCAGCCCTTGGTCTCGAGCTTTGCGAGCTCCGCGGCGCTGCGGACGACTCCGGCTACCGGAATCGCCTGTAGCTCGATAGGAGCTTCGTCCCGCCGGCTGAAAGTGAGCAGGCTCTGAACGATCCCGTGGATGCGCTGCGCCTCGTCCACGATGATGCCTAGCCGCTCCGCTGCGTCCGGTGCGCCCGGATCGGTTGCAAGATTCTTCGCGACCATCAGGATTCCGGTCAGCGGGTTGCCCACTTCGTGAGCCACCCCCGATGCCAAGGTGCCAATCGAAGACAGCCGATCTTTGTGCGCCACGTGCCGCTCGAGCTGTCGGAGCGCCGTCACGTCCTCGACGACGAACACTCGGCCCTCCTCGGACTCTCCCGGAATCGTCGCTGTCTGGGCACGGAGCTCGATCTTTCCGTCGCCGAAGTCGTACTCACGCTCGACGATCGAGCCGGTCGGCTGATGTGCGAGCTCGTCGAACAGCGGCCACCATGGGTCCGGTATGTCGTGCATCGGATGGCCGCAAATGTCGTCTTCGTCCAAGCCTGACATGCGTTCGAGCTGGGCGTTCCAGATCACGACGTCGGCGTGGTCATCCACCGTGCAGACGCCCATGGGCAGCTCCGACATCAGCTGCGAGAGGTAGCGGCGAGCCGCCTGCGCTGGAGAGCTGCGCTGCGACCCCGCGGCGTAGCGCGAATCGAGCTCGCGAAAAGCGCGCAGTCGTTCTGCGAGCGCGTCCGCGCGAACCGGCCGGCCCCCCTGGACGTAGGTGCGGGCGGCGAGTGGACCGATTCGCTCGCTCAGCCTTCCCTCGAGCTCGGTGATCAGTCGAAGCAGCTCCGGTCGGTCCCGCGGCGGCCAGTCCACCTTGGCTGCGGCCGCGGCCTGGTCGATCTCCTCGATTGCGGTTCGTTTTCCCACGTACGACGTCAAGCGTTCTTGCAGCACCTCGGCGGAGTCGGGCACCTGGAGAAGACGGGTCACGCGCGGTTCTCGGCAGGCCTCCGCCGCGTTTCGCTCCTCGGGCGAGCGCGTCGTGAGCAGGGAGACGCCCATGAAGACGAACGCATGCGCCGTGAAGCTCAGCCAGATGGCCGGCCCACGCGCAGCCGGGTCGGTAAAACCGAAAAGCGCATAGAGGCCAGAGACGTCCAACTCGATGCCGAACAATGGTGACGCGGTCAGAAGTGCCCAGGCGCTCGCGCCCACGGCTAAGCCTGCGAGTACGCCAGCCCGCGTGGCGCGCCGCCAGAAGAGCGCACCGAGCAAGCCCGGCAGCAAATGAGTAACCGCGACGAACGAGGCGAGACCGAGATCGACGAGCGAACGCGTCCGGGGGAGAGTGAAATGGATGAGCAAGCCTGCAACGACGACGCCGATGATCGTCGATCGGCGAAAGACCGCCCAGCGGGTCAGCAGCGACTCCGGGCTCGGCCCGAAGCGCGGCACGAGGTAGTTCGCCACCATGCCGCTCAGCGCGATCGACGATACCAAAATCATGGCGCTTGCTGCTGAGACGGCGCCAAGAAACGCGAGTGTTTGGAGTGTTGGCGAGCTTTGCACGGCGACGAGAACGTAGACGTCGGGCCGAACGCTTGGTGCCGCGAGGTCGCGGCCGGCCCAGTAGAGGATCGGGACCGGAAGATTGATCGCGAATAGGTACAGTGGCAGCGCCCAGCGTGCGGTCTTGAGGCTGCGAGGTCCCGGTCGCTGAACGAAAGCCACGAAGAACTGGCGGGGAAGCAGAAACGCCGCGCAAAACGTGACGAAGACCAGAGCGATCCAGGAATCGCCCATGACTGGGTCCACCATGTTCTCGACGAGCTCGGGTCGCGACCTGAGATGCGCATCGAGGTCGCGTAAGCCGCCAAAAACGGCAAACAACGCGGCGACACCGACCACCAGCAAGGCGATGAGCTTGAACAGGCTCTCGAACGCGAGCGTGGCGATCAGCCCGGGCCGATGCGCGCGTCCGTCCGCGTAGCGCACGCCGAGCGTCACGGCGAATGCGCTCAGCAAGAGCGCATAGACGGAGCCGAGCTCTTCGCTCGGGGCTTCGCCAACCAGGATAGCCGCGCCGTCCGCGACAGCGCGGAGCTGCAGCGCGATGTAAGGCAGCAGACCGGCGACCATGAAAAGCGAGACCGCCGCGCCCAGGGTGCGGCTTTGGTATCGGAAGGCGAAAAGGTCGGCGATGCTTCCCAGTCGATACCGGTCGACGAGCTCCGCGACGGGGGCCCAGAGAAACGGGATCGCGACACAGGACAGAGTGACCCCGAAGTAGATCGCGAGGAAACCGTAGCCCTCGGTCGCTGCGAATCCAACGCTGCCGAACAGGGTCCACGTGGTTGCATAGACGCCGAGAGCGAGCGTGTAGCTGAAGCGGTTGCGGCCCAGGCGGCCCCAGCGCCCCGAACGTTCAACGACCTCCGAGCCCAAGATGTAAAATCCCAGCAGTGCGACGGCCAGGAAAAATAGAATGAAGTGATTAAGATGCATGGTCGGTGCGATGAATCAGCGCCACGACCGCAATCATCCCCAGCCAAAATGCAAAGGGAGACCACCAGGTTTGAAGCCACACTGCGCGAACAGGGGTCGCAATGAGCACGATCGCGACGGCGAACAGGAGCAGCGCTCGCTCTTGCTCTCGGTTCATTTACGCGTACCCGATCGCCTGCAGGCGTTCGGTGACCTCGTCGAGGATGACGGGATCGTCGATCGTCGCTGGCATCTTCCACTTGGTTCGATCCGCGATCTTCTTCATGGTGCCGCGCAGAATCTTCCCGGAGCGAGTCTTCGGAAGGCGTTGGACGACGATCGCGGTCTTGAATGCCGCAACGGGTCCAATCTCGTCGCGGACCATTTGGATGACTTCCGAGACGATGTCATGCTGCGGCCGATCGACTCCCGCGTTGAGGACCAAAAAGCCGAGTGGGATCTCGCCTTTGAGCTGGTCCGCGACGCCGATGACCGCGCATTCGGCGACGTCTGTGTGCGCGGCAATCACTTCTTCCATGCCTCCGGTCGAGAGCCGGTGTCCAGCGACGTTGATGATGTCGTCGGTCCGCGACATGACGTATACATAGCCGTCCGAATCGATGTAACCGGCATCCGCGGTCTTGTAGTAGCCGGGAAACTCCTTCATGTACGAGCTGACGAAGCGGTCTGCGTCGTTCCAAAGCGTCGGCAGCGCGCCGGGGGGCAGGGGGAGCTTGACCACCAAGGCGCCAGACTTATCGGCAGGGAGCGGATGGCAGCCCTCGTCGACGACCTGCACGTCCCAGCCCGGCACGGCGACCGTCGGTGAACCGTGCTTGATCGGGAGTTGCTCGATTCCGAGGCAATTCGCGCAGATCGCCCAGCCGGTTTCGGTTTGCCACCAGTGATCGATGACCGGAACGCCAAGCTTGGCTTCGGCCCATTGCAAGGTATCGGGGTCGGATCGCTCGCCGGCCAAGAACAAAGAGCGCAACGTGCCGGTGTCGTAGTCACCGAGAAACTCGCCCGTCGGGTCTTCCTTCTTGATTGCACGAAACGCGGTCGGCGCAGTGAAGAGGCAGCTCACCCCATGGTCCTCGATGACTCGCCAGAACGCACCGGCATCCGGCGTGCCGACCGGCTTCCCCTCGTAGAGGATCGTGGTGTTTCCGTTTAGAAGCGGTCCGTAAACGATATAGGAGTGACCCACGACCCAACCGACGTCGGAGGCCGCCCAGTACACTTCGCCGGGCTGGACACCGTACACGTTTCGCATGGACCACTGAAGCGCGACCGCGTGACCTCCGTTGTCGCGAACCACGCCTTTGGGGATGCCCGTGGTTCCCGAGGTGTATAGGATGTACAGCGGATCGGTCGCAGCCACAGGTACACAGCCGTGGGGCTTGGCGGCCGCTACCGCGTCTTGCCAAGAGATGTCGCGGCCATCGGTCAGCTCGCACTCGCAGCTTTCGCGTTGCCGGATGATGCATGTTTCGGGCTTGTGCTTCGACAGCTCGATCGCCTCGTCGAGCAGGGGCTTGTACTCGATGACACGCACGCCCTCGATGCCACAGGACGCGGAAACGATGACCCTGGGTTCGGCATCGTCGATACGCGTCGCGAGCTCTTGCGGAGCGAAGCCGCCGAAGACGACGGAGTGTATGGCGCCGAGCCGGGCGCAGGCCAACATCGCGATGACCGCCTCTGGGATCATCGGCATGTAGAGCAAGACACGGTCGCCCTTGACGACGTCCTGCGCTGCCAGAGCCCCGGCGAAGAGGGCGACTTCGTTACGAAGCTGCCGATAGGTGTACGTTCTCCGTTGGCGCGTGACCGCGCTGTCGTAGATGAGCGCAGCTTGGTTCCCGCGCGTTTCGACGTGCCGGTCTAGAGCGTTGTAGCAGGTGTTGAGCTGCGCTCCGGTGAACCAATGGTAGAACGGGGGGTTCGAGCTATCGAGGACCGTGTCCCAGCGCCGAATCCAGTCAATTCCTTCTGCCTGCTCGGCCCAAAACCCTTCGGGATCTTCGAGCGAGCGGCGCCGCATTTCCAAAGTTGCCGACATGATGAAGTACTCCGGCGGAGCACAATACCTTGGCGCACTTTGGAAAGCGAGCGTCTTCGAGCGAGACGAGCGCGCGCGGGGGTTGACTTCGCGCGCGAGCTAGGCAGGGTTTCCCAAGGAGTCTCTTCGATGAAGTCTGAAATCACGTGTTGCGCCCCCATGTGCGCGTTCGCAGTCGTCTTCGCTCTTGGTTTTTCGCTCATCGGCTGCAAGGCGGACCTGCTCAGCGGCCGAGGAGCCGAAGTCGTGCTGCTTTACGATGAGCCCTTAGGCTGCGAGAACCTCGGCGAGGTGGTCGGTCGAGGGGGTGGACTCACGGGCGCGTATTCCAAGCCGTCCATCAACGAGGAATCCGCCGAGAACAACGCTCGCAATCAGGCGGCCCAGAAGGGCGCGACCCATTTGTTGGTGCGCACGGAGGAAGTCGCGCAGGGAGACGGCCGTCAGCCCGACGAGAAAGACACAGAGCCCGCTTTGGCGCATGGTTACGGGACCGGCTCCAACGTGACGGTCGCCGGAACGGCGTTCAAGTGCTCGCCCGGAGTGGTTCCGAAGACGAGCTCGATGGCGATTCAGCGGGGGACGGCGCTCATCGAGATTCAGAAGCCGACGTCGATTTCAATGGCCCCCCTCGGGGGGTTGGAAAGCGTGACCGTATTCCAACGGTACCCGCTTCCATCGGGGGGCGGGATGGGCGAGACCAAGCAGCTCGAGCTCGACGACCCCGCCGAGATTCAACAGGTCGTCGATGCGCTGCAGCAGCTCGCCTTGGACCCGATGAAGTTCATTCCCACGCATCGAGTCGAGCTCGTGGGGGCGCTGGGCCGCCAATCGCTGCTCTATGGCTTTGGGTATTTGCAGTACGCCGGCGAAATCTATCGACTCACGACAGGTGACTTCGAGCGCGTCTTGCGGCTGAGGGAAGAGCCCACGGCGCCGAAGACCGAGCCACCGACTCCGGTGGCCGAAGAGTCGTCCGGGCCGTCGTAGCCGTTCGAGCCGGCTAGGGCAGATCGAGCCTTTGGACGAATCGGCGCAGGTGGCCGATCGCGCTAGGCATGTGGGGGATGAACCCCATGTGGCCCGTGGGATACCAGTGAATTTCGGGATCGCCCCAGCGCTTCCGCATCGCGCGCATGACTTCGGCGTCGAAGAAGCGGTCGTGCTCCGCCGCGAGGAGCAGAATGCGTTCGGCGTCGATGACCGGCTCGAGCTCGTTCCAGCCGATCCTCTCGAAAAAATCTCCGAAGTCGGAAGGGGTCCAGCCGAATCGGGCAAGATCTCTCCGCATCGCGCCAAGCACGGGGGCATCTCGGAGCAGCGCGCCCATGTGCATGTGCGCGATGAGCGGCGCGGCGAAGGCGAAGCGGGGCTCGAGACAGGCGAGGGTGGCCGTGAACGCACCCCCGAGCGAGAGACCGGCCACCCCGACGGGGCTGGGCGACTCCTCGAGCATGAACGAAAGAAGCGTTCGCGCGTCGAGAACGGTTTGGCGCATCGCCTCGAAGCTCCGCACGACGTCAGCCGTCCAGAACCGCTCTCCGTCGTAGGGGGAGCGACGCGGTTTGCGACGACCATGGTACGGCGGCTGAAGGTGAACGATTTCGACGTTGAGCGTTCGCGCGATCACTCCCAACAGACCATGCTCCTCGACCACGGTTTCCGGCTGCATGTAGCCGTGGATGTAGAGGAGTCGCGGACGGCCTTCGGTCCCCTTGGGGCGAATGCGCCTCGCGTAGACCGTTTGGATGCGCCGGCTTCGCGCGTGATAGTGCGCATTGAAGAGAGGGTCCATCGGCTCGTGCTGGGACGCGAAGGTCAGGTCCTCGTTCTCGAAACCCGGCAGCGACCAACGTCGCCGCGTGCGGACGCGCGGAATTCCCCGAGGCTCCGGGTAGAGCTCGTCCCGCGACGCTCCCTCGTAGATCGAGAGGCGATCCAAGGTGTTGTGGGGACGTGAACGCAGCAGTTGCAAGGGTCGGACGAGCACGCCTGTCAGATCATCTAGATTCGCCACTCAGCCCTTCCTCTACCAGTAATTCATACCGGCCTTCGGCCGAGGACGCTACAGCCGGCTCGCTCCGCCGATTTCGGTTAGTCTCGGAGGCGCGATGAGCTTTTCAGTCGAGCAGTGGCGCGAGCGGGGTCATGTTTCCAGGCTGCTTGGCCGCGAGATCTTCTGCGTGGATTCGGGCGAGCTCGATAGGCCGGTGATTTTCCTCATTCATGGGTTTCCGACCTCATCCTGGGATTGGGCACCGATTTGGTCTGCGCTCAACGAGTCGCATCGCTTGGTCGCGCTCGACATGTTGGGCTTTGGGTTCAGCGACAAACCCCGCGCTCATCGATACAGCATCATGGAGCAAGCCGACCTCTGCGAGGCGTTGCTGGGCGACCGTAAGATCGCACGGCTTCACGTGCTGGCCCACGACTACGGGGATACGGTCGCGCAAGAGCTCTTGGCACGCCAAAACGAAGGAACGGGCGCGGGCAGCTGGCAGTCGGCTTGCTTTCTAAACGGCGGGCTCTTTCCCGAAACCCACCAGGCGCGCTTGATTCAGAAACTGCTCCTGAGCCCGCTTGGCCCCCTCATCAACGCGCTCTCCACCAAGCGTACCTTCGACAAATCGTTCAGCGCCGTCTTTGGCCCGGATACCAAGCCCAGCAAAGCGGAGCTCGAGGGATTCTGGAAGCTCATCAACTACAAGGGCGGGAAGCACGTCTTTCACAATCTCATCACGTACATGAGCGATCGAAAACAGCACCGTTCGCGTTGGGTGGGCGCGTTGAAACAGAGCACCGTTCCGATCGGCCTCATCAACGGGTCGATCGATCCCGTTTCGGGGAAGCATATGGTCGCGAGATACCGGGAGATCGTCAGCGTCGACCACTTCACCGTCGAGCTGCCCGCCATCGGACACTACCCGCAGGTCGAGGCCCCCGCCGAGGTTGCCGAAGCCTACGCTCGCTTCTTGCGGCAGCTCTAGGTAGGACTCAGACTCCCGCGGTGGCAGGCAACGACATTCGCGTTCTCCTTCTCGAGGGCATCCACGAGGCTGCGGTAGACAGCTTTGCTGCGTCCGGATACCCGAACGTTCAGCGCCTGACGCATTCGTTGACCGGCGCGGACCTGGCGACCGCAATTGCCGATGTCGATCTGATCGGCATTCGCTCGCGCACTCAGCTCGACAAATCTGCAATCGCCGCCGCGAAGCGACTCAAAGCCATTGGTTGCTTCTGCATCGGTACCAATCAGGTCGATCTCGATTCGGCTCGTCGAGAGGGCATCCCCGTGTTCAATGCGCCCTTTTCGAACACGCGAAGCGTTGCGGAGCTTGCCATCGCCGACATCATCTTGCTGATGCGCGGGATTCCCGAGAAGTCCGCCCGTGCACGCCGTGGGGAATGGGCGAAGACGGCTCGCAACGCGTACGAGGTTCGAGGGAAATGCCTGGGCATCGTTGGCTACGGCCGGATCGGGAGCCAGCTTGGCATCCTCGCCGAGGGCCTCGGGATGCGCGTCCTCTACTACGACATCGAGCACAAGCTTCCGCTCGGCAACGCGGCACCCGTCACGACCCTCGAAGAGCTCTTCGCCGAGGCCGACGTCGTTAGCCTCCACGTCCCCGAGACGCCGGCCACGCGCAACATGATCGACGCAGCCGCCCTCCACAGAATGCGTCCGGGCTCGCTCTTGATCAACGCTGCGCGCGGCACGGTCGTCGATATCGGGGCGCTCGCCGAAGCCCTCGCATCCGGACACGTCGGCGGCGCCGCAATCGACGTCTTCCCCGTCGAGCCCAAGTCGAACCAAGAGATTTTCGAGTCGCCGCTTCGCGAGTTCGACAATGTGATTCTCACGCCACACATCGGCGGCGCCACCGAAGAAGCTCAGCTCAACATTGCACGCGAGGTGGCCACCAAGCTCGTCAAATACCACGCCAACGGCTCCAGCGTTTCGGCCGTCAACTTTCCGGAGGTGACCATTCCCGATCACGAAGGGCGCCGACGCATCCTGCACATCCACAGAAACGAGCCCGGAGTGATGGAGCAGATCAACCGCGTATTCTCGGCGCACCGGGTGAACGTAGCTGCACAGTATCTCGAAACGCGCGCGGACGTCGGCTACGTCGTGATGGATATCGAGCTCGAGGACGCCGTTTCGCTCCTGAGCGAGCTCGAGGCCATTCCGGCAACGATTCGGGTGCGAATTCTTCGCTGACGCTATCGGACCTCGGTGGACGCCGTTGCGACGTCTTCCTCTTCCTCAACGGACTCGTCGACCCAGGCCATGAAGACCGTGTAGCCGAGGGACAAGATCACGGCGCCGACGAATAGGCCGAGAATGCCGCCGGCCATGAAGCCGCCGAGCGACCCCATGAAGAGCACCAACATGGGTACGGACGATCCGCGTCCCATCAGCAGGGGCTTCAAAACATTATCGCTGAGCCCAACCACGATTGCCCAGATCGCGAACAGGACCGCGACCACGGTCGAGCTCGTGTAGAAGACGTAGATGATGACAGGAATCAAGATCAAGGTCGAAGGGAGCTGCATCACGGCAAGAATCAAGATGAGCAGGCTCCACAGGCCGGCGGCTGGCACGCCGACGACCAGCATCCCCAGGCCTGCGAGCAGGGATTGAATTGCGGCTACCCCGAGAACGCCCCGCGTGACGCTCTGCACGCTCGACGCTGCCAACTCGGCGAGCTTGGGGCCGCGCGGCCCGGCGATGATAGATGCGGTTTTCTCGGCCAGCTTTGCCGCCCGCTCCGCATTGGGGAGGATCGCGCCGGCGATGACGATCGCGACGATGAACATCGCGAGACCGATACCGAGGTCGCCCACACTCGAGACCAGCCATAGGCCCAGGTCCTTCATGTACGGGGCGAGCTTCACCAAAGCGGTCTCCAAATTCTGAGACGCCCCGAGCCAGAGTGCGTGCAGTTGTTCGCCGACAATCGGCCAATCGGTAATGCCATCCGGCGGCGGGGGAATTTTGATCTGCTCGTGCACGAAATCGGCCGAGAGACCTCTGGTCGAATCGACCAGGCTCGCCCCGAGGGCAAGGGTTGGCACGATCAACAGGAGAAGTGCGACGACGACCAGCAGCACCGCCGCGAGCTTTCCGCGCCCGCCCAGCGCTCCGCTGAGCTTCGCGTAGGGCGTCTTCACGGCGATCGCGATCACGATGCCGCCGATGATCGGATTTAGGAACGGCGCCAGTATCTTCAAGCACCAGAACACCAGCAGCGCGAGAAGGCTGAGGCGAACCGCGGACTGCGTGACGCGACGGTCGAATGCGCCGTCGTCTTCCCTCTGTTCGTTGGACGACATCGTGGCGATCCTGCCATAGTCGACGTCGCATACCAATCCGCGCGCGTCGGAATACGCACCAATTTTTCCTCGATTTCCGGAGGGCTAGCGCCGTCTGGGAAATATGACATGTTCGCGCGAACTCCATGAGCAGCAAAATCACAGCAAACAAAGTCGTTACGCTCTCCTACACCTTGCGCGATGACGCCGGTGAGGTCATCGACCAGTCGAGCGATGGAAGTCCGCTCCTCTATCTGCACGGCGCTCGGAACATCGTTCCCGGGCTCGAGGAGCAGCTCGAGGGCGTGGCCGAGGGAGCGTCGATCACAGCCACGGTGTCTCCCGAAAAGGGATACGGTCCGCGAATCGGCGAAGCCCAGGAGGTTCCCCGAAACCTCTTTCCTGCCGACGCCGAGCTTGCAGCCGGCATGCAGGTCGTCGCGCACGACGATCAAGGCCGGCAGATTCCGTTCTTCATCACCGGCATCACCGAGGACACCATCACGGTGGACCCGAACCATCCGCTAGCCGGCGAAATACTGCACTTCGAAGTGACCGTAGAGTCGCTCCGCGATGCGTCCGACGAAGAGCTCGAGCACGGGCATCCGCACGGCCCCGGCGGCCACAACCACTAGCCTGGCCCGCGATCAGAACAACAGCTGAAGCTGCACGTCGAACAGGAAGCCGTTCCGCCGGCCTGCCTCCCATCGCTGGGCGACCCAGGCGGCTTCGGTAACGACCTTGAGGCTGTTTCCGATGATGTGCGAGGTGCCCGCGATCGACAGCTCGTTGTTCGTGGTTTGCCCACCGTTCTCCGAATACTGTTGGAGCGCGGCGGCCGGGTCGGTGGCATTGGCGATCTGAAACGCACCGTAGCTCCTGCTGTCGCTTCGCAGCCAAGGCGTCAGGTAGGTCATGCTGTACCGAAGCGCCAGCTCCCAGGTGAGTGAAAATCGATAGCCGGTCTCCGCCATGAAACCAATCGGCCCGAAGAGGATTTTTCCCCCTTGCCAGGGCTTGTACCAGGCCAGGTAGCTGATGAAGTTCATGTGCAGGTGGCTGATCTTTCCAAGCCACTCGGCGGACAGTCGCAGCCCGAGGTCCTGCGTCGCCACGGGACGCGCATCCCATGCGATGCCCGTGCCCACGCTGTGGCGAAGCTCCTTGGAGCCGGTCACGTCACTGTTGGTGTCCGTGTTGATCTGTCCGAAGTTCTTTGCAATACGGCCCACGAGCTCGGGGTGGAACGAGCTCACCACCTCTCCATTGCCGAAGTCCGAGGGGTTACTCGGCGTGTTGCCGTAGACCTCGCTGATTGCGACGCCGTGGGACGCACGGGCGTTGACCCCGCTGAAAATACCAACCGCGTACTCCAGCCCGAGAAAGCCCCCGCTTGCCAGCATCTCCGCGCCCACCTGGCGCTCGGAGCCAAACATCCGCGTCGTAGGCGCCCAGTCGACGAGCGAAAGGGCCGCGAAAGACTGAGCGCGATATCGGTCGTAGGGGATCTTGAACTGGCCTAAGCGAAACGTTGCGAACTTGAAGCGCGTGAACGAGAACCACATGTCGATTAGCTCGAATGCGCTCGGGGTCATGTTGATTTGAAAGCGGCTTCGGATTCGGCCGTCGATGAAGGAGCTCGACAAGGTCGCACGGATCCGGCGAAACTCCAGCGTCGCATTTGACGCGCTCGAGACGCCTGCTCCAGCGAACTGTTGGTCGTACTCAAACTCCATTTGCGCGGCGAAGCCAATCCCGATCCAGTCCTCGGTCTTGCCCACCTTGATGCGGACCGGCCCAAGCCGCATCGGGAGCTTTCGGTCGGCGGGCGCGTCCGGCTCCGCTTCGGCGAGCGTCGTCGTGCTCGGCTCTGCTGCGAGCGCGTCCCCCGTGTCGTCGCCCGTCTCCTCGCTGATCGAGCCCTTTTCCCGAGCGATCCGCAGAGTGCCCTTCTTCTGCTTCTCCACCTCTTCCTCTTCGGCGAGTTGGGCCTCGAGGCAAGCGAGGTCGCAGTCGTCTTCCTCGGCCTCCACTTTGTCAGCCGGGCCCTGCTTGGCCTCGGTCAGAGACGGCTCTCCCCCGAGCTGCGCATTGTCTTCACGGTCGCCCTCGGGCTTCACCAGTCGAGGGTGCTCGTCTTCGGGCTTCGTTTCCGGAGAAGAGCCGGCATCCTGCCGTTGGGCGAGGGTAGCCGACGCGCATCCCAACGTGATGACCACGAGGATCGTTCGAAATGGGAAGCGCATCGGCCTCAGGATGCCAGCCGACCAGCCCTCAGGACTAGTTTTCCGAGTTACTCAAGACCATTTCGTCGATCTTGGTCGCCTCGATGTCTCCTGGGCAATAGGGCATGTCGTTCCAGCCCTCATCCGAATAGACCTGCGTCAAATCGGCGTAGTGATCGGAAGCCGGGTCGGTCGACTGCGAGTAGGTCAAGACGGCATACGCGTCCGGGCATTCGGTGTCGTCCCAGGTGACGGTCTGTATGTAGCTGTTGCCCGTCGGGATGTTCGCGTAACCGACCTGATCGACGAAGTTCGCGCTGATGACGCTGAACATGAAGCGTCCGGAGCCACCATGAATGGGGATGTTCTGATCACCAACGGGACGGAACTGCACCGCACCCCATTCACGGTCGATCGGAATGCCGCCGTTGACCATGAAGTCGATGCCTGCGCCGAACGCGCTCTTGACGGCTTCCACCACCGCCGGGTCGCCGTCGTTGAGCGTATTGGGGGTGTTTACCGGGTCGCTCGCATCGAAGGGCACTGCCCAGAGCTGGTCGCCAAGGTTGTCCACGCGGCGCCAGAACTCGTTCCAAACCATCGCGCCGACGCTTTCGTTGTCGAAGCGGCCGTCCCAAGCTTCGAGAACACCGCATGCGGCTTCTGCCTCGGCCGGATTGTCGCTGTACGGACTCCAGTCGGCCACACCGTCACAGATCGCGATCACGTCGGCGCGCGTGAGCTCCTCGGCAATGTTTCGGTTTCCATAGAGCATCTGCTGCACGTGCTCGACGGTGAAGCCCGGCGTCTCGTCGAGATCGTCGGTGCCCGCGATTCGCTGCTCCGCTTGGACGAAACCTTGCCGGGTACGAAGCGATTGCTCGATACCCTCGCTGCCGATCACGGGAGAGAAGCCCTCCAACAAGCTGTTCGGATTGCTCAGCCAGTAGCTGTCGTTCGAGTTCGCGACGTACGGCACCTCGGGTCCCGTCGTGAGCTTCGGCAGGTTGTCGAAGCCGAGAAGGCCTTCGGGCCCGTCCGGGTCGGTGCCCCACTCGCACTCGCTCCGCGAGCCGTTCAACGTGAAGAATCGATTGGCGCTCAGCCCGATCGAGATGATGCTGTCGGCGCAGTCGTTCAGCTTCTCAGCCGATACGTTCGGGACGGTGGTCACGTCCGCGTAGTACCCAGTGCCCGCTCGATCCGCTGCGATCGTATTCACCCACGGAAGGCCGATGATTTTTAGCGCCTCCTCGAGCTCTGCGATGCAGTCGGACTTACCCATCGCCTGGAACTGATTGAGCGCGCGCGTGTTGTCGATGTTGGCATCACGCACAGCGATCACGGTGTTCCTGCCGGTCGGCCACCCACCGAAGCTGCCGTTGACCAAAGCCAAATCGAGGATCGGGCCGTACTGGGTCATGTAGATCTCCTCGACCCGATCTTCGATCGTTCCGTCTTCGAGCTTGACCTGGATGGGGACCTCGAAGGTTTCGATGTCGCGAACCTCGTCGTCGTACATGTATTTCATCGGGTCATCTTCGAGCAGCTGCAGCTCGTAGAACGTGAAGCGTCGACCCGTCGACACCGTGTGCGACCAGGCGAGATTTTCGTTGAAGCCGATGTTCACGACCGGGACCCCCTGAAGCGAGGCGCCCATCACGTCGTAGACGCCGGGGATGGTCAGGTGATGGATGAACCAGCGCTCGGCCCCGCGCCACGGGAAATGCGGGTTGCCCAGCAGGATGCCGTGCTCGGTTTGCGACCCCTCCGCGCCGATCCCGTAGGCGTTGCTACCCATCGCGGTGGCCTCGGGGATGCCGAAGGCAGCGTCTTCGATCAGCACGCTTTGTGGGGGAATGGGCTGATCATTCGAGGCCATCGACATGACCGGCGCGTCCGCATCCAGAATCAGCGGGGCCAAAGTACCGATGCCGGCTCGGAGGATCAGCTTGCGATACACTTTACCGAGGTCGATCTCGGTGATCGGTCGGACCCAGTCTGCGTCGCGGCAGCCTTCAGGTCCTTCCGCAAGATTCTCGACCCCGGTCTCTTCGAGGTACCGGTTGAAGCCCTCCGCGTACCCCCGGCTCAGCGCCTGCAGCGTCTCGTCCGCCGCGGCGATGAATTCATTTTCGATGTATTCGTCACTGGCGAAGAAGCGATACACCAAGTCACCGGCGAGGCTGCCCTCGCTCTGGCCGAGCCAGCGCAGGCTTTCGCCGTTCGCGCGAACGACCTCTTTCATCAGAACGCAGTAGTTCTCTCGGGCGTACACGTAACCGGCGCCGTAACCCAGGCTGCCCCAGTCGTCGGCGGTAACGTGCGGAACGCCGTACTCGGTCCATACGATGTTCGCGTCGTAGGTCCCGTCACCGGGGTCGCCGGGATTATCCTCGGTGGCCGGATTTCCGCAGAGGTCGACTCCGCTTCCGCCCGCACCGCCGCTGCCCGCGGTGCTCGCGTCGGAGCCACATCCAAGTGCGGTAATCAATCCACACAGTCCAAGCAAAGTAAATCTACGCATTATCGAACACACTCCTCTTCGCTGCCCAACACGCCCCTACGACGCGGCCGCAGCGTAACATTCGCGCGTGCGATGCTCTAGCCGTTTTTTGCAGCGCTATCGGCGAAATCGATGCTTGAGGATCGACGGCAGACTTCGCCCCATTTCGCCCATGAGCTTGGTCCAGCTAAATCGGTCGACCCACTCGGTGACCAAGCCGTCCTGGACCCGGAACTCCCCTTGGACGGGGAGGTGCATGGTCAGGCCGCCGCCTTCGAAGATGTCTATGCGATCGGTGTAGACGACGCCGTCTCCACGCTCGTGGATGTCGGAGTACCGAACCTCGAAGCGCGTCGCGTCTTTGAACATCGCGCCCAGCACCTTCTTGAACCGCTTCTTGTTGCTGGAGGTCTTCCAAGGCACGTTCACCCATCGGATGTCGTTTGACACCAGGGCTGCGGCGCCGTCGAGGTCGAGGCGCTCCAGAGCAGAAATGAAAGCTTCGACGACTTCCTGAGCGGAATGCTCGTCGGCGGCGTCGGTCGTGGTTCCAGGGGTCGTCTCGATTGTCATGAGCGAAACATAGGGAGATCTCCGGACGGGGAAAGGGGGCGCTGTCGAAAGGCTCTCATCTAGCCCGCGACTATGGTAATCCGGTGGCCAATGAGGATTTCTCGGCGCTCGACCGCCCACATTTTAGTCCTAGCTCCTCTGCTCGCGCTCCTAACGGCCTGCGCCCACGTGCCCAAGCGCTCCCCGCTCCCTGCTGCGCAGATCGAGAACGCCGGGGTCCTTGGAATTCCTCGCGCCCGGATGTGGGGAGACGCTCCGCCGCCATGGGTTCACGACTGGTTTGCGAGAAGTAAGGCCTACCTCAAGGAACGGTACTCCGGCATCTACGGCCGTCCCCACACCTATCTCGCGATCTCTGGCGGGGGGGCGAACGGCGCGTTTGCCGCCGGTATGCTCTTAGGCTGGACGGCATCGGGGAATCGGCCCGAGTTCACCACAGTCACCGGAATCAGCGCGGGAGCGCTGGTGGCGCCGTTCGCGTTTCTTGGACCGGAGTACGACGAGGTCCTCAAGAACGTGTCTTCAGAGCTCAAGGCAGACGACGTGTACAAGGAGCGCCGCTTGATCCGAGCGCTTCGCACCGACGCAATCGCAACGACCGAACCGCTGCAGGCCTTGATCGCGAAGTACGTCGACAAAGACGTCATGGAAAAGATCGCTGCGGCGCATCGGGAGGGTCGCTCACTCAACGTGGGCACCGCGAACCTCGACTCGATGCGGCCGGTGATTTGGCGCATCGGTCCCATCGCCAACAGCGGTCACCCCAACGCGCTGGCGCTGATCCGAAAGATCCTGCTGGCGTCGGCCTCAGTCCCCGCTGCATTTTCTCCGGTGCTCATTCCGGTCGAGGCAGACGGCACCACCTACGATGAGCTTCACGTCGACGGAGGGGCCGCTTCGCAGGTCTTCTTCTACCCCGTCGGCCTCGACTACGAAGGAGTTCTAGCGAAGCTCGAGGTCCCGGGCCGCCCGAAGGTTTACGTCATCCGCAACTCGCGCATCGATCCCGTCTACGAGCAGGTCGAGAACAAGCTCTTCCCCATCGCAGAGCGTTCGCTCGACTCGCTCGTGCGCACGCAGGGAATTGGTGACCTGTACCGGATCTATCTCGAAACCTGCCGAGACGGGTTGGAGTTCAACCTTGCGTACATCCCGGCGGATTTCACCGCGAAGTCGGACGGGATGTTTGATCGGGCCTACATGCAGGCGCTGTTCGACCTGGCCTACGAACGGAGCAAAGCAGGCTACCCCTGGAGGAAGATGCCGCCAGAGCTTCAGGGAGCCCCGATTCAGTGCCGATAAACCGCAGCGTCGGGTGGCCTTGCTAGCCCCTCGGCGGGCTCTATCTTCCCCCAATGCGAACGATTATCCTCTCTCTCCTCCTCACCTTCGTCCTCGCCGGCTGCAAGGACACCAACCCATCCGCCGCAGCGGAGCCCGCCTCGGCCGAGAAGTCCGAACCCGCGATGTCGGTGATCTCGGTCGAAGACGCCGACAAGGCCCTTCAATCAGGCGCCGTTGCCGTGGATGCCAACTCCGAAAAGACACGCAAGAAGAACGGTACGGTGCCCGACGCGGTCATCCTCACTTCGTCATACAAGTACGACCTCGCGCAGCTCCCTGAAGACAAGAGCAAAGATCTCATCTTCTACTGCTCCAACACCAACTGCACCGCATCGGACGCTGCCGCTGAACGCGCTTCCACGAATGGATACGAGAACGTCCACATCATGCGTGAAGGCATCAAAGGCTGGAAAGACGCGGGCAAGGCTACAAAGGCTTACCCGCAGAGCTGATAGGCAACCGGGGCGCGGGAAAAAGCGCGTCATGGGGCTACGCCGAACGGCTCGGCATCGCTGATTGGCTTGTGCTGCCGCGGGTGTTGGGGGGGAGGATCTTTGGTGGGTCGCCTGATATGGCTTGATTGAACCGCCCCGCCCACCCC
>SHLP01000189.1 GCA_004283055.1 Deltaproteobacteria bacterium
CACCCCCACCGCCGCCGCCACCGAATTCACCGGGTGCGCTCGAATCGCGACCGCGCCCGCTGCCCAGCAAGACGATGTTCTGTGCCACGATTTCGGTCGAGTTACGCTTATTGCCGTCTTTGTCGTCCCACTGACGGTACTGAATCCGGCCCTCGACACAGATGCTCCGGCCCTTGGAAAGGATGTTGTTCAGAGCTTCGCCGCGTTTGCCCCAGACGATGACGGTGTGCCACTCGGTGCGTTGCTGGCGCTCGTTCGCGCGGTTCACGAACGACTCGCTGGTCGCCAAGCGGAGGCGCAGCACGCCCTGCCCGCCTTGGGTGTACTTGAGCTCCGGGTCAGCGCCCAAGTTACCGATGAGCGTTACACGATTCAGGCCTTCTGCCATGGGTCCCCTCTTCTTCTAGCCGCAGTGGGCGGCGAACATACGCGGCCTAGCGCTTGGGATCAATGGCCCAAGCCACTAGCCCTTTGCCTCGTTCTGCATGCGAAGCACGATTGCTAGCTCATCGGTCAATTCGCGCCGGCGGTGCTCATAAAAGCTGGGCCCAATGGATTTTGCTTTCCTTTGGCCTTCTAACGAGGCGATCTCGTCGAGGAGCTCGGCCTGGCGGTCTTGTCGCACCTTGAGCAGGGCGGCGGACTGGTCCGAGGGCCGAAAAAGAAGCCAGACCCCGATGAACAAGAAGATCGCAGCAGCGAAAGCCGCAATATACGGGAGCAGGCCGCTTCCCGGAATCCCGCGAATGTGAATCCGCAAGAGGTCGATTGGCGCATCGCCGGGGCGTCGCATCACGCCTGCCACCAGGAAGCGGCGGTCGCCTCCCTCATGGACCCGGGCGACTTGAAACCCCTCGACCTCGAGGGTCATGCCATCGATGTAGTCGCTGACCACCTGATACTCCATGGTCGCAAAGGGCACCGACTGCTCGATGGAAAGTGAGGTGCCAACGAGCGGAATGTCGTAGGCCCAGCGCAGGTCGGCGCGGCCGGGCGGGATCGAGCCGCTGATCTCGAGGCCGTCGTCCGTGGCGCTGACGCGCTGGTCGGTCATCACGGCCAGGGCGTCGAAGGCCTTGAAGCCCTCGGGCAGCGGGATCCGCATTCCACCATCCGGGAATACGTACGTCGACTCGCCCAGGTTGGTGAGTCGAGCGTCCTGGCTGACTCGAGCGCGGCCCTCCCGGAACTCGACCATGGTACGGCCGAGCACTTGGAAGACACGCCGGTTGTCACGCGTGACGGGGAGACGCGTGACAGTCACCCGCTGGCCTTTCTCTGCGTCGAGTCGAAACGGGGTCGAGCTATAGCGCGCACCTTCGAACGGGACGTTGACCCGATAGGAATGTTTAGCGTCTGTAAGCAAGCCGTCGAACGAACAACTCCCTCGGTCGTCGGTGACGCAGGCTTTGCTCTCACGACCGCCGGACTGCTCCATGAGACCGAGACGCACCGCCTGTTTGGCGACCGGAGCTCCAGCCAGGTCGACGACGCCCACGACGATGGTCCCCTCCGGGAGCTCAGGGTCGACGACCGAGGTCACGAGGTCCGGTACGTTCCCGAGAACGCGATTGACCACGGTCTGATCCTCCTGCGCCGAAGCGTACGACGGGACCCACAGCAGGAGGCCGATCAGAGCTCCAATTCGCATCATCCCTCGTCGGAAAGCCGCTCGGCGATTAGCGCCTCGGCTTCATCTCTAAACGGCCCTGCGCCGATGTCCAGCTCGTGAAGGACGTGACGTGCCTGCGCGCGAAGCTTTGCATTGATCTCTTCGTAGTCGGCGTCCGAGAGCTTCCCCGCGTCATGCTCGAACGCGATGTCACGAATTTCCTGAAGCAGGTTTTCCTTTTCGGTCAGCAAGCCGCGGCGCGCATCGGTGGTGAGCTGCGCGCGGGCTCCACCTACGAGCTCGTCCGAGAATGCCAAGCTCAGGCTGAGCCATAGGCTTCCCAGCGCGGCGATCACGGCCAGCGCTGCTCCGATGACGAACAACCAGGGCAGGTAGTCCGCCATCAGCTTTCCTCCAGGCGATCGAGCTCGGCGTCGAGACGCGTATCGTACTCGAGCTTCTCGCTTGCGTCAGAGGCAGTGGACGCCCTCGGCGCCACGCCGCGACGCTGCCAACGACGGCCGAGCACCACGATGAAGCCGATTGCAACGACCATGGCCGCGATGGGCACGGCCCAAAGCGCGCGGTCGAGACCCTCGTCCGAAGGTATCGCCAGCGCGGCGGCGCCATATTGCGCCCGATACGACTCTTGAATCCTGGTTGGTTCTTCTCCTGCCGAGAGGCGCTCACGAACCTCGATGCGCTTCTCGTCGGCCCAGCCGCACGCGCAGGTGTCGAGCGGCAATCGCGCGCAGTCTCCGCACTGACACAGGAGGCGACCAAACAGTTGCCGTTCGACGGGATCGTTGATGACCACCGAACCGGCGTGCAAGGAGCTGCTGCTGTCGTTCTGCGCTGACGCGACGCCCGCCCATGCGATCATCGTCGCGATGACGATCGCGAGCCCAACGACGGCTGTTGCCGGCGAGAACCGAAACCGCCGGATGCGGGGTGCTTCTTCGCGAAGCAGCTCGCGGCCGGTCGGCCACATGCCAAGGAGCGCACCGAACAAGAGCACGAGGCCGCCGATCCATATCCAGGCTACCAAGGGTCGGATGATGATCCGGAAGGTGCCTCGCTGCGTCGACGGATCGACGGTGCTCATGATGACATAAACGTCCTCGGCAGGACGGCTTCGAATGGCCACTTCGGTCGTAGGCATCTGCGGATGCGTGCGATAGATGAACTTCCCGGGCGCAACCTGACCGTCTTCGTTTCCGCTCTCGTCGAGAAGCGTCATGTCCGTGAAGATCATTCGCTTGTTCGGGTCGGTCTCCATCCGCGGCTGGTCGTAGCGAACGACGTGATTTCCGATGTCCATCGTTTCGCCCGGGCGGAGCGCGCTTTCCTGCTCGACGTCGTAGGCGGCTCCTGTAAAGCCAATGAACATGAAGACGATGCCGACGTGGACGATGTAGCCGCCGTAGCGGCGACGCCCCTTGGACACCAGATTGACGAGCGCCTTGCCCGCACCTTCGCCCTTCCGCATGCGAACACGCATGCCGCGCCAGAACTCTTGGCCAACGCTTGCGAGCACGAACGCGCAGGTCGCGAACGAAACGCCCGGGGCGATCGCCGACATCCAAGCTAGGACCGTGCCGGTGCCCGTGTCGTAAATCTCCGTTGGCTCGACGACGGACGGGTAGCCGAGGCGAGCGCCGAACAGAGCCTGCAACAGGGCAACGGCGAGGCCCACCCCAATCGGAAACGCCATCGCCCGAAGTAGCTTGGACCCGGTGGCTTTCCGCCAGGCGACCAAGGGCCCTAGCCCTGCCAAGAACAGGAGCACGATGCCCAGAGGAACCATCCACTTGTTGTAAAAGCCGGGGCCCACCGTGACCTCTTCACCGCGGACCCACTGGCTGAGAAGCGGGAAGGTCGTCGCGATGAGTACGAAGACCATCATCCCGAGCAAGACCCAGTTGTTCAGCAGGAATGCGAACTCGCGGCTGACGAGCGACTCGATTTCGTTATCGGCCTTGAGCTTCGGCAGGCGCCAAATCATCAGTGCCGCAAAAGCGATGAGCAGAAACGCCATGTACCAAACGAAGTACTGGCCGATGTCCGAGCGGGCGAAGGAGTGCACGCTCGCGATCAGCCCCGAGCGAGTCAAGAAGGTGCCGAAAATCGTGAGGAAGAAGGTCAGGAACAAAAGGAAGACATTCCAGACCTTCATCATTTGCCGGCGTTCTTGAATCAGTACGGAATGCAAATAGGCCGTGCCCACCAGCCAGGGCATGAACGAGGCGTTCTCCACCGGGTCCCAGGCCCAGTAGCCGCCCCAGCCGAGCTCTTCATACGACCAGAGGCAGCCCAGCAGCAGGCCGATCGAGAGGAAGGTCCAGGCGATCATCGACCAAAGGCGCGCAGCCCGAACCCACTCGTTGCCGAGACGACCGGTGACCATGGCAGCGACGAGAATCGCGAACGGCACCGACCAGCCGACGAACCCCATGTAGAGGACCGGCGGATGAATCGCCATCCAGTAGTTCTGAAGCAAGGGGTTGAGGCCTTCGCCATCCCCCGGTGTGGTTCGAATGTAGGTCGCGAACGGGTTCGCCGCGAAGAGCATCAAGATCGCGAAGAAGAGCAAGATGCTCATCAGAGTCGCGATGACCCAGGGCTGAAGCTCGGTGTAGCGGCCCCGAAGCCAGCGAACCGCGAAGAAGGTGTAGCCCGAAAGGAGAAACGACCACCAGAGGAGAGAGCCATCCTGGCCTCCCCACAGAGACGTGACGAGATACCACCAAGGCATCGAGCGGTCGCTGTAGCGGGCGACGTAGCGAATGCGGAAATCGTGGACCTGGAACGCGTACGCCAGCACGAGAATCGCAACGAGCACGAGCGCGCAGGTCGCGTAGGTCCCCCATCGCGCCGACGGGAGCAGATGCGGACGCCCCTGACCTGCACCCATCGCCACCGCCATCGTGTACGAAGCGCTGATGAGGATGAGGCACAGCACCAGAGTGCCGAAAAAAGGAATATCGAGTGCCGGCATAGTTCGTCGGCCTCCACCCCGGGCGGCCGTCTACCCTACATAGGGGCTCGGGCCAGGGGGGCAAGCGCAATGAAAAACCCCGCACGGCGCCAAGCCGAGCGGGGCTTCAATGGCTGCGCTCAAGCGCGCTTAGTCGCCTTCTTCGAACTCGGCATCGATGACGTCATCGTCGCCCTTACCGGCTTCGTCGGCTCTAGCCGCGCCGCCCGCTTCGCTGGTCGCCCCTTCTGGAGCAGAAGCCGCAGCGGAATAAGCAACCTCGGCGATTTCCTTCATCGCCGCCTCTAGAGCTTCGGATTGGCTCGCCATGGCCGCAGCGTCGTTGGCTTCAATCGCCTCACGAAGAGACTTCACCTTGCCTTCGACCTCGGAGACCTTTTCGGCGGGGAGCTTGTCTTTGACCTCCGCCAGAGCCTTCTCGACGCCGTAAGCCAGCTGATCGGCCTTGTTTCGTACCTCGACCTGCTCACGTCGCTTGCGGTCTTCCTCCTCGTGCGACGCTGCGTCGTCCACCATCTTGTTGATCTCGTCGTCGGACAGACCGCTATTCGAGGTGATGGTGACTTTTTGGTCTTTGCCGGTCGCCTCGTCCTTCGCCGTCACCGAAAGAATGCCGTTCGCGTCGATGTCGAAGATGACCTTGATCTTGGGGATACCGCGCGGCGCAGGCATGATGCCCTCGAGGTGAAAGCGGCCCAAGGTTCGGTTGTTGGTCGCCTCGGCGCGCTCGCCCTGGAGCACGTGGATTTCGACCTTCGTCTGGCTGTCCTCGGCGGTCGAGAACACCTCTTCTTTGCGTGTGGGAATAGTGGTGTTTCGTGGGATGAGTGCCGTCATCACCCCGCCAAGCGTCTCGACGCCCAAGCTGAGCGGCGTGACGTCGAGCAGGACCATGTCCTGGACGTCGCCGGAGAGCACGCCCGCCTGGACGGCGGCACCTAGCGCGACGACCTCGTCCGGGTTGACGCCCTTGTGAGGCTCCTTGCCGAAGAACTTGCTCACCGTCTCCTGGACGACCGGAATGCGGGTCGAACCTCCGACCAAGACGACCTCGGCGATATCCGCGGCGGTCTTGCCCGCGTCGGAAAGCGCCTTTTTGCAGGGCTCGAGGGTGCGCTGAACCAGATCGTCGATCATCGACTCGAGCTTGGCGCG
>SHLP01000190.1 GCA_004283055.1 Deltaproteobacteria bacterium
CAGCCCTTCATGGAGGGCGCCAACCCAATCGTGAGCGATATTTGCGACCTTCGTTTCGAACAGGAGTGCATGCGGTTCAGCGAAACCGTGGAGCAGTGCCGGCTCGAGAGGCTCACGACCGTTGGCGCACAGGCGCGGTTCAATGCGAACGACGAAGCGTGCGAGGCGACGCTGTTTGGTTTGCTGGACTGCCATCTCGAGCATCCATGCGACGACGTGCTCGATCTCAGCTCCGAGATTCCTGAGCCCGACTACCCCTGCCCTACCCTTCGAGAAGCGTTTCTAGAGTCTTGCAGGGATGTGTTGGGCTCCTAGAACTGGAAAGACCATCGTGTTCAAACCAAAGAAAGTGATTCCGTACCTCGCCGCGGGGCTCACGCTCAGCGGCTGCAAAGGTGAGCAGAGCCGTCAAGAGCTGCGCGACGAAGCTGTGAAGGCCTTCTGCCTGCAGGTGGACGTTTGCTATGATGAAGACTTCGGCCTCGCCCCCGGCGCATGCGAGTCGTACTACAGCGCCTATCTGGATGCGCTCAGGCTCGTGCGTGAAGATGGTGTGGATGAATGCCTCGCCGCCTGGGAGACGACGCTGCGTTGCATTGCCAGCTCTCCGTGCGGCCAGAACGAGGCATGCTCCGAGGAAGACGGAAACGGCAACGACCTAATCGACCGCGCGTGCCGCTAGGGTTAACCGTCTCGTTGCCCGGCCACCGGTGCTCGACGGGCTTAACGAAGCCTAGGTTGATGTCGTTACCAAGCTTCTTTCGAATCGTAGTAGGGTCGCACGAGGCATGAGGTCTTTCCCTTCCCGGCGCGCGTTTCTCTTCTGCGGCCTCTTGGCTTCTTCGATGCTCCTCGCAGGCTGCCCGACGAGCGGTACCCAACCCCCAGCGCCTGGTGCAGCTTGCGTGGAACGGTACGCCAAGTGCCGGCTGCCCGATGGGCCGCTCGGGGTGTGCAACGACGCGCCGTGCCCGGAGGGTGAGACGCCGCCCTGCTTTCGGTGCGTCTCGCAGCACTAGTCCGGCTGGGGCGCAGAGCTGACGTTGGGGGGCGACGGCGAATCGCCAGAGCAGAACTAGGTATGGACCCGTTGGGAGAGTGACGGTACGTGGCTTGTTGATGCTCGTTGTTCATGGTTTTGTGCCTGCGTGGGGGCTTCCGGACTTCAGCCCGTTTTGCAACAAGCTGCATACGTACCTTCGGATGCGGGGGCTCGAGTACGAGACGAAGGTCGCCGACTCGCGGAAGGCGCCTCTTGGGAAGCTGCCTGGGCTCCAGCTCCTAGATGGAACGATGGTCTATGACTCGCGGCTCATCATCGAGCGGTTGGAGTCGGAGAATCCCGAGCCGATGGACGCGCATCTCACTCGGCGCGAGCGCGCGAGAGCTGACGCCATGCGCTCAGCGTTGGAGGAGCACTTCTACTTCGTGCTGGTGTATTTGCATTTCGAGTACGAGCGCGGTTGGCAGGAGTTCTTGCCGGTTTGGAAGGACTACGGGGCCGCGCTCGGGATGCCGAGCTTCGTTCTTCGCCCTGCCCTTTTCTTCGCGCGGCGCAGCGTGCTGCGCGACCTCAGGGGGCAAGGCACGGGAAGGCACGACCTCGAGACGGTGAGACGCTTTGGGAAAGAGCTCGTGACGTCGCTTGCGGATTTCATTGGTGACGGCCCGTACGTCATGGGGGAACGGCTGACTACCTATGACGCGACCGCGTACGCGTTTGCGGCGCAGATTGTTCAATCCGAATTCACGTGCCCCGTGCGAGAGCATGCGAAACGACATGAGAGCTTGGTCGCGTACCTCGACCGGATGCGCGAACGGTACTTCGTGGATTGATGGAGTGGAGGGTTGCGCCAACGGGCCGCGCGGCCTGGTGCTCTACGTCGACTCCATGAGCTCCACGATGCGGCGGGCGATTTCGGCGCCTTGGTCGTCTTGGAGGAAGTGGCTGGCTTCGGGGAGGCGGGTGTGTGGGAGGTCTGCGGCGCCGGGGATGTTGTCGATGAGGTTGTCTTGCGTTGCGCAGCTGCCGAGGTTGCCGGGGTCGTTGCTGGCCCAAATCGTGAGGAAGGGTTTTTCGAACTGCATGAGGCTGGCCCAGGCGTTTTGGTTTTTGCCGCCGAGCTCGTTGACGAGTGAGGGGAAGACGCGGGGGCCGGCCATGTAGATGCGGCTTGGGAAGGGGGCGTCGTAGGCTGCTTCGTCTTCGTCCGGGATGTCGAACCAGGTGATGGCCTCGACGACCTCGGCCGGATGGAAGGACTCGGCCTTCATCGAGTACTCCATCCATGCGGCGAAGTCGGTGCCCGTTGCGAGGAGTGGGGTGCAGCCGTCGTAGAAGGGGACTTGCTGCGCGGGGATTAGCTGGAAGACGAACTGGAGGTCGGGGTCGATTTCGTTGGGGTTCTCGACGCGTGGGAACGGCTCGAGGCCGTCGGGCACGACCGGGAGGGTGCCGTCGCCGATGACGATGCGGGCGAACCAGTCGGGGTTTTCGCCGGCGACGTGGAGGCCGATGAGGCTGCCCCAATCTTGGGCGAAGAGGGTGATGTCGCGGAGGCCGAGGGCGTTGATGAATTTCTCGAGGCGGTCGATGTGGCCGAGGTAGGAGTAGTCGGCGATGTCGATGGGCTTGTCGGAGTAGCCCATGCCCAGGTGGTCCATGGCGATGGCTCGGTAGCCGGCGTCGACTAGGACGGGGATCATCTTGCGGTAGAGGAACGCCCAGGTTGGCTGGCCGTGCAGCAGCAGTACGACGGGGGCGTCGGCGGGGCCTTCGTCGACGTAGCCTTGGCGGAGGCCGTCGATGTCGATGCTTTTTAGCTCGTAGGGGAAGCCTGGGAGGTCGTCGAAGCAGCCGCTTGGGGTGCGGACGAAGTCTATGCCGCCGGCTGTGGTCCGAGTGATGGGCTCGGCGTTGCATTCGACTTGTGCTTGGAGGCCTGAGGCGGATGGGCTGTCGCTGCACGCGGCGGTGGATGATGCGAGGACGCAAGCAAAGGTGAGGATGAGGGGGCGTGGGCTGGTGCTGGGGTGCATGGTGGGGTGAGTGTATTGCTGAACTGGCCGTGCGGCCTCCTGTTTTTGGCTGCCAAGGTGCGCCGGGATTGCGCAGTCGACGATTTCGGCGATCGAGACAGACCGTGTGAAGCTCGGGGCGGACCGGAGCCGAGAGTGCGGCCTAGGCCGGGCGGCCTACTCGAACCAATTGGCCCAGATGTTGTGGCTCGTGCCGTCCGATTGGTACCAGCCGGCGACCGCGTTGCGCTTCGGATCGAGGGCCACCCGGGGAAAACCGGCGTCGAAGCCGTGCCCGTAGGGGCCGCCGTAGAAACCCGCTGCTTCAGCGGCCGAAGACCAGGATGTGCAGCGGGTTGAAGAACGGTGGGTGGGCGAGCGACGTCTGCTTGCAATTAGTGCATGCACTGCCTATTTTGAATGCATGCAATACACCATCCGCAATCTGCCGGCCCGGCTCGACAAGATGATTCGGAAGCGGGCGAAGGAAGAGGGGAAGAGCCTCAACACGGTGGCGGTGGAGGCGTTGATGGAGGCGTTTGGGCTTCGGGGGAGCGTGCCGGCGCGTCGCGATGTGGGGAGCTTAGCGGGGAGCTGGGTGGAGGACGCGGCGGTCGATGAGGCGTTAGGCGAGCAGCGCTGCATCGATGACGAGATGTGGCGGTGAAGCTGGCGCTCGACACGAATCGGTATGTGGACTTGATGCGGGGGGACGCGGACGTGCGCGCGTTGGTGGAGGCGGCGCGCACGGTATTGGTTCCGTTCGTGGTGGTGGCGGAGCTACGGGCGGGGTTTGCGGTGGGCACGAAGGGGCGTGCGAACGAGCGGTACTTGCAACGGTTCTTGGCGAAGGCCGGGGTCGAGGTGGCGTACGCGACGGATGCGACGACGCACCACTACGCGGCGTTGTTTCGGCAGCTACGGCAGCAGGGGACGCCGGTGCCGACGAACGACTTGTGGATTGCAGCGCTGGTGACGGAGCACGGGGCGAGCTTGTGTACGCGGGATGCGCACTTTGAGCATTTGGCGCAGTTGGATGTGGTGTGAGGGGGGTGACTAGACGGGCTTGGCGTGCCCCTTGTCGACCAGCTCCTGATTCAAATACCGGCCCTTCAAGAACGTGCTTTCGATGCCGCGGTTGTTGAAGGCGTAGAAGACGTGGGCGACGTAGCGGCGGTGGATGTCGTGTTTGCGGGTGTTGACGACGACGGTGCGGGCGACGGCGAGCTGTTCGCGGACGAAGCGTCGGCCGGCGGCGCCTTCTTTGGTGTCGCGCGGGGGGGGCGTCGATGCGGGCGAGGCGGATGGATTGGCGGCGGATGACTTCGAAGCCTAGGTCGATGTCGAGCAGGAGGGTGTCGGCGTCGATCACGTCGCGGACTTCGGCTTTGTAGAGGTAGCTGGGGTCGGTGGGGCGTGGGAGGGTGAGGGGCTCGCCCTTTTGTTGGCGTTGGGCGGAGTCGTAGCGGGCGGCGGTAGGTTCGGCTTCTTGTTTGACTTCGCCGATGATTTGGCGGAGGTCGGTGAGGAGCTTGGTGTATTGCTGTTTGGTGAGGAGGGGGGTGGTTGGTGGCATTTCCACCCTGCGGGTCGAGATTAGCATGGGTGGCCGCTATGCTGCGCGCGATATGCCTGCCTAGGCTGCGCTTCGGTGCCAGGAGGTTGTGATGTCGGTGACGGCGACGAGGACTGCTGAAAGGGCTTCCTGGGCTTGTTCCGGCTAATTGGCTACCTTCGAATCGAGGGCATGGATGCGGAACGTGGTGGCAGCGCTGGTCTTCGTGATTGTTGTGTTGGCGTTCGTCGGTGTCGGGGCGCCAGCAAACGAAGAGGTGCATGAAACCGAGGCGGCCGAGGAGCTGGAGGTTGCGAAGCCTGAGGTTGCGGAGCCTAAGGTTCCGACGACGTGCGAGCGCTATGGACAGGTGGCGCAGGATATCGTCGAGACGCGCTTTCCGAAGCCTGAGCCGGGGCCGAACGCGCGGGCGTATGAAGGTGAGGACGGCTACAGGGGCGCGCTGCTCTACGCGACCTCCGCGCGGATCAAATCGTTGTTCTGGTGGTGCGAGCGGGAACACCTGAGGTTGCGGGTCCCGGGAGCTCGGGTGTTCTACGGCAAAGACATCGAGACTGCGCTCAGGAATCTTTTGTGGGACTTTCACGACCGGGGGCTCGAACCCGCGAACGACGGCATCAAGATTACGCTGGAGCATTTGTACACGCCGGAGTCCGCGCACTTTGATCCGCTGGACGAGCGGCTTCGGCGGCGGCCATGACGCAGCCGTCCGACAGAAGATGAAGTAGCGGTGTCGGTGCGCCAATGATGTGGCGCACGGGCCCGAGGTGGGAGAGGAGCTGCGCATCCCGCGAGGGCGCGTCATACGGTTCGGAACGTGGGCGGGACCGAGTCGCGTTGGCTCGATGGCTACGCGCGATGAGGGTGAGTTGACCGCGTAGGCCCGAACGGACGCCGGCAGATGGTCAGAGTTTCTCGAGGTAGGCCTCGAGGAGCTGGGCGTGGTTGTGGGCTTCCGCTTTGGTGGCGTAGAGGAAGGTGGCTTTTCGGCGTCCGATCTTCTTGCGGAGGGCTTCTGCGTCGGGGAGGCGGGCGGAGAGCTCTTTGCGGTAGCGGGATTTGAAGCCGGTCCAGTTGCCTTCGTCGCCGTGAAACCAGCGGCGGAGCTCGTGTGAGGGGGCGAGCTCTTTGGCCCAGATGTCGATT
>SHLP01000065.1 GCA_004283055.1 Deltaproteobacteria bacterium
CTGCTTCGGGAGTTCGTGCAAGCCGTCATGCTGACCGTCGCAAAAGCGGCCGAGCTGGTCGACATGATGGATGACCTGATCGGCGCCGGTTTTTCCGGCAAGGCCGCTGAAGCAGCAATGGCCAAAGCCGACGAGATCGGGCGGCTCGAGCACGAGGCCGACAAGCTTCAGGACCGCTGTGCAAAGGCCTTGTTCCGCGCCGAAGACAGCATCTCGCCGGTGTCGATTTTCATGTGGACCAAGGTGCTGAACAAGATCGGCAACATCGCAAACCATGCCGAGAACGTCGGAGACCAATTCCGGCTGTTCGTCGCGGCGTCCTAGATCGACTCGATGGACCCGACCACTCTCATCCTGACCGTAGCGTCGCTCGGAGGCCTCTACATGGCCTGGACGATTGGCGCCAACGACGTGGCCAACGCGATGGGCACCTCCGTCGGGTCGGGCGCGCTCACCTTGCGAAATGCAATCATCGTCGCAGCGATTTTCGAATTTGGCGGCGCCATGCTGGTGGGCGGGTCGGTCACCAACACGATTCGCAAGGGGATCGTCGACGTCCAGGCGGTCGGCAGCGACCCCATGATCATGGCCGTCGGGATGACGTGCTGCCTCTTGGCCGCGGCGATTTGGCTCAACATCGCTACCTACGCGGGTTGGCCGGTCTCGACCAGTCATAGCATCGTCGGCGCGGTCGTGGGCTTTGGGGTTACAGCCGGCGGCGCGGGCGCCGTCGACTGGGGGACGGTCGGCAGCATTGCCGCAAGCTGGGTCGTCTCTCCGGTGATGGGCGGCATCCTCGGCTATTCGGTCTTCGTGTTCATCCGACGCACGATTTTGAACGCACCCGACCCTCTGACGGCGATCAGACGCTGGGGCCCGATCCTGGTGTTCCCCATCGTTTCGATCCTGGCGCTGAGCGCGCTGTTCAAGGGGCTCAAGCCGCTGCGCCTCGACCTCCCGCTCGGTGCTGCTGTTGCGGGCGCGATCTTCCTTGGTTTGCTCGCGAGCGTCGTGTCGACTCCGGTGTTTCGCCGCTTCACGACCAAGAGCTCCGATAGCGAAGAGGTCAACCTAGGGCGCACCGAGAAGGTGTTCATGGTTCTCCAGGTGATGACGGCCTGCTTCGTCGCGTTCGCACACGGAAGCAACGACGTGGCCAACGCGGTGGGCCCACTCGCGGCCGTCTTCGGAGCGATCAAGTACGGCGTCACCGAAACCGTTCAAGTGCCGTACAGGGTGCTCTTAATCGGCGGCGTCGGAATCGTCGTCGGCCTAGCGACCTACGGCTACAAGATCATGGCCACCATCGGAAACAAGATCACGGAGCTGACGCCGTCGCGCGGCTTCTCGGCGGAGTTCGCTGCTGCAACGACGATCGTCGTTGCGAGCAAGCTCGGCTTACCGGTGAGCACGACGCATACCTTGGTTGGAGCGGTGATCGGTGTGGGCTTCGGACGAAGCATCGGCGCAATCAACACGCGGGTGCTTCGCGGCATCTTCGCCAGCTGGTTCATCACCGTCCCCTTCACCGCCCTTTTGGCCGCCGGCCTCTTCGTCATCGGCCGGCTCTGGCTGAACTAGTGGCCGCCCTCGGGCGCACGCGCTAAGCCGGGCCCATGGCTTTGTCCGTCGGCATCGTCGGCCTGCCCAATGTCGGCAAGTCGACGCTTTTCAACGCCCTTTCCGAGAAGCAAGCGGAAGCGGCGAACTACGCGTTTTGCACCATCGACCCGAACGTCGGGATCGTCCCGGTGCCCGACCCGCGCTTCGATAGGCTGGTCGAGCTCTACGGTCCGAAGAAGGTGGTGCCGGCGAGCGTCGAGTTCGTCGACATCGCGGGCCTGGTCAAGGGCGCCTCCAAAGGCGAAGGAAAGGGCAACGCCTTTTTGAGCAACATCCGGGATGCCGACGCGGTGGCGCACGTGGTGCGTTGCTTCGAGGACGAAAACATTCTGCACGTCGACAACCGCATCGACCCCCTGGCCGACATCGAGACGATCGAAACCGAGCTGATCCTCAAAGATCTCGAAACCGTTCAGAAGCGTCTCGAGAAGGCCGAGCGCGCCGCCAAAGGGCAGGATGCGTTCGAGAAGAAGGCGCTCGAGGTCTGCAAACGCCTCGCCGATTCCCTGAACGAGGGCAAACCGGCGAGCGCGACTGTGGCCCGAGACGAGGACGAGGCTCTCGTGATTCGCGACATGTTCTTGTTGACGAACAAGCCGTCCTTTTTCGTAGCCAACGTGAAGGACGAGCAGCTCGCCGACATCGACGCGGACGCACTGGTTGCTCAGGTCCAGGCGCTCGGCAAGGAGCGGGGCGTTCCGGTGGTCGTGATCAGCGCCGAAATCGAATCGGAGATCATGCAGCTTGCCGAAAGCGAGCGGGCGGAGTTCATCGAGTCACTCGGCCTCGACGAGCCGGGGCTGCACAAAGTCATTCGAACCGGGTACGAGACGCTCGACCTGATTACGTATTTCACGGCAGGCGAGCCCGAGGTTCATGCCTGGACGATCGACAGGGGCACCAAGGCACCGCAGGCCGCCGGCAAGATCCACAGCGACTTCGAGCGAGGCTTCATCCGCGCCGAAGTCATGAAGTGCGAAGACCTCTTCGAGCTGGGCTCGGAGCAGGCGGTAAAAGCCGCCGGCAAGCTCGGAATCGAAGGCAAGGACTACGTCGTGCTCGATGGCGACATCATGCACTTCCGTTTCAACGTCTAGTCATCATTTAGGGCTCGTCGGGATAGGCCCTGAACCCGGTGATCGGCCCGCAGTCGGTCTCGAAGACGGCCACGCCCTCCTCGTCCACGCCCATCTCCCGGTTGTTGATCCCGCTTGCGCCGATCTTGAGATTCGAATCCGTGTAGGCGAGGAAGTCGCACATCTCACCGTATTGGAGCCCGCGCCGCAGAGTCTCGTCGGTGTTGTTGATGAAGCCGCACTCCGAGCGCAGCTTGGGCGCGCCGTTGTTGTTCATAGGAGGTTCGATGATCGAACCGATCGGCTCGCCGATCTTGTTCTTGATGTCGAAGACCGTCTCCCTGCTCCCGTCCTCTTGGACGAAGCTCAGATTGAAGGCGCTGCCCCATTGGTGGTAATGGCCGAGCACGTAGTAGACGTTGTAGTCGACGGTGTTTTCGCCGAGGTGCTGCTGAAACGACTCGGAGAGGTCGCACATCATGGAGGTTCGCGATCGGGTCGGAACTCCATCCACGGCCGGAGGAATCGCGAGGTCCCCGATGGCAAAGCTGAAGGGCGTGAGTCGAACCTGCACCTCTTCGGCAGGAACGGCCTCGACCTCCATCGTCATGGCCGTCTCGAGCGGCCCCGCGGTGATGTTCAGGAGATGGGTGCTGCCCACGATCACGCTCCGGGGAGGAATCTCGAGCGCCGAGCCCTCGGGGAAGGCCTGGAGCTCGTCGAGGGCCTGGGTCGACTGGGCAAAGAACACGCCGCCGGCCGCGGCCGCCAAGTACTCACGGAACCCGCGGTCGCTGCAGCGCCAGGTCCCCTCGAGCTGGGCGTCGGGTCCCTCCGCAGTCTCGTTCGGCGGATACGCCGCTTCGGGCACGAAGAACCAGTTCGAGTGATGCCAGCCCCCCTCGTTCGTCTGCCGAACCTTGGTCACGTAGATCGGCTCTTCGTTGCCAAGCACCCAGCTCTGACAGACGTCCGAGGTTTCCTCCGCACGCTCGAGCATCTGAGGGTCATAGGTGTGGCGCAGGGTCGTGCTGAACGAGCCGGCTCCGCCGCTGCCCGCGGTCCCGGACAGACCGGGCGTGCTGCTGTCGCCGCAGCCAAGAAGCGAGAGGGTCAAAATGGTTGATAGAGCTATCGGGCGCATTTGCTAAAGGTTCCTTATTGGCGGGCTTTGGGCAAGGGGACGCTTTCCGCGGCGTTAAAGGACCTTCACCTCGATGAGCATGTATTCGTTCTGCCCGTGGTTATCGACGTGAAAGAGGATCGGCGTCCCCGCCGGATAGGCTTTGGCCGCCGTCCACTCGACGTCGGGAAACACCGAGTCGGTTGGAATCGTGACCTGATAGTCGAGCACCTGCTCGTCCCCGATGACGAGGCCGATGTGCGCCTCGCCGGGGACCGGTGCGGTCAACCGCGAGTGGAATCCCCGAACCTCGACGCGATCGCCCGCGCGGATGGCACGCAGAGACGGCTGCTCGAGGGTGATCCAGTTGCAGAGCGGCACCCGATCGTCCGGCATTCGGGTATAGACCGCGAGCACCGTAAAGGCGTCCAGGCATTCCGGGACATACGCCGTAATACAGCCGGTCGCCGGATCGAAGTCGACGCAGTCATCCTCGGGCCAAGGGAAGTATTCCTCGCAGTCGATGGGCTCGAGATCACACTCCGAGCCCGCCGGCGGAGCGCCGAAAAACTCTTCGCCCTGCATGGACTCCACCCACTGCGTGTTGTCGACCAGTGCGCCCGCGCTGCTGCCTGCCGCGTCGCCTCCGCTCGAGCAGCTGCAAAGCGCGAGCGATACGCAGAGCGAGAGAATGAATCGGCTAAGCATCTTGGCTCCGATCATACGCGCCGCACGCGGGATGGACTAGCTTTCCCGCGGCACGCTCAGTCGAACCCGAACGTCGGGTTTGACCTTCAAGGCGCCAAGCGCCGCCGTGTAGGGCTTGATGCCAAAGTCGGGCTGATGGATGTCGACGTCGGCGACCCAGCGTTCGCCCTCGGCGCGGACTCTCGTCTGGATGCTCCTCGACTTGCCGTGCAGCCCCAGCGTGCCTTCGACCGCAAACCCCTCGCCGCGTTCGACCACCTTGGTCGAATCGAATCGAATCTCCGGATGTTTGCGCGTGTGCAGCACGTCCTTGAGGATGTTGTCGTAGATCTTCTTCTTGTCGCCCTTGCTCAGGGTCCCCGGGTCGTCGCGCCCATCGACCATCGCGCAGACGATTTGGATGCTGCTCGGGTCGAAGGTTGCCTTGATCTGGCGCGTCGCTTCGTCGACCTCGATCGAAAAGCGCTCGACCTGCATCTTCAAATCGTGCGCAAGCCGGGAGAGGAGCCCATCTTTGAATGTGAAAATGAGACATTCGGAGTTGTAGGCGTCGTGCCGGGCCATCGACCGCGATGTAGCTCACGGCCGACGAATGGGCCAGTTTGTTTCGGGTACTATTACAGTCAGGGCGTCTCGACGTAGTACGAGCCGAGGAGGATGAACATCTCTTCCTCCGTGGTCACCCCGCCGCCGACGGGGCAGGCATCACAGACGCCCCCGTTGCCGCAGACCGAGTCTTCCCCGTTGCAGAGCATGCCCTGGTTGGGTCCGCCGAAGCAGGAGCGATCCTCGGGCACACAGCCGCAGGTGAACAGACCGAGGCCGGCCTGGTTGGCGAGCGGCGCGAACTGGTCGACGAACTCACAGGTCTCCGCATCGGGCTTGATCGACTCCCGGCGAACCTCGGACGGGTTGCGTTCGCCGTTGTCCCAGACCGAGCAGTAGATGAAGGTGCGATCCTCTTTGTCTGGGCTGTCGAAGCTCAGAATCTCATCGCCTGCGAAGCGTTGGTAGAGCGGATCGGCGTAGTCGAAGCTGACGTAGTCGGCTTCCCGGTCAGGGCGCGTGCAGGGGTCCGTGTTCGGCGCCGTCGGATTGCTGCTCGCGTCGCAGACTTCGTTCGGAGGGTACCAAACGCGAAAATCCTTGCCGAAGCGATGCGTATGGGTGCTCAGCGTCATGAGACGGCCGTACTGGGGGATCTGGAAGCTCGCGCAGGCCTCGCCCGATGAGAACGCTTCGATGCGTCCCATTCCGAAGATGTCGTCCGCGTCGAAGATCTGAGTACGCGGGTAGAGGCGCTCACCGGCGGGCGCGAAGGTCAGGTTCATCCACTGTTCGATCGTCGTGGCGGACTTGGTGAGGTTGAACGCGTGGCTGTCCCACACGACGAAGCCTTTGACGGGCACCATCGCGAAGACGTCGGGCGGGTACGCCTCCCGGAAGCTCGACTCCTGGGCCGTCGCCAAGTTCTGCCGAACCGACGCCTGTCCAAAGAAGCCCGCGATCGTGCCCAACTCCTGCGGGGCGTTGCGGTAGTTGATGCACGCGATCGTGGTCTGGGGCTCGGTCGCGCACTGGCCGCGGTCTCCACACTCGTCGCCTCCCGGCGTGCACGGGGTGCCGGCGAGGTCCCCGCCGAGGCACTGCCAGTTCTTCCAAACCTCGTTCATCGGGTCGAGGTGATCGGGGTTGAGCGCGCAGACCGCGCCGTCGCCGCAGATCGACTCGTCTGAATCGCAGCCGTCACCGTCGTTCTCCCCGCCTACGCAGACGCGCGGCGGGACATAGAACTCGATGATGCTGTGGTGCGACTGCGGGTCCTGGGCGAGGAGCAGCTCGTCGTAGACGAAGCAATCCTGCTCGGGGCCGCCCTGCGCCTCGCCGCATGGGACGGTAAACTCGGCGGGAATCTGCTCGGAATAATCGTAGTACGTGACGAAGCAGACCTCTCCTTCGCCCTCGGCCGAAACGGGCCAGCCGCCCGAGTAGAACTGCACGCCTTCATCGTTGGCCGGAGCCGGAAGCGGCTGAATCTTGTTTGGCGCGAGGTCGCCTGCGAGCTCGCAGGACGCGTACTGCTCCGAGCCCGCGACGATGCCGGTCTCTGGCGCCCCGCCCCGGATCCATGCGCGCAAGAGCCCCAGGTCACCCTCGCTCAACGCGCCGTTCCCGGTGGGCATCGCGCCTCCGGAGATGGGGTTCGGGAGCGCGCTCAGCTGGAAACCCTCGGTCTTGGCGGCGACCTTCTGGTACAGCAGGCTGAGATCCTGCTCGCCGGGGAACACGCGCGCGTAATCGCCCGAGGTGGCTTCGACGTTGATCAGGTTCGCGTAGGCGCTCTCGGCTCGCAGGTCGAGGCCTGCGTTGGCGGCCTCGCCGTGACACGCCGACACGGTGCAGCCCTGCGCGTCGAAGATCTGCTCCTGCACCTGGGCAAACGTGCTTTCGGCATCGCACGGCTCCAACGTCGAGCTCGAGCCGTCGGTTCCACATGCGGACAGGGTCGCGAGCACCATGGCTGCGGTCGCGTATTGAACGAGTTTCATTCGTCACTCCAACGGGGTTTTAGGCAAAGTCAGGGCCGGATTGTTCCTGATGGGCCTATCGGTGCAAGCAAAAAAGATGAGCAGTGCTCAGGATATCGCGCGAAGAGCGCAGTTATTGGGCCTTTAGGGTGATGGCTCGGCCACAAAGTACGAGCCGAGCGGGATGAACATTTCATCGTCGGTGGTCACGCCGCCGTAGAGGGGGCAGGCGTCGCAGACCCCACCGTCGCCGCAAACCGAGTTGTCGCCGTTGCACGAGGTGCCCTGCTGGGCGCCTCCGAGGCAGACGCGCTCCCGGGCCTCGCAGCCGCAGTTCGCGAGAAAGAAGGAGCAGGTCGGGGTGTTCGGCTTGGTCGACTCGCGCTTCACCTCGAGCGGATTGTCGGCGCCGTTGTCGTACACCGCGCAGGCCTTGAGCGTGCGGTCCTCGTCGGCCGCGGAGGAGTAGTCGTTCGGCGGGTCATAGTACGTGTAGAGCGGGTCGTCGTAGAGCCTGCTCACGTAATCCGCTTCGGTCGTCGGCGGGACGCAGCCAGCGGTGCCTACGCACGGCTCGTTCGGCGGCAGCCAGATGCGGAAGAGCTCACCGCGAACGTGCATGTGCGAGCTCAGCGACATGAGCTGCGCGTACCGCGGAAGCGTCCAGGTCATGCAGATTTCCCGCTTCTCGAAGGGCGTCACCGTGCTCATTGCGAAGATGTTGTCGGCTTCGAAAATCTGCTCGCGAATGAACACGCGCTCTGCCTCTGGTGCAAAGGTCAGGTTCACCCATTGCTCGATCGACGAGCGCTTCTTGGTGAGATTGAACCCGTGGCTGTTCCAGGAGACGAAGCCTTTGAGCGGCAAGACCGAGTAGACCCCGGGTGGCGGAACGTCGACCGATGTCGACTCCTGAGCCCCGCCAAGCTGAATCACCGTATCTCCGCTCGAACCGCCGAGGCCGCCGCCCAAACCAAAGTCCTGCGGAGCGTGCCTGTACCCCACGCAGGCGACCGAGGTGACCGCAGGCGTCGTGCACTGGCTTCGCGGGCCGCACGCATCGGCCGCCGTCGGGTCGCAGGTCTGACCGGCCCTGTCGCCGCCGAGGCAGGCCCATGGGCCCCAGTCTTCACCCTTCGGGTCGGACTCGGGGGTGTACACGCTGATGATGCTGTGGTGGGACTGCCCGTCTTGAGCCAGCTCGTTTCGGCGGAAGGCAAAACACTTCCGGCCTTCGCCAAACTCGTCACAGTCGACCTGGAAGTCGGGCGGCACGGTGTCGGTGAAGTCGTAATACGAGGCGAAGCAGACCTCGTCCTCCGACTCCCCGTCGAGGCCCCATCCGCCAGCGTAGAATTGCACCCCTTCGTCGGGCGCAGGAGCGGGGAGGGGATTGATCTTGTTTGGGTCCGGTTCGAAGGTGCCGGCGCAGCCCAAGAGCTCCAGAGTCCCGCCGACGATCGAATCCGCAGGGGCCCCGGCCCGCATCCAAAGGCGCATGGCATCGAGCTCGTCCGCGCTGAGCGGTTCTCCCTCGATGGGCATCGGCTGGCCGAGGCTCCCGAGGTCGGTACCTTCGGTGGCTGCCTCGAGCTTGAGGTAGAGCAGGCTGAGCTCGTGGTCGCCGGGGAAGACCCTTTGGATAGATGGGTCTATCGTGCTCGGCTGGCGAACCAAGGCATCGAAAGACGCGTTCGCACGGAGGTCGAGACCGCCGAGCATGGCCTCGCCGTGACAGCTGCTCGCGGTGCAGCCCTTGGCCTCGAAGATGCTCGCCTGAATGGCGTCGTACGTGCTCGCGTAGTTGCAGTCTTCGAGCGTCGAATCAGAGCCGCACGCGGCCAAGAGGAGCATGGAGACGAGAGCGGGGAACAGTAAGCAAGAGGCGGGTTTCGGCATTCGTCTTATCGTCCGGGTTTGGAGGACTTGGAGCTGGAATTCAAAAGGTCAACTGACTCCCAGTCAATTGACGGAGACGGAGGATTGGCGCAAGGCTTGCGCCTCGGAGGAGAGGGAAAGCCGCCATGTCGCTCGAAAACCTGTTCAAACTCGCGAACTACGCGGTGGTCCCTTTCTGGCTGCTGCTGATTTTCGCACCTCGCTGGCCCTGGACACAGCGCTTGGTCCACGGCCCGGTCGTCCTTCTGCTCCTAACGCCGATTTACGCATACATGCTCTTCGGCTACGGCACTGCGCCGGAGGGGATGGAGCTCAGCTCGCTCTACGGCGTCATGGTGGGCTTTTCGGCGCCACAGATCGTCGTGGCGGGGTGGATTCACTACCTCATCTTCGATCTATTCGTGGGCGCCTGGGAGACTCGCGATGCCCAGCGGCGCGGGGTCCCTCATCTGCTCGTCATCCCGTGCCTGATCGCGACCTTGATGGTCGGGCCAGTCGGGCTGCTCTTCTATGTGCTCGTCCGGTTCTTCAGCAAGCGCGTCCTCGAATACGACGAGGCGGGAACCCTCTGAGGCCGCGCTAGGTCGAGATACGCCGCGCAGGGTGCGGGGCCACAATTAGATGGGGCCAGCGCCATCGTAGGCGCCGGCCCTCGTTGATCCGGACTCCCACCAAGGGGGGGAGCTCGCCTAAGGGCTAACTCGCCCGCACCTCCGGTGCGAGTCCGATTCTAGAATTGCTGTCCATAGTGCGCATTCCTCCCCCGGCGATGCCGGCGCTCTTGGGTCTCTGAGCACCATGCCCAGACCACGCGGAGCGTTCCTTGGTGGTTGGACCCACGGATATCGAGGGCCAATTCACGGCAGCGAGTTCCCTTTCGGAGTTCGCACCAGTGCGGGGCAATCTGCCCAACCGCCGCCCGCGATGAGTGGCATCGCAAAAAGGAGAACCCTTTTTCGGGCAACGCCACTCACAGCTCAAAGATAGTCCCTGCGCCCGATCGCGCCAAGCCCTGAACCGACTCAGAGGATAAATTCGTCTTCGAGCTGCAGTACCTGAAGGTTTCGCCCGCGCAGCCCGGCCAGCTCTCGAAGCACCCTGGCCTCGAATGTGGGCTTGATGTGGTAGAGTAGGATCGGAAGCGCGTCGTTCTGGGTCAGCTTATCGAGCTCGGACGAAAGCATTTCCGGCGTGAGATGCCGCGAGGCCCATGCGAGGTCAGCTTCATCGTTTGGAAACGAAACCTCCATCATGAGCGCCTGAAGGTCATCGAGCGCGTTGATCCGTGTCCAAAGCTCTTCGGTGGGTCCCGTGTCTCCACCGTAGACGATGCTCTTGCCGTTTCGCCGAATGATGAATGCGGAGGTGTCGACGGTGTGGTTCACCAGCACGGGGGTCACCTCGTATCCGTCGACTTCGGCTGCCTGATTTGGATGCACCTCGACGTAACGAACCGTCGGACCGTCCCTTGCGTCGATCTTGGTGAAGTCAGGCCAGATGACGTCGTTGAAGAAGTGCTTCCGAAGCGCTTCGAGGGTTTCGGGAATCCCGACGATCTCGAGCGTCGAACCTCCCTGCTGACAGCGGTTGTCCGCAAGGGTCGCGAGATCACGAACGTGATCCATGTGCGGGTGACTCACTAGGACCGAACGAATGCGCTCCTGTTCGCCGAGCGAAAGAGAGCTCGTGATGGCGCCCGCGTCGATCGCGACGCTGTCCCCGACCAAGAAGCTCGACGTGCGATGCTTGGGTGTCTCGCCGCCATGACAGCCGAGGACGCGAAGCTGCATCAGGAGACCACCGAGCTTCGAATGAAATCGAGAAATTCGTTGAGCCGCTGAGTGTCCTTGATGAGCACGAACCCGCCTGAAACCTCGACCACCCCGACGCGGGTGAGCCGTCGCAGCGCGCTGCGCACGTCGCTTTCCTCGACGCCGAGGGCCAGCGCCAGATCCGCATCGGTGACGTCGGGTGCGGCAGAGCCGTCGGCCAGCTCGAGGATTCGCTGCAGCTCGAGGATCACGCGCGCGGTCATGTCGTCTTCGAGGAGGAGATCGATGAAGCGGTTCGCGTTTTCGATGCGCTCCGCAAGATGCCGAATGAAGCGAATCGCGACCTCTCCGTTCTGGGCGACCATTTCTTCGAGCTTGGCAGCGGGGACTTTCAACATTTCCGCCTCTTCGAGCACCTCTGCCGTGACCGTTCGAGGACGCCCCATGACCACGGCCATTTCTCCGAAGAAGTCACCGGGGCCGAGAGTCGTCACGACCCGCCGCCTGCCGTGCGCCTCTTTGAGGACGCGAACCCTTCCAGCACGAATGACGTACATCGACCCGCCCGGGTCGCCCTGACGAAAGACCGTCGTGCCCCCGGGTAGACGAACGCCGAATTTATCAGTCAAAGACTGACTCACCATGCTTCCCCCGAACGAACAATGTACCCCGCTGCGAAGTCGACCGCCAGATCGATAGACCGTAATCTCGCGCTGGGCCTTCGATGACGCTCAACTGGCAGCAAGTGCAGGAATTCGCACCGGAGCTCGGCGTGGCGCTGGACGTCGTCCTCGCGCTCGCTGCGGCATCGCACGTCATACTGAACAAGAGTGACACCCGTGCGGCCACGGCCTGGGTTGCGCTGATTTGGCTGGTCCCCTTCGTGGGCTCCATTCTCTACATGCTGCTTGGCATCAATCGGATCGAACGGCGCGCAAGGGTGCTCAAATCGGGCGCCACCGAGTACAGCGTTCCCCTGGACGAGGCCCCCCGGTCCCCAGCGGATTTGGACCGGGAGCTCGGGAGCAGCCGGGCGCGCCTGATCGAGCTTGCGCGCGTCGTGACGAGCGTGACCGAGCGGCCTTTGCTGGTTGGCAATCTGCTCGATCTCCTCGTCGACGGCGATGACGCGTATCCCGCCATGATCGCCGCGATTCACGAGTCGACGGAATCGGTGTCGCTCCTGAGCTACATCTTCGAAGCCGAGGGGGTGGGAGCGGAGCTGGTCGACGCGCTCGCCGACGCACGCGCTCGCGGCGTCGAGGTTCGTGTCTTGGTCGACGACGTCGGGGTGCGCTACGCGCGGCCGCGCATCCATCGCGTCTTGAAGAAGCATGGCGTTCCTGTCGCGAACTTCCTGCCGGCCTTGCTGCCCCGGTCCGTGACTCACTTCAATCTGCGAAACCACTGCAAGATCCTCGTCGTCGACGGCCGCGTGGGGTTCACCGGCGGGATGAACATTCGACAAGACTCGGTGCTGTCCTCCAATCCGCGCTATCCGACCAAAGACCTGCACTTCCGCGTCCGCGGCCCGGTGGTGGCGCAGCTGCAGGAAGCGTTCGCGCGGGACTGGGCCTTCACGACCGGTGAGCGCTTGGCCGGGCGACGCTGGTTTCCCGAGCTTTCGCCAGCGGGAGAAGGGCTCGCACGCGGTATCACCGACGGTCCGGACCGGGACATGAACAAGCTTCACTGGGTGTTCCTCGCAGCCGTTGGCGCTGCGCGGCGCTCGATTCGGATCATGACGCCCTACTTCTTGCCGGACTCGGTGCTGATGCAGGCGCTCCACCTCGCGGCGCAGCGCGGCGTCGAAGTCGACATCATCGTGCCCGAGGTCGGGAACCTCCCCGTCGTCCGATGGGCGATGTGGGGCAACTACCGACGCGTGCTCAGCAAAGGGGTCCGGCTCTGGCTCACTCCACCTCCGTTCGATCATTCGAAGCTGTTCGTCGTCGACGGCTACTGGTCATCGATCGGTTCGACCAACTGGGACCCCCGGAGCCTGCGATTGAACTTCGAGTTCAACCTGGAATGCTACGATGAGGAGCTTGGGCAACGCCTCGAAGATCACGTCCAGAACCGCCTGATCGACGCGCGGCTTCTGACCGTCGAAGAGCTCGACGGCCGCTCGCTCTTTCAGAGGCTGCGGGACGGGACCGCGCGGCTGTGGACCCCTTATCTGTGAGCGCGATAGAGCTCGGCCATGCAGCTTGCCGTTGCGGGAGCGGCGGCGGAGTCGATCGAGAGATGCGCGCGAAGCACGGCCAGGTCGTCGGGCTCGTCGATGTCGTACCAGGGCGGCAGCATCGCGGGCTGACGCGGAGCGTTCGCTTTCAGCGTATCTTCGAGTGCGTTTCGCGACGACCAGCGGACCCCTTCGAAGCTCGGCCGAACGCGCTGAGAAGCCCCGATGGCGTAGTAGCCTCCGTCGTGGGCGGGGCCGAGCATGAACGTGCTGCGTTCGAGGGAATCGAAAGCGGCGCCGATGAGCTCGATCGGTAGGGTCGGCATGTCGCTGCCGATGATGACGACGCGTTCGTAGTCGCTCAGGCCCTGGTCGAACGCCGCGGCGAGCCTCACGCCCAGGTCGCCTTCGGGCTGAATCCGCGGCGAGGTCCCGAGGCGCTCTGCCCAATCGGAGACCGCTTCGTCGCAACCGGCGGACCAAACCGCGAGGTGCACGCGTCCCGCGGCGCGGACGCGAGAACAGAGCGCGACGGTGTCCTCGGCGAAGGCACGATAGAGCTTCGCCGCTCCGTCTGGTCCAAAGCGCGCTGCGAGCCGTGTTTTCACCGTCCCGGACTTCGGCGGCCGGACGAAGACCGCGAGCTGCGCTAGCTCCATGCGTAGCGACCTAGCAGCCAGAGGATCTTCGCGCCCGCATTCACGGAGCCGCGCAAGGTGCCGCTGACTTTGGAGACGCCGATTCGACGCCGGTACGACACCGGGACTTCGCAGTGCCGAACGCTCCGCTTCGCAGCCTTGATCTGCATCTCGACCGTCCAACCGTAGTTGCGGTCGACCATCTCGAGCGCCTGCAGGGTCTGCCAACGGATCGCGCGAAACGGACCGAGGTCGGTGTAGCGCACCCCGTAGAAGAGCCGCAGCGCGTGACAGGCGATCGCGTTACCGACACGCTGCTGCGGGCTCAGGGCGCCGCGCTCGCGTGCGCCTCGGGCGCGAGATCCGATCACCATGTCTGCATCGCCGGCGACGATCGGCGCGATCAGAGCAGCGATCTCGTCGGGATGGTCGCTGTAGTCACCGTCGAGGAAGATGACGATCTCCGGCGGGTCGTCGACCAGGTGAGCCAGCGCCCTGAGGCAGGCGGCCCCGTACCCGCGCTCGGGCTCACGGACGAGCTCGGCCCCGTTTTCGAGCGCCCGCGCCGCGGTGCAATCGGTCGAGCCGTTGTCGGCCACGACGACCCGCCGAACCGGCGGGCGAGGAATATCCCGCAGGACGCGGGGAAGCGCCGCCTCTTCGTTGAGGGCCGGAATGATGACGTCGACCTTGGGCATCCAGTCGAGGTACGTCCTCCCGGCAGCATCGTTATGGCAAAGCACGAGCCGCTCGGCGCAAGGCGCTGCGATGGGAGCGCCTAGAGTTGCTTCGAGTAGTACTCGATGACGAGGTCGATCTCGAGGGCGAAGGGCACGGAGTCGACCTTCGGGATGCCCTTGACCTTGGCGGTCTTGTTGGCCTCATCGAACTCGAGCCAATCGGGGCGCGCGAGGCGTACGTCTTCGAGCGATGCCGCGACGGCCGCTAGCTCCTGGCTGCGTTCGCGAAGGGTGACGACATCACCCTCCCGGACCCGGTACGAAGGAATGTCCAGACGCTTACCGTTGACGAGGAAGTGGCCGTGGCAGACGAGCTGACGCGCGGCCGGAATCGTCGACGCAAAGCCGGCGCGAAACACGAAGTTGTCGAGGCGCCGCTCGAGAAACTCGACGAGCTTGTCACCCGATGGCTCCTTGCTGTGCACCGCCTCGTGGTAGAGGCGACGGAACTGGCCTTCGTTGAGCCCGTAGTTGAAGCGCAGCTTCTGCTTTTCGAGAAGCTGCTTCTTGAAGTCGCTGATTTTTCGACGTCGAGCCGACTTCGGCCCATGGACGCCTGGGGGATACGGACGATCCCACATGGTCTTGCGTGACAGACCGGGAAGGTCGATGCCGAGCGCGCGCATGCGCTTTACCCTGGGTCCTGTATATCGAGACATCTATAAGGCTCCTGGCGCGAAATCCCTGGGCTTTTGCCCCTGACGCGCGAGTCGGCCCTTATACGGCAATCTGCGGGGGAGGCAAATCGAGCCGGAAACCCCCTGCCAGCAGCAGGGTGGCCGGCTGGCTTGGCGGCGAATTTCCCTGTAATCAAACGGGATGGGGGAGTCCAGGACCATTCATTTCGTGTCGCTGGGATGCGCGAAGAACCGCGTCGATACAGAGGTCATGCTGGGCGTGAGCGACCAGTCCGGATTCGCGATCGTGGACGACCCCGCCGAGGCCGAGGTGATCGTCATCAATACATGCGGTTTCATCGGCCCGGCCAAGGAAGAGTCGATCGACACGATCCTCGAGATGAGCGCGCACAAGGCGAGCGGGAGCTGCGAGAAGCTGGTCGTGGCCGGCTGTCTGTCGCAGCGCTACCCCGACGAGCTGTCCCGCGAGCTTCCGGAGGTCGACCACTTCCTCGGCTCGAGCGACATGCTGAAGCTCGAGACGGTGCTCGGCGGCGCCAAGGAGCGGATGCTCGTCGGAAATCCGGCTCAGTACACGATGCGCGCCAGCGACCCTCGGCTCCTCTCCGGCCAGACCCATCGGGCGTATGTGAAGATCGCCGAGGGCTGCAACCGTGAGTGTAGCTTCTGCGCGATCCCGTCCTTCCGAGGCAAGCAGCGTTCCCGCACGATCGAGGATCTGGTGCGGGAGGCGGGAATCTTGGCCGCGGCAGGAGTGGTCGAGCTGAACCTGATCAGCCAGGACACGATTGCGTACGGCCGGGACCTCGCGAAACGAGAGTCGCTCGACCAGCTCCTCGCTGCGCTCGCCGAGGTCGACGGGATTCGCTGGATTCGCGCCCACTATCTCTACCCTGAGAAGTTGAGCGACGCCCTCATCGAGACGATCGCGCAGCAGGAGAAGGTTTTGCCTTACATCGACATGCCGCTTCAGCACGCATCCGATTCGATGCTGCGCGCGATGCGGCGCGGACATGGCGGTGAGCGAATGTACAAAGTGGTCGAGCGTTTGCGGCGGGCCATTCCCGATCTCGTCTTCAGAACCACCTTCATCGTCGGGCACCCGGGCGAAACCGATGAGGACTTCGAAGAGCTTCGAAGCTTCGTCGAATGGGCCGAGTTCGATCATGTCGGTGTGTTCTTGTATTCGCCCGAAGAGGGCACCCCGAGCGGGGAGATGCCCGACCCGGTGGATTCCGCGGTCGCCAAAGCGCGACACCAGGCGCTGATGGACGTGCAGCGTCCGATCAGCCGTGAACGCCTGGAGCTCCGCGTCGGCACCGAGCTCGACGTGCTGGTCGAAGGAGTGAGCGACGAAAGCGACTTCCTGCTTCAGGGGCGCTGGTGGGGCCAGGCTCCCGAGGTCGATGGAACCGTGTACTTGGCCAACGGGACGGCGCAGATGGGTGAGATCCGTCGAGTCTTGGTGACCGACGCTGCGGACTATGACCTGATGGCCGACTTCATCGACGGTCCGAGCGGACGCGACGCACCCCCCGACGCAAAAGATCCCAGGCAGGCCAAAGTTAAGCTAACTACCCTACCGTGAACTGGACTGGGCTCGCTCTGTTGCTCGCGCCGCTCGCAGCTCTGTGCGGCTGTGCGACCGCGGTGCCCGCGATGAGCGGCGGGTCGACGACACCAAAGAACCGCACCGACCTCGGCTTGGGTGGGGCGGCTAGGGTGCCGCTCGGTGATTTGAGAGACCCGGCCGTGCTCGACCCGGGCGAATCGCAATACCGCTACGCGGCAGACGCCGGCGGCGTGGTTCCCATGGCCTACGGACGCTACGGAATCGCGAGGAACTGGGACCTGGGCCTGATGGTTTCGGGGGCCACCGTCAAAGCCGAGGCCCGCTACGAGAAAGTCCTACGGGAGGGGACCACCCGCTCGAGCCTGGTCGTGGGCCTCGCGCCCTTCGGCGGATGGATTCCCGAGCGCGATCGATCCGGAAGCGGCGGGCGCGTCGGCTTCGAAGTTCCATTCGTGTACGGGGTGGACTTCGGAGGCGTCTACGAGCTCTGGTTGGGAGCACGCGGCAGCGGAGAGTACGTATTCGGAGACTTCGAGGTCGCAGGCTCGGAGCAAAGAGCCAGCGGGGCCGGCCTCCGGCTGGGGCCCGTGATCGGCATGGCGCTCGGGGTTCGCCGCATTCACGCGCTGGTGGAGCTGACCGCTGCGTACGAATACTGGTTCATCGATCACGCCGGAGGCGCGCTCGACCGGGGCGGCTTCGTCCTGATTCCTGGCTTCGGCCTTCGATTGCGGCTCTAGCCCCACGCCGCGGGTCATCTCTAGGCTACGCGGCCTTCGGACGTCGCGATCGCTTCGGCTTCGACCGCTTGTTCTTTGAAGCTGGCTTCTCGCTATCACCGCTGAGCAGGTTGCCGACGAACGCGCCCATCAGCGCCATCATGGTGGCCATCAAGACGCCGAGCAGGTAAGCGCCCGTCGAGAGCTGGTATACGTCCGCAATGCTCGAGAGGTAGACCATGGTTGGAATCGCGGCCAGGAAGCCTCCGACCGGAGGTTCGATGAAGTTCTTCCCCGGCGAGAGATAGTTGATCGCTCCGGCGCCTATGAACCAGAGGACGATGATGATGACGATGCCCGGGAACCCTTGCGGATCGTAGGCAGGGATGATGAGAGGCAAGAGCGCCACGGCAAGCGCCGCGAGCACGAGGAAGAGCCCGAACGAGATGAACACCCAGCGAAGCTCGAACTCGTCCGGCTGATGGCGTCGGGCGTACTGCTCCTCTTCACTCAGCTCCGAGGCGAGCTCCGAGAGGCGTGCCCCGCAGGAGCGACAGCGCTCGGAAACTTTCGGATTGCTCGCGCCACATACGTGGCATTCGATCTCTTCGGCAGCCATATCTCCCTCACTCGACCGGTCGCGGGTCCCCCGGCGCATTGTCTACGCGAGACCGCCGGAGCGCAACTGCGTGTACATGCGCGGGAATTGACGCGTACTTGACGCAGGGTGGGGGACGGCTACCTTCCCGCCGCGCCCGAAAAACCGGGCCGAAGGAGGCCTCGAGTGGCCCGTTTCATCGACGAGCTCAAGCGTACCCATAGTTGTGGTGAACTACGAGAGGAGAACATCGATCAGGAGATCGTGCTCTTCGGCTGGGTGCAAAATCGGCGCGACCACGGCGGCTGCATCTTCATCGACCTCAGGGATCGTGATGGGCTGACCCAGGTCGTCTTCGACCCCGAGACGAGCGACAAAGCAGCGTTCGAAACCGCAGACAAGGCCCGCTCGGAGTGGGTGCTCGGCATACGCGGCAAGGTTCGCGATCGTGGCAGCAAGGATGACGGCACGAGCCTTCGCAACCCGCGGCTCGCGACGGGTGCCATCGAAGTCATCGCGCTCGAGGCGGCAATCTTCAACAAGTCGGAAACGCCACCGTTCGAGATCGAAGATCAGATCAGCACCGGTGAGGACAAGCGGCTCGAGTACCGCTATCTCGATCTGCGACGCCCCGCGCTGCAGAAGAACCTGATGATGCGGAGCAAGCTCAATCATCAGGCCCGCAACTACTTCAACGACAACGGGTTCGTCGAGGTCGAAACGCCGTTCATGGTGAAATACACGCCCGGCGGTGCACGGAACTTCTTGGTTCCGTCGCGTCTCTACGGCGGCCACTTCTACGCGCTCGCGGAAAGCCCGCAGCTCTACAAGCAGCTGCTCATGTGCGCCGGCTACGACAAGTACTATCAAATCGTTCGCTGCTTTCGCGACGAAGACCTGCGCATCGACCGGCAGCCTGAGTTCACCCAGATCGACATCGAGATGTCGTTCATCAATCAGGACGACCTCTTCAAAGTCCTCGAAGGCTTGGTGTTCCGGCTCTGGAAAGAGGTCCTGGGCATCGACTTGCTCGAACAGTACCCGAGCGGCGAATTCCCTAGGATCCCCTACGCGGAGTCGATGGAGCGCTACGGCAATGACAAGCCGGACATGCGCTTTGCCATGGAGCACGTCGACCTCACCGACCTCACCGTAGAGCACGACGGCGGCGGCATCGGAATGCTGGAGCCCATCGCGAAGAAGTTCAGCGAGGGCGCGTACCGACGCGACCTCCCGGCCGAGATCGTGAAGGCGATGGTCGTCCCCGCTGGGCATGGCTTCTCCCGCAAGGATCTGGACGCACTCGAGAAATACGTGCGCCAGATGGGTGCAAAAGGTCTGGCGCGCGCAAAGGTCGACGGCGACGGCAACTGGCTGCAGAGCCCCCTCGCCAAGATGGTCACGCCCGCGTTCCGCACGGCCGTGAACGAAAAGATGGGCGCAAAGGACGGCGATCTCATCTTCTTTCAATTTGGTGCGACGGCGAAGGTGCACACCGTGATGGCCAACCTTCGGCTGCACGTCGCGCGAAAGCTCGGGATGATCCCCGAAACCGGAAGCGCTGGAAATTGGAACTTCCTCTGGGTCGTCGATCCTCCTTTGTTCGACCGCAACGAAGAGAAAAAGCGCTGGGAAGCGGCGCACCACATCTTCACTCGCCCGCACGATGAGTGTATCGACTTGCTCGAGAGCGACCCGGGCAAAGTGCTCTGCTATCGCTACGACCTGGTGCTCAACGGCTTCGAGATCGCAGGCGGCTCGATTCGCTTGCACGACCCCGAGGTCCAAAAGAAGGTGTTCGAGGTCATCGGTCTGAGCGACGAGGAGGCTCGCGAGAAGTTCGGCTTCCTCCTCGACGCACTGACCTACGGCGCTCCGCCCCATGGGGGGATCGCCTTTGGAATGGACAGAATCGCGATGCTCGCGGCAGAAACCGAGTCGATCCGCGACGTGATCGCATTTCCGAAGACGCAGCGAGCGAACGACCTGATGACCTCAGCGCCTTCACGCGTCGAGCCTGAGCAGCTTCTCGACTTGAAGATTAAGACGCTCGAGTAGCGACCCGATCGGGGCGCGGAAAAAACCCGTCACGGGGTTGCATCGAACGGCTCGGCTTCACTGATTGGCTTGTGCTGCCGCGGGTGTGGGG
>SHLP01000287.1 GCA_004283055.1 Deltaproteobacteria bacterium
CTTGTTCTGTGTTCGAAGCGGAGTGACGGTCATGATGCATCTCACCACGCCTCGATCGCGCAGTGCAAGGCCTTACGCCCATGTGGAGGGTTTGTTAGCGCCCCGATTCAGCTACGCATGCGAAGCGAATGGACCATCACCTCTCGGTGTTCCTCCGCGCAGTGCGCGGGATCGGCAGCCATCGCTGCGTACCGTCGGGCCAGAGGTGCCGCCGAGACTCCGTGGGCGACCACGCTGAACAGAACGGTCAGCATCACCAGCTCGAAGATGAGCGCCTCGTTGGGAAGCTCCGCTTCGTCGAGAACCAGTATGCCAAACAGAATCGAGGCCAAGCCTCGGGGGCCGAACCAGCCGAGAAACAGGATCGTCGGGAAGCGCAACCCCGCGGCAAGCATCGAGATCGCGACCGGGATCATTCGGACGGCCGTGAGGCTCAGAGCTGCATACGCCAGGCTTCTCCAAGAAGCCGTTTCGAAGGCCGGCGCCGCGAAGCTCACGCCAAAGGCGAGAAACACCAGGAGCATGAGAAGTTGCCCTTCGGCCTCGAGAAAATCGTAGAGCCACTCACAGCGGCCCCGCGTCCATTGCCCGAGCATCATCCCCGCAACAAACGCCGCAATGAATCCGTTCCCTCCGACGTGCTCCGCGCAGGCAAAAGCCAACAAGGCCAGCGCCAGCCCCGTCAGCCGTTCGAAAGGGGGTTCCATCCATCTCCGGGCGACCGACGCTTTCAGCAGCACGTTGCCGAGCCAGGCCACAGCGACCCCGACCGCGGGACCCAAAGTCACCTGGAGGGCGGCAAAGCGCACCCAGTCCGTCGCCGAGCTCGTCACCTCCGCGCTCATGCTTGCAAGCGCGGCGAGGACGAGCACCACGGGAAGCACGATGCCATCGTTGAGCCCGCTTTCGACGTTGAGGGCCTGACGAACACGCGTGGGGACAGCCGGATTGCTGACCACGGCCTGCCCGAGCGCGGCGTCGGTCGGAGCGAGCACCGCGCCCAGCACGGCTGCCTCGAGCCAGCTCAACTGCGGGAAAAGCCATTTGCCGACCAGGGCGCCGAGCAGGATCGTGAGCGGCATACCGATCGCCAGCAATCGGACCGGCAAGCCGAGCTCCCGGCGTAAGGCCGAAAGATCGATCCGCGCCGCATCGCCGAAGAGGACGAGGATCAGGGTGAGCTCGGCGAGCAGGTGCATCGCACCGTGCTCCACGTCGAAATCCAGCCAATCGAGGCCCCAAGGCCCAAACGCGATACCCAGCCCGACGAAGACGAGGGGCGGCGTCACGGGAGCAACCGTCAGGCGCCTCGATACCAAGCCGAATCCAAAGACGAAGCAGGCAACCAAAATGAACGCGGCGGTATTCATCGACTAGATGAGCAACGTGTCCGCCAGAATCTCGACCGTTGCAGGCCCGTCGTGGGCCAGGGCCTTGCTGAGCGCGCCCTCGAGCTCTTCAGCCTTGGTGACGCGAAGACCCAAAGCGCCGCAGAGCATCGCATACTCAGCAAAGCTCGGATTGTGGAGCGAGGTCTGCCAGACGTCGTAGTCGGCGCTACGCTGCTCCTTGCTGATCTTGCCGAGCTCGCTGTTGTTGAGGACGACGTGGGTGATGTCCATGCCGTACTTCACGGCGGTCGTGTACTCGCCCATGTACTGGCCGAAGCCGCCGTCGCCCGTCACAGCGATGACTTTGCGGCCTGCGAAGCGCGGGTCGCTCTCCTGGGTGGCGGCCCAGGCACCCATCGC
>SHLP01000001.1 GCA_004283055.1 Deltaproteobacteria bacterium
GCGACGATGGTTGCTTTGTTGATGAACTTCATGAGTTTTCCTTTCTCGGAGGTTCCGCCTCCTCATGAAGTAAAGGACTCCAACCTTACGCGATTCTTAACGCGGGCGACTTTTCTGGTTTTCCGCTAGTTTCGGCCGATGGCGCGCTCCTTCCTGGTCCTCGACATCGAAACGGTTCCCGATCCGGACCTGGTCTGGGATGCGGCGGTCGGCGGCTTTCCCCCAGCGCCCTTCCATCAAGTGGTGGCTCTCGGGGTGCTGTGGCTGGACGGGAGCTACGAGCTCCAGAAGCTGGGCGCTTTCGGGGGCGAGGAAGACGCGCCACCCGATGAGTCGAAAGTCCTGCAAGAGTTCGCCGATTTCATCGGGAAGCGGCATCCGACCATGGTGAGCTTCAACGGGCGGCGCTTTGATTTGCCCGTTCTCGCCAATCGCATGCTTAAGCACGGCGTGCCGTTTCCCGCGTACTACGCCGGGCGGAGCGGGGGCGCCGACTATCGCTATCGGTATAGTGACGAAGGTCACATGGACTTGGCCGACGTGCTCACCGACTATGGCGCGAGCCGGATGCCCAGCCTGAGCGCGCTCGCGCAACTCGTCGGCATGCCGGGCAAAATGGACGTCGACGGTTCGAAGGTGCAGAGCATGTTCGAGCACAGTCGCTACGCGGAGATTCGAGATTACTGCTTGCACGACGTCGTTCAGACGACCTTCGTATTTCTTCGCTCCGAGCTCCTCCGCGGCCGCCTCAGTCCGCCGGACTACCGCGAGCGAGCCAGGGCGCTTTGGGATGCCCTCGAAAAGGACTCCCGCGTCCTCCCCGTCCTCGAGCGCGCCAACAAGCCGCTCGCCCTCCTGAGCCTCTAAAAAGGGGACTGTCCCCTTTTTTGTCGGGGTTAAGGAGTTCGTAAGGTCTGGCGGCGTCGGACTGAGTGAACTGTGGGGGAAGCCCCGCGAATCACTAACGAAAAGACGAGGAATTGCCATGCGAAATCTACTTTACTTTGGGCTGTTTGCTCTTGCGCTGACGGTCGTTGGCGAGGCGCGTGCGGACGACCACAGGGACTATCGTCGCGGAAAAAAGGTCATCGTCACCTATGACGATGCTCCCCGCCGGGTTGCACCTGTTCGCACCGGCTTCGAGCCGTCACGAGCTACATTCGACCAGCGAAGAACGTTTCACCCGACGCCCCAGGTCACCCAGTTCGCACGTCGTGCCTACTTCGAGCAGCGTAAAGATCTCGAGCAGATCGTTCGCATCAGCGAACGTTGGGAGCGGGCGGTTGCGACACGGAATCCCGACGCACAGTGGAAGGTGAACCGCAGGCTCGATGCCTGGCTCGAGCGCGAGATTCGCGAATCCATGCGCGAGCCACGGAACCAACGCTACACGCACCGAATTCGTCTATTGCGAAACGAGCTTGTATCGCTTGAACGAACGCGCCTCTACCGGCGCGGCCACCAGGGTCGCGGTCGCGGCGTGCGGGGCTATCATGGCCGCGCACACGGTGGTTACTTTGCGACCAAGGCGAGCATTCTCGACCAGCTAATCTCGCTGTCCGAGCGACAGGTCCAAATCGCCGAGGTTCGCGTACGCGCGCCGTACCGACTTTCGTTTGCGCGCCGCTGAGCGCCCGAACCGATGACGTCGAAAGCGCCTCGGCGATCGCCGGGGCGCTTCCCTTTTAACCGCCGGTGAACGCTGCGCGTTCTTCTTCCAGCGCCCGCTCGATGTTCCCGCACACGATTTCGCAGAGCTTGAATACCGCCGGGTCCGACACCGAGTAGAAGGCGGAGTTGCCACGCTTCTCTCGCTTGACCAAGCGGTGTGCGAGAAGGGTGCTCAGGTGTTTTGAGACGTTGGGCTGGGTGCTGCCCGTAGCCTCGACCAGATGGGTCACCGTGCGCTCTCCGTTGGCCAGCTCGTTCAGAATCTGCAGACGAAGCGGGACCCCGAGGATGCGGAACCTCGTTGCGACCGAGTCGAGGTTCTGGGGATTGAGGGCCGTCTTTGCCATCGCTTCTTCGGTATAGCGCCATCTTGGGGAAAAATCACCACTTGACTATATGATTATGTGGTTATATAGAGAGGTTCGAGTTTAGTCCCAGTTCAAACGGAGCCGAAGTCCATGAAACGAAAGATTCTCGATTTTCCGATTCAGCACCCGCGCCTGATTTTCGTCGGCCTGGCAGCGCTCGCGATAGGCCTCGGCGCGGCCATTCCCGGGATACAGATCGACACCGATCCCGAGAACATGCTCTCGGAGCACGATCCTGCCCGCGTCTTTCACAACCAAACGAAAGACCAATTCGCGCTTCATGATCTGATCGTCGTGGGCGTCGTGAACGAGGCCGAGCCGGAAGGCGTCTTCAACCCGGCGTCGCTCGGCCGCATTCACGAGCTCAACGAGCGGCTGAAGTCGATCGATGGCGTGATCGCCCGTGACGTTCTCGGGCCCTCGACCATGGACAACATCGAGCAAGCAGGGCCCGGAACCATTCGCTTCGAATGGTTGATGGAGGAAGCGCCAGATTCACCGGAGGAAGCGCTTGCCATCAAGGAGGCCGCCCTTCGGCTGCCCATGCTTCGCGGCACAGTCGTCTCCGAGGACGGAGACAGCGTCGCGCTGTACGTTCCGATCGAGAGCAAGGATCAGAGCCACCGAATCTCCGAAGAGATCGAGGCGATCATTGCCGGCTTCGGCGACCATACGGACGAGTTCTACATCACCGGCCTTCCGGTTGCCGAAGACACCTTTGGCGTCGAGATGTTCAAGCAGATGGCAATCTCCGCGCCGCTTGCTGCGCTGGTCATTCTACTGCTGATGTGGTGGTTTTTCCGTTCCTTCGCGTTGGTCCTATCGCCCATGATCGTCGCGATGACCACGGTCACCATCACGATGGGCACGCTCATCGCGAGCGGCTTCCCCGTACACATCATGAGCTCGATGATTCCGATTTTCCTGATGCCGATCGCGGTCGTGGACTCGGTCCATCTCTTGTCGGAATTCGTCGATATCTATCCGAAAACCGGCGATCGAAAGGCGGCAATCAAGGAAGTCGTCGGGCACCTCTTCGCTCCGATGCTCTACACCTCGCTGACATCGGCCGCCGGTTTCCTCTCCCTGACCCTGACACCGATTCCGCCGGTTCGTGTGTTTGGCGTATTCGTCGCGCTGGGAATCGGGATTGCGTTCGTCTTGACCATTCTCTTCGTCCCCGCCTACATCGCCGCGCTCCCCGAGAAACGACTGACAGCTCTGCTCTCGGCCAAGCGGGATGCAAGCGAAGGCGGCTTGCTGGGGCGGATCGTCGAAGCGGTCGGCGCCAGAAGTCTCCGCTTCGCCAAGCCCATCCTCGTGGTGACCGTCGCAGCGATTGCAATCAGCGGCTATGGCATCTCTCAGATCAACATCAACGACAACCCTGTTCGCTGGTTCAAATCTTCGCACAAGATCCGCGTCGCCGACAGGGTGCTCAACCAGGAGCTGGCCGGAACGTACACCGCGTTCCTGATCATGAAGCAGGATACCGATGCGACGGCTGAGATAGTCGCCGCCGGTGACCGCGCTCTGCAGGGTGCAAGCGATTCGATCCGCGGTCGGTGGGACGCTCTCAAAGCCGAAGCAGAAGTGCATAGCGAGGACGAGGTCAGCAATGTCGCGGACTCCTTGATCGAAGCGACCTCCGACCTGGTATTCGACACGAGCGGTGAAGAGTCGGAGCAGTGGCAGTCGGTGCAGACGGCGCTCGAAGAGGCGCAGACCAGGAGCAAGACCTTCCAAAACCCCGAGCACTTGGCCTACATCGAGCGCCTTCAAGAAGAGGCCGACGCGCTCCCGCTCGTCGGCAAGACCAGCTCGATCGCCGATGTCGTCAAGACGGTCTACCGCGAGCTCATCAGCGGAGAGCAGAAAGACTACCGCATTCCGGGCTCTACCGAAGCCGTCGCGCAGACGCTCCTGCAGTTTCAATCCTCGCACCGGCCGAACGACCTGTGGCACCTAGTGAGCCCCGACTTCCGCGAAAGCGCCGTCTGGGTGCAGCTCAAGAGCGGCGACAACCAGGACATGATGTCGGTCAAGTCCGAGCTCGACGCATTCCTGACAGCCAACCCTCCGCCCGAGGGGCTTCGCGCGCAATGGGCTGGGCTCACGTTCCTCAACACCGTTTGGCAGGACGAGATGGTCGGCGGGATGCTCGAGAGCTTGATGGGCGCCTTCGTCATCGTGTTCCTGATGATGGTGCTTCTATTCCGATCGCCGGTGTACGGCGCGCTCGCGATGGTGCCCCTCACGATCACGATCGTGTTCACCTACGGACTGATCGGCCTGGTTGGCAAAGACTACGACATGCCCGTCGCGGTCCTTTCGTCGCTGACGCTGGGCCTCTCCGTCGACTTCGCGATTCACTTCCTAGAGCGTGCTCGTACCATCCAGACCGAAACCCATGACTGGAGACAGACGATGTCGCTCATGTTCCAGGAGCCGGGTAGGGCGATTACGCGTAATGCAATCGTGATCGCCATCGGCTTCCTTCCGCTGCTCGGAGCGCCGCTCGTTCCGTACAACACGGTGGGCTTCTTGATGGCTGCGATCATGGCTGTTTCGAGCATCGTCACGGTGGTTCTGCTGCCTTCGATCATGATGCAGATCCAAGACCGGCTGTCCCCGAAGAAGAAGTCTGCGGCCCCGGGCATCGACGATACGCCAGCGTCCATCGCAACCAACAAGGAGCAAACAGCATGAAGACCCTCACCAAGACCTGGTTGGCGGCCGTCGCCGCCGCAATTCTCGTCTCGACCCTGACGACCTCTGCCCAGGCAGGCGACCTGAAAGACGCGAGTCAAATCGTAAACCGGACCAACGAGGCTCAATACTACGCGGCCAACGACGGTCGAGCGCTGGTTCGCATGAAGATCGTCGACGGCAAGGGACGCTCCCAGCGACGTCAGTTTGCCGTCCTTCGGCGTGACCTGAAAGACGGGGGCGATCAGAACTACCTCGTCGTCTTCGACCAGCCTGCGGACGTGCGGAATACGGCGTTCCTGGTCAAGAAGCACGCCAGCAAAGACGATGACCGTTGGCTCTACCTGCCGGGCCTCGACCTCGTCAAGCGAATCGCAGCGAGCGACGAGCGCACGAGCTTCGTCGGCACGCACTTTTTCTACGAAGACATCTCCGGGCGGCATCCCGACGAGGACAAGCACGAGCTCCTCGAAACGACCGAGACAGAGTACGTGGTCAAGAGCACCCCAAAGAGCAGCAAGGGCGTCGAGTTTGCGCACTACACGCTGCGCATCAACAAGAAGACCTTTTTGCCGAGCAAGATCGAGTACGTGAATGCTCAGGGGAAGGTCTATCGACGGATCGAAACCGCCAAGGTGGATACCGTGCAAGGGCAGCCGACCATCACGCGCCTCAAGGTCAGTGACCTCGAGTCCGGCGGATACACGCTGAGCGACGTCAGCAACGTGGGCTACGACCTCGGGATTCCTGACGACATCTTCGTCGAGGGGTCGCTTCGCAACCCGCCACAGAAATGGCTTCGCTGACCCTCACGCAAACCGGGGCATCAAGGATTAGCGCGATGAAACCGACCATCTGTAGGACGAAGCAGTGCCGCGCCGGTGTCCCTTCGCTGAGATGCTTGGCGGTCGCCGCGACGGTATTCGCGGCTCTCGCGCTGGCCTCTGGCGCGTTCGCCCAGGAGGCGCCTCGGGCGGAGGAGGTCCTGGAAGCGGAGGCCGAAGGGCCGGTGGACGAGGCTGCGGTCGCCGAGAGCCCCCGAGAGCTGGCAGGCGAAGTCGAGCCCGTCGAAGAGGCCCAGGACGACGAGGATTGGGGTGAGTTCGACGACTGGGACGAGGAAGACGGCGCTGACTCCGGGGGCAGCTCGGGCGGTAGGGCATGGGACTTCCAGATCGGCGGCTTCGTCGAAGGTCTCATCGCGCCGCGCGTCGTCCGAAGCAGCGCCAGCGCCAATGAATTCGTCGCAAGCGAGGCGCGCTTTCGACTGAACCTCGATGCAACCCACGAGGTCGTCAGCGCACGCTTTCGGGGCGACGTCTTTGCCGACGCCGTCGCGCGCCGGATCTGGTTCGACATTCGAGACGCGTCGATCTTCGTGCGCGGCGGAAGCTGGTTCAGCATGAGGTTCGGGCGGCAGGTGCTCACCTGGGGCACGGGCGACTTCCTTTTCTTGAACGACCTCTTTCCGAAGGACTTCAACTCGTTCTTCATCGGTCGCGCCGACGAATACCTCAAGGCTCCCTCGAACTCGGTGCAGACGACGTTCATGATGAAGAAGGTCGGCCTGGACTTGATCTGGACTCCGATCTTCGAGCCGGACCGCTTCATCGACGGGCAGCGTCTGTCGTTCTTCAATCCCTTGGTTGGAGAAATCATCGGAGATCGTTCTCCGCTCACGCCGATCGAGCCATTGTTCCCCGATCAGCGACTGCGAAACGGAACCGTGCACGGCCGTCTCTACGGCACGGCCGGCGTGGTCGAGCTCGCTGCGTATGGATACGTGGGTCACTGGATGCAGCCGAACGCGCTTTCCCTCACCGATCCGGCGGATCCAAGCACCATCGCGGGGCTCACCTACGCACGGCTAGCGGTTTACGGTGCGAGCCTGCGCGCTCCCTTGCTTGGCGGGCTCTTCAACGTAGAGGGAGCATTCTATGACTCGTTCACGGACCGGGCCGGTACGAGCCCTGCGACCCCCAACTCGCAGTTCCGAGGACTCGTGGGCTACGAGCGCGAGCTCTTCCCCAAGTTCCAAATGGGCTTGCAGTACTACCTCGAGTACACGCTCGAGCACGACGAGCTGATTGCGCGCTCATTTTGGCCTCAATACGAGCCGCACGAGTTTCGGCATCTGATCACCCTGCGGCTCAATCAGCTCCTGGTGATGGACAAGCTCGAGGTCTCGCTCTTCGTCTTCTTCTCGCCCGACGAGCTCGACACCTACATCCGGCCGCGCATCACCTACAAGATCGCCGAGCCGCTGGCGATCGCCATTGGCGCGAACCTCATGTTCGGCCGCGATCAGTACACCTTCTTCGGCCAGCTCCAACAGAATACGAACGTGTACGCGAGGCTTCGCTACTCGTTCTGAAATACCAAGATGAAAGGAATCCAATCATGAACGTCGACAAGCTGGTTTTTCGGGTCGCAGGCATCATGGTCACCGCCGGCGTGATCCTCGCCTACAGCCACCACATCGCCTGGCTCATCCTGCCCGCCTTCGTCGGCCTGAACATGTTTCAGGCTTCGTTCACGGGCTTTTGTCCGATGGCGACGATCGCGAAGCGCTTGGGGATGAACGAGGGCAAGGCGTTCTAGCGCCTTCGCCTCATGCGATCGCCCAGTCCGTACGTTACTCGATTCGCTCCTTGAGAAGCTCGATCTCCCGCACGAAGCCGTCCGCGATATTCTGCAAATCGGGGACGAGCTCGGAGCAGGCCAGCGCACCGAAACAGAGCCGGTCTACCGCGCTCATCACCGTGATGTTGAGCCCAGAGCCTTGCTGCACCGGTCCGAGCGGAAAGAGGTGGGTGAGCCGGGTCCCCGCCGTGTAGAGGGGAACCGGCGGACCAGCGACGTTGGAAATGACGAGGTTCCAGAGCGGAGGAACCCGGTCGGCCAGGTGGCGCGACGAAAAGAAGTCCATGAAATGCGTCGCCATCCACGGCACGGTGATGTTCGTCACGAGGTCGGCGAAGTTCTTGAGCAGGTCGCCCCCACCTGACCTGCCGTGGCGTCTCTTCTGTCGTGTGGTCTCTTCGTTGATGGCGAGAAGACGTTCGACCGGGTCGTCCGATTGGACCGGCAGATGCACTCGAATCACCGAAACGCGATTCCCCGCTTGATCTCCTTCGTGCCGAACCGACACCGGCACCGTTGCAATCAGAGGGCGATCGGGAAGGCCTCCGTGCGCCTCGAGCCACGATCGCAAGGCTGCACAGCAGCTTGCGAGAACTACATCGTTCACGGTGGTGCCGAAAGCGCGCTTGATTGCCTTCACCTCGTCGAACGAGACGTCGGCGAGTGCGACCGAGCGATGGGGGGTCAGGGCGCCGTTGAACATGGTCGGAGGTGCTTCGAAGAGGGGCGGCTTTTCCGAGACTTCGGTGTCGGCAGCCGGCGCAGGTTGGGATTGCCCCTTGTTTCGGGTCGCCTCCACCATCTTGGTGGCCGCTTCGACCGCGCGCCGCGGCTTGCCTGCCAGGGTCCGGAGAGTGTCGGCCGCCAGCCAGGGGATCGTCGGCTCTCGATCGGGGAGCCACGGCTCCTCTGGCGGGGGGATGACCCTGCCTTCGGGGCTCGTATCCATGAGCTCGCCGGCGATTGCCGCGCTCTTTCCGCCGTCCATCGCCGCGTGGTGAATCTTCATCACGAGCGCGAGCTTTCCACCTTCCAAGCCCTCGACTAGCACGGCCTTCCAGAGCGGCCTGTCGCGCTCGAGTCGGGTGCCGGCAAACCCGCCGACGAAGTCGCAGAGCTCCCGCATCCCTCCAGGAGAAGGCAGGGAGACGCGGATGAGGTGCTTGTCGAGATCGAACGCCGGGTCTTCGATCCAGTGTGGGTCGCCGATCTGTAGCGGCCCTTGAACGATTCGTCGCCTGAACGGCGGAATCAGATGAAGCCGTTCTGCAAACCTCTGTCGAGTCAAGCTGAAGGCCGGGGTCGCGAGCTCGTCCGCGTCGAGCGAATCCTCCGGCTCCAGAATCAAAATCCCCATCGTGTGCATGGGCATCTCGGGCGTTTCGGCGTAGAGCATCGCCGCGTCGAGCGTCGAAACCGGAGTCATGCCTTGCTGCCTGGCTCCAAGAACCCGATGCCCATCATGAAGCGGGCCATCTCGGTCAGGTACTCGCCGCGGTCGAGGTGGATGCTGTGGCTACCCGGGAACCAATGCATCCGACAGCGCTGCCAATGGTCCCATAGGAGCCTCGAATGTTTGGGAGGGGCGAGCCGGTCGCCCGCGCCGCCGACGATCATCAGCCGTTCGCGGGGCAAGAGCGCAGGATAGGTGAGCGGGCAACTCACGGCGAGGAGACGGCGCGCGTTGGTCGAGCTCAGGCGCGATGCCCTGAGTGCAGCTCGCATCAGTGCGCCAAGTGGCTGCCACTCCAAAACCAAGTCTGCCACGCTGATGATCGGCACGTTTGGCAGCGCAAAGGCCAAGTTGGGTTCCACGCTCGCGAGCATCGAGGAAATGAAGCCACCTAGGCTGAGGCCGGTCACGCCAACTTGCTCCACCCCTTGTTCGCGCTGAAGCCAATTTAGGAGAATCCTGAAATCGAAGACGGACTGCGCGACTGCCTCGTTGAATCGAGATGTGCCACCCGCGAAAAATCCATGTCCCGAAAACGGCGAGAAGCGCGTTTGTCGAGGACCGTGAAAAGGGAGCGTGAACAAGGCGATGTCGCAGCCCATCCGATAGAACCAAGGGAGTGCGAAGAACCACTCGTTGATGAGATACCCTTCCGCGGTGAATCCGTGAATCGCCACGATCGTGGGACGCGGCCCGTCGCGGTGCCGCGTCATGCGCGCGAACGCGACGCGGTTGCCATCGTGTCGCAGATACGGCCCGTGCTGGTTGGGGTGAATGGGCTGGAACGGACTGTCGAAGCGCAAGACCTCACACACACCGTCGTCTGGTTCGAAGCGGGGAAACCAGCGCCCGCGCTCAGCGCGAACGCGGACGCCCGACGGTGGGTCCTTGAAGAAAAGGCTCGGGTCGCCCGATTCCGCCATCTCTGCATACAAGGCCGCATCGCGCATGGATCGGCGAAGCTCGACCGGATTGAAGCCGAACGGAATTGCCGTCGACCCGACCATCGTGCCAAAGATCGCCCTCACGACATGGTCGAACGCCGCGGCAGCCCCGATCTGCGCGCGATCGGCGCGGGCAAGATCGAACTTCTCGGAGGTCCGGGCGAAGTCGTCATCGAGATGCTCCCACCAATGCCCGCTCGGCACGATTGGGGCCTCTCTCTCGTACGACTCGTGCACAATCCGAGAGACGACCGCGGAGTCTTCCATCGACGTACCCTAACCCTTTTGAGCGCCGATGGGATCAGGCTTTCGTGGCAGATTCCGGAGACCCGTCCAGGCCAAGGCGACGATGTGACCCGCGCCCTCGCGATGAAGGGATTCGGACCAACCTCCCATCTGCTATAGAGGTGGGGTGCCTCGGCTTTTTTGGGTTTGCTTGCGCCTAGCCGCGGTTGGGGTTCTCGGAGTCACCGCGATTCCCGGCCCCGCTGCTGCGCAGGGCACGACTGAGGTCGAGGTCATCAGCGAGCCACCGCCGCAGGCCGAGCCGCCGCAGGCCGAGCCGCTGCCCTCGGAGCCGCCGCCCGATGAGGTCCCGCCTGCACCGCCTCCGCCCGAGCTCGATAAGCCAAAAGAGCCGCTGGGGCATCTTCGTGTTGGCGGTGGCGTCGGCTTGGGCTTCGCCAATGATCTCATCGTGGTCGGCCTGTCACCCCAAGTTTCGTACATCATCAAAAAGATCGTCGAACCCGGCGTGTCGATTCGCTACCAGTTCACCAGGGACAAGGTTCCCATCGAACCGGTCACCTGGCATACCTACGGCGCCTCGCTCTTCGTTCGCGTCTTTCCGATTCAACAGCTCTTCCTCCTGGTCGAGGGCGAGGTCATCAACACCGGCAGGAAACAAGCCGGTATCCGTTTCCCGAGGGAGACGTATGGAAACTTGCTGCTCGGCGGTGGGTTCATGATAGGCCTCGCCAAGGGCGTGTTCGTTGCGTCGTCTTTGAAGGTTCCGGTCTTGAGAAACCCGTTTTACCCGACCGCCTTCCCGATCATCTCGGTCGGCGGCGGCTACGGCTTCTGACTGAGCGCACGACACCCCTCCGCGAACGAACCGGGGCAAGGCCCCGTGACGGCCAAAGGCCGTTTTACGGGGCGCCGTCGAAAAGGTCTTGGAAGCGGCTGGGCTCGTGTCGGCCAAACACGAGGGTTTCCAGGATGCCGATGCCGATCTTGTCGCCCATCTTCGCGCGCACGACGTTGTGCACGTGGATGGAGCAGTATTCGTCAGGCTCCACCTCGTCGAGCTTCCAGCTTTCGTAGCCGATTTCGAGCTCGTCCCGCCACACCGCGTGCCCCCACTCGGGATGCTGGTAGCCGATGCCCATCATCTGGAATCGAAAGATCGGCTCCAGCTCCAGGTCTAGCTTGGTCCCGTCGCGCTTCACGAAGCCCAGGGTCGCGCTTTGAGGCCAGCGGGTACCGCTTCGCCACTGGATCGCGTGGCTTGCCGACGCCATGATCTCCTCGTCGGCTTGGACCACGTCGCTCGGCACCTCCTCGTCTTCACCGTAGGTCTTCACGATGGAGGCGGAGAGCTCCTGTGCATGTCCGTCCGGCAACTCTCGGGTGAGGAAGTGCGTGCAGAATCCGTCGAAGTGAATCGGCGACCAGATCCAATAAACGGCCGGGTCGGTGGTCAGTCTGCTCGGGGCGCCCTCTTCGAATTCACCGACGGGACGCATCCCCCAGGACTTGTCCCGAAGGCCGATGACCTCGCTGCGCGAGACTTCGAAACGTCGGCCCTTGATCACGAAGTACCCCTCCCAAGTCCCCAGCTGCGTGAAGCGCTGGGTGTCCATGATGAGACGGTTCCCATCGTACATGAGGTTCTTCGGCTCTTGCACCGGGGGCGCTTTTGCGTGAAAGGTCAGGTCGCATTCAACCTCGGTTTCGTTCGGCTCGATACGCAGCCGGATTCGCCGCATTGGCTTGAGCACCTCGACCTTCAGCGGCCCGGCACTCGAGTCCATGGGATTGTCGGCGATACGGCGAGACGCGTGAAACGAATGCTGGACGCCATCGACGGCCACGCTGAAGTGCGCATCCTGAACGAAGCGATTCGGGTACCGCCCAAAGCCAGCCTCGAACAAGAACGTACCCGATTTATCGAAACCGTTGAACCAATAGCGGTCATACGCATTGCGATTGACGATGCCCGTTTGGTTGATCGGATATGCAACCTGATGAATCAAGTAGTCGTCGAAATCGGTGATCATAGTCGCCTCCGCGTTAGGGCAGCGTGACCCCACAGGCACGCAGGATCTCTTCGGTGTCGGCGCCGCGTTCCCTGGCTGGAGTGGGGTCAGCCGGCTTGGTTCGGGAGAAGCGTGGAGCCGCCACCGCGTGCTTTATCCCGTCGATCTCGACGAACGAGCGTCGCGCGACGCTGTGTTCGTGCTCGAACGTTTCTGCGGCTGCGAGGACCGGCGCGAAGCAGGCGTCGCTTCCCTCGAAGATTTCGCACCATTGATCACGGGTCTTTTGACGGAACACGTCTTCGAGCGTCGGTCGGAGCTCGTTCCATTTGGCGGGGTTCAAGTGCTCTCCGACCTTGGGGGCGCTGTCCGCAAGGCCGAGCTTCTCGATGAGCTCCTTGTAGAACTGCGGCTCGAGCGCGCCGATGGACACGTACTTGCCGTCGCCGGTCTCGTAGACGTCGTAGAAGGCAGCGCCCGAGTCGAGAAGATTTTCGCCGCGCTTGTCAGACCAAAAACCCTGTTGCATGCCTGCGTAGATGCTCGCCATCAGTGCTGCGACACCGTCCACCATGGCTGCGTCGACGACTTGCCCCTTTCCGGACTTCTGGGCCTCCAAGAGCGCACTGACTACACCAAACGCGAGCAACAAACCGCCGCCGCCGAAGTCGCCGACCAGGTTCAGGGGAACCGTCGGGCGCTCACCTTTTCTGCCGATGGCGTGCAGGGCGCCTGCCAGGGAGATGTAGTTGATGTCGTGTCCCGCCCGCTTGGCCCAGGGGCCGTCTTGTCCCCAGCCGGTCATGCGCCCGAACACGAGTCGGGGGTTCGCTTCCATGCATACGTCGGGACCGATGCCGAGCCGCTCCATGACGCCTGGGCGAAAGCCTTCGATGAGCGCGTCGGCGGTCGCGACGAGCTTCAGCAGGGCATCTTTGTGATCGGGCTTCTTCAAATCGAGCGTGATGCTCTTCTTGCCGCGGCTCATGACGTCGAAGTTCGCCTGCAAGAAAGAGGGCTCGGGTCGGCCGACGCGAATGACTTCGGCACCGAGGTCCGACAACAACATGCCGGCAAAAGGGCAAGGCCCGATGCCTTCGATTTCAACGATTCGAACTCCGTCGAGTGGACCCATGTTCAAAGCTCCGATAGTGCGCGCCGCAAAGTGATTGATGCGAGGTTTTCGTAGTCGAACTCGTTCTCTTCATCAATGATTTCGATCTGCTTCATGTACTGCCCGACGCGCGCCATGTTCATCGAGAAGCGCGTGAGGGCCAAAATGAAATAATAGTCGAAGTTGGCCGGGCTGTGGCCCGTCGATTCGGTCCATCGATCAATCGATTCGTCCTTGCCCGGAAACCCCGGGAGTCGATCGAGCTCGAGGCCTTCACTGAAGCAGCGGTCCGAGGCGAGCCACCAGGCGAGGTCCTGAACCGGGTCGCCGAGCCTTGCCATCTCCCAGTCGAGCACAGCGACGCATTCGACGCCGTCGAAGATCTGGTTCGCGAGGCGCGAGTCGCCCCAGCACAGGGCGACCGGTTGCGCATCGGGCCTATCCGACTCCAGAAATTCGAGCGCCCGAGCGATATCGGGGTGCCGGGACGCCTCCATGCCCCAGCGAAAGTACTCTTGCCAGTAGTCGAGCTGCTGATCGAGAGCTGTTTCGCCGCGCGTGGGCTCAGCCAGGAAATCAAATCCAAGCGCCTTCCAGTCCAGGCGATGAATACGGCACATGGCCTCGAAGCCGTTCCACCAAATCGCAGTCCGCTCCTCGGGGGAGGTTTCCTCCGCGATCCAGCCTTCGTCATGCATCGGGGGATTATCGGTCGGGATGCGTCCTTCGATGCGTGCCATCACGTAGAAGGGAACGCCGAGAACCGATTTGCTCGGTTCGAACCAACGCACGCGGGGCACCGGTACATCGGTTTCCTCGAGAAGCTGCAGCACCTTCGCCTGGAGCCCGACGTCGTAGTACGGAAACATGACGTATTCTTCGGGCTCCAACCTAGCGACTAAACCCTCGCGAAGCTCGACTCCGTCCTTCGGGTAGACGAGATCGAAGAGGAGGGTGTCGCTCGAAAAACCCGTGCTCAGCGGTGAGTCGAGATCTTCGATGCGAATGTCCTCCGCGGGGACAGAGACCCTGGGGGCGAGCCAGGCCTTCAACGCGTGCGCCGTTTGTTCGAGATCTCGCTCTTCGTCTGCAAAGGCCATCGCTACCTCGTGCGCATTTGACTCGCCGCGCGGCTCTGTCATTTACGTCATTCTGCTGCGGGGGTCGAGTCCCAGTGGCGATCGACTGGGCTGACGATGACCTCTTCCGCGTTGAATGACCCTCTGAGGCTCCCTTGTGGTGCCACGCTTCCAAATCGCATTGCGAAGGCAGCGATGAGCGAGCATTTGGCGTCGCCGAAGCAGTCGCCGACTCGTGGCCTCGTCCGTCTTTACGAGCGCTGGTCCGCAGGCGGCGCAGGCCTGTTGATCACCGGCAACGTGATGATCGACAGGACGCACCTCGAAGCGGTTCGCAACGTCGCCATCGCGGCAGACTCGAAAATCGAGCGCTTCCAAGACTGGGCGGAGGCCGGGACGAGCCGTGGCAACCAGCTTTGGATGCAACTCAACCATCCAGGCCGTCAAACACCGCGTCATCTCAATCCCGCACCTCGGGCGCCATCGGCGGTCGAGCCGGTCAACCTTTTTCGGCGCGCAAAGGCCTTCGGCAAACCGCATGGGATGGACGAGGCGGAAATCGGCGAGGCGATTCGGAGCTTTGCGAGTGCGGCGGCGTTTGCCAAGGCCGCGGGTTTCACCGGGGTTCAGGTTCATGGCGCGCACGGCTATCTGGTGAGTCAATTTCTGTCGCCTCTGACCAATCAGCGCTCGGATCGCTGGGGAGGCTCGCTCGACAACCGTGCCCGATTCGCGCGCAGCGTGTTGGGCGAAATCCGCAAATCGGTCGGAGATGATTTTCCGATTGGGATCAAGCTCAACTCGGCCGACTTTCAGCGCGGCGGCTTCAGCGAGGAAGAGTCGATGCGCGTGCTTGGAATGCTCCAAGAAGATGGAGTCGATCTCGTAGAGATTTCTGGCGGCAGCTACGAGTCGCGCGTCATGCTCGACAAGGTCGAGAGCCAGCGCGAAGCATTCTTCCTCGACTATGCCCGAAAGGCGCGCGCTGAAGTCGACATCCCGATGATGGTCACCGGAGGCTTCCGCTCTCGTTCGATCATGGAAGATGCGCTTGCAACAGGCGCGCTCGACGTCGTGGGCATGGCCCGGCCGTTCACGAACGACCCGAGCATCGCGAGAGACTTGCTCGACGGGCGCACCGAACGCGCCGCCGATCCACCGGTCATGCCCGGGCTCGGCCGACTCGGCGGCACGTCCCAAGCGATGATGAGCGTCGCGCAGATGGGGCTGATGGCACAGGGCAAGAGCCCGTCCCTGCGACTCGGCGGTCTAGGCGCCGTGGTTTCAGCGCTGCTCCAGGAGAGCGCAGACCTGTTCAAGCCGAGGCCGTCCCGACGCCGCTCGCCTTGAGCTGTCGGCGCATCATGGGTATGCGCCCCTCATGAAGCTCTTCACTGACACGATCACGCTTTCGACGACGAGTGAGCGTGAGCTCGTCGACTTCACCCGTGAAGCTCAGCAACTCGTTCGCTCCTCGGGTGTTCAGAGCGGGCTCTGCGCGCTCTACGCACACGGTGCGACCGCAGCGCTGATGATCCAAGAGAACGACGACCCCAACATCGGGAAAGACGTCGTGAGCTGCCTCGACAAGCTCATCCCCAAGGGCGTCTGGCTCCACGATCGCATCGACGGGAACGGCGCTTCCCACATCCAGGCGGGCCTGATTGGGCCGAGTGAGTCGATTCCGATTCGCGGGGGTACCCTGGATCTATCGACTTGGCAGAATGTCTTCTTCTGCGAGCTCGACGGGCCGCGCCGGAAGAGGACGGTTGCGGTCACCATCGTCGGGGACTGAGCCTCAGTAGACGCTGGAGACAATGAGGTAGACGGCGAGCACCGCGAGAACGAGCTGAAACCAAAATACGAAGCGCTCTTTGGAGATCCGGCTCAATAAGTGCTTACCGAAGTAGGTGCCGCCGATCACCGAAACAGCCAGGCCAGCGAGAAGAGGCGCGTATGGGATGTAGTCGAAGCTCAGCGCCAAAAATGCCGGGATCTTCAGCAAGTGAAGCCAGGTTTGGCAGACCGCCTTGGTCGCGATGACCTGTTCGTTGTCAAAGTCGTCGCGGAGGAAAAAGGGCGCCAAGAACGGGCCCGTCGCGCCGACGAAAATCGCGAGCAGCCCCGCCGCGAGACCGAGAAACCCGTACGACCAAACCGGCGGGTTCCGAAGCTTCGGTTTGTATCGTCGCCACAGCAAAAAGAGCAGGATGAACCCGCCGATCCATGCGCGGAACCACGTCAGCGTCAGGTCCGCCCAGATGTTCGCCGCGACGGCCACGCCCAGGACGGCCGGAAGCATGAACGCGAAGAAGATCGGCCAATGGACGTGTCGGCGAAAGGCCCACGTTCGCGTCCAATTGGAGGCCAGCTGGACGACCCCGTGCAGGGGCACGACCACGGGCGCCGGGAGGAGTGCGGTCATCACGCCGAGGAGCGTGACTCCCCCGGCCATCCCGAGAATTCCCGAGATAGTGGCGGTGATGAAGCAGGCGATCACGAGGACGACGACCGTCACCACCTCCAACATCCGCAGAGGCTAGCACCCCTTTTGGACTTGTGCTCCATCGGCAAGATGGGTATTCGACCCGACGCATGCCCAAGCGCGTTCTTCGTTTTCATTTCGATTTCATCTCGCCGTACAGCTACCTGGCCTGGCAAACGCTCGGCCCCTTCGCCGAAGCGCACGAGCTGCGCGTGGAGCCCAAGCCCACGCTGTTTGCCGGCCTGCTAAACGAGTTTGGCCACAAGGGGCCGGCCGAGATCGAGCCCAAACGGATTTACATGTTCAAGGACTGCCTCCGGGCCGCGGCGCAGCTCGGTGTGCCCTTCGCGCCCGTCTTCTCCCATCCGTTCAATCCCCTGCCGTCGCTTCGCGCGACGCTGCTCGAGATGGACGAGCAGACCCGAGAGCGTCTGATAACGGACTTGTTTCGCGCAACCTGGGCGGAGAGTCGGGATGTGAGCTCGGCCGAAGTCGTCGCTGAAGTTTGCGCCGGCGCCGGCGTCCCAGACGCCCTCGAGCGCATTCGGGACCCGGAAATCAAGCAGCGCCTCTTCGAGGCCGGTCGAGAAGCCATCGAGGGCGGCGTCTTCGGTGTTCCGACGATGATCGTCGACGATGAGCTTTTCTGGGGGACAGACAGTTTCCCGCACCTCGCGCGCTATCTCCGCGGCGACGACCCCGTTCGGCTCGAGGACGTGGAAGCCTGGCGTGCGGTCCCTGCCTCCGCGCGGCGAACCTAGCCGTCCTACTGGTTTTGCCAGGCGACCATGCCGCCTCGCATCGACGCGATGCGCTTGAATCCGAGCTTCTCGAGCTCCAGCGCGACCCGCCCGGAGCGTCGACCCGAACGGCAAATGGTGATCACCGGGATCTCCTTGTCCCAAGCCTTCGACGCTTCGTCGACTGTGCCCATCGGAACGACGTCTACGCCCTCGATCTTGCCGTCGGACTCCGCCTCGTCGACTTCGCGCACGTCCACCATTCGGACCGCGCCTTGGTTCTTCGCGACCCAGGCGGTGGAGACTTCGGGAACCCCCTGCGGGCTTCGCTCGATCGCAGCCCAGCCTCGCTCCGGAAGCGGATCGCCCGACATCGAGCTCGGCGGGACGATTCCGAGGTGCAGATTGGCGGGGACCGCGACGTCGAGCTTTTTCGGACTTGGCAAGTCGAGGTTGTTCATGATCTCCGCGAACTCGGCTTCGGTCCTGCCGTCTCCCACCCGCGGATTGAGCCGCTTCTCTTCGCCTACCGTGGTGAAGGTCATCCCCCGGTAGTCGTGCCCCGGCCAGATGATCGTCTCGTCGGGGAGCGTGAAGATCTTGTCGTGGATCGACCGGTAGAGCCGTTCCGCGCTGCCCTGTTGGAAGTCCGTCCGACCCGTGCCGCGAATGAAAAGCGCATCTCCGGTGAACGCGTGCTTGTGGTCCGCCGTCACGAAGGTGACGCAGCCGTCGGTGTGTCCCGGAGTCGCTCGCACCTCGAGCTCCACGGAGCCCACCTCGAGCCGGCTTCCATCATCGACTAGCAAGTCTGCACCCTCCGCCCCCGCATGGGCGCCGGTGACCGCCTTGCTGCCCAGGCGCTTGCGAAGGAGCCCGGAGCCCGTGATGTGATCGGCGTGCGTGTGTGTGTCCAAGGTGTACACGAGCTCGAGGCCGAGCTCCTCGAGTAGCTTGATGTCGCGCTCCAGCTGATCGACGACAGGGTCGATCAACAGGGCCTCGCCCGACTCCTCGTCGGCGATCAGGTAAGTGTAAGTCCAGGTCTCTCGATCGAAGAGTTGCCGAAGTAGCATGTGTCGCCTCCTGACGCGTTTCCGGCGCGCTGCGCGAGCCGGCGCTAAGTCGCTGAATTAACAGGACTCGGGGCGACCTGCAAACCCCGCGGAGCACAAAGAGCTGGCGGTTTGGCACCGGTGCTGCTTTGTATGAGCACCATGGATTCCTTTACACCCATCGCCTCCACGATCGGAGGCCTGATGATAGGCACCGCCGCTGCCGGGTTGCTGCTGTTCCACGGTCGGATCGCTGGCATCAGCGGCATCGCGGGCGGTATTTTCCGCCGAGACGCAGGCGACATTTCTTGGCGCCTCATGTTCCTCGTCGGGCTCTTTGCCGCGGGCGCCGCCTGGAGCCTTTTCTTTCCCCAGGACTACATCGTCGAGATCAGTCGCTCCAAGCCAGCGCTGATCATTGCGGGCCTCACCGTCGGCATTGGGACACAGCTGGGAAGCGGTTGCACCAGCGGTCACGGTGTCTGCGGAATCGGGCGCCTCTCGAAGCGATCTACGGTGGCGACCGTCTCCTTCATGTTGACGGCGGCGGCCACCGTCTTCGTGGTCAATGAAGTGCTGGGAGGCTCGATATGAAGGTCAAGATCGGCGCGTTTCTCGGTGGCGCCTTGTTTGGCGTTGGCCTAGCGATCGCAGGAATGACCCAGCCGGCCAAGATCGTAGGCTTTTTCGATTTCTTCGGATCCTGGGATCCCAGCCTGGCCTTCGTGATGCTGGGCGCCATCCTCGTGTACACGCCTGTCTACCGCTGGGCGATTCGAACCTGGCAGCGACCCGTTTGGGCACCGGCCTTCTCCTTGCCGACACGCAGCGACATCGACGGCCGACTCGTTCTGGGCTCGGCGATTTTCGGTGTGGGCTGGGGTCTTGGAGGCTACTGCCCCGGTCCGGCGTTCACTTCCGTTGGGGCCCGCTCGCTGGAGGCGTTCACCTTCGGTGTCGCGATGCTGATCGGCGTGGGCCTCTATCAGCTCTTCACGCGAATGCGTGAGAAACGCGCCGGAGGCGCGGTCGACGCGCAGGCCGCGGCCATGATCGACGGATGAGCAGGGCTGTCCGCGCGCTACCGATCTTCGGTTGGCTGCGGAGCTACCAGCGCGCCGATCTCGGCCCCGACGTGATTGCGGGGCTGACCACGGCGGTGATGCTGGTGCCGCAGGCCATGGGGTATGCGCTTCTAGCGGGGCTTCCACCCATCGTGGGGCTCTACGCCTCGGTCGCGCCCCTCTTGTTGTACGCCGCCTTGGGTACCTCGCGGCACCTGGCGGTCGGTCCGGTCGCGATGGACTCGATCCTCGTCGCCGGCGCGGTTGCAGCCATCGCGACGCTGGGCGCCGAGCAGTACGTCTTGATCGCCGCGGCGCTCGGAATGATGGTCGGCGTCGTTCAGGCGGGGCTCGGCTTTCTGCGCGCGGGCTTTTTGGTGAATTTCTTGTCGCGACCCGTCGTAGCCGGCTTCACAGCGGCCGCGGCCCTGATCATCGCGGCGAGTCAGCTCGGGCATTTGCTGGGCATCGACGTCCCACGAACCCACCATGTGCACCGGGTCGTCTGGGAGGCGCTTCGAGGCTTTTCGGAATGGTCTTGGCCGACCCTGGCGCTCGGTGCGGCGTCGGTGATGACGCTCATCGTCTCGAAGAAGCGCTGGCCCCGTCTACCGGCGGCATTGGTGGTCGTCGTCGTGGCGACCCTCGTCGTCTGGGCGCTCGGCCTCTCGTCACGAGGCGTGTCCGTGGTGGGCGATGTCCCTGCGGGCCTGCCTGGTTTCCTGATCCCCACGGTCGACACCTCGGTTTTGGTCGAGCTCATCCCGGCGGCCGCGACCATCGCGTTGGTGTCGTTCATGGAGGCGATTTCCGTCGGCCGGACGTTCGCCCAGCGATTTCGCTACGACATCGACCCGAACCGGGAGCTCATCGCGCTCGGCCTCGCGAATCTTGCGGGCGGCGCGACCGGAGGTTACCCAATCGCGGGCGGCTTCTCGCGAACCGCGGTCAACGTTCGCGCCGGAGCGCGCACCCAAGTTGCGGCGCTGGTCACCTGTGCGGTCGTCATCGTGACCCTTCTCTTTTTGACCCGGGCCTTCTTCTACCTGCCCAAGGCCGCACTAAGCGCAATCATCGTCGCCGCGGTGGCCGGACTGATCGACATTCGAGGCGCGCGCGAGGTCTACCGGGTCAAACGCACGGATTTCTATCTGCTGGTGCTGACATTCATCGCCACGCTGTCGCTCGGGATTCAATGGGGGATCCTGGTTGGAGTCGGTGCTTCGGTTCTGCTCTTCTTGGTGCGGACCACCCGCCCTCACTTCGCCGTCCTCGGTCGAGTTCCAGAGTCGCAAACCTACCTGAACCTCGCGCGTCACCCGCACGCAGAAACGCTCGAGGGCATCATCCTGGTCCGCGTCGATGCGCAGTTCTACTTTGGCAACGTGAGCTTCCTGAAAGAGACCGTGCGGAGTCTCATCGACGAGTCGGAGACGCCGGTGCGCTACTTCGTGCTCGAGGCGGCCGGCGTCAACGACCTGGACTCGGCCGCTGCAGCAACGCTGGACGAGCTCGACGAAGAGCTCGCGGCGCGGGGCGTCAAGCTCGTTCTGACGCGGATCAAAGGCCCGGTCCGCGACGTGCTGCACCGCACCGGCTTGCTCGACAAGATGGCTCGCGAGGGTCGTCTCTACCTCTCGACCCACCGGGCCATCGAAGTCCTGCGTTCGGGAATGGCTCTCCCGGACCTCTCTCCGGAAGGGGACGACCCGAGAGCGGCCGCCGACCAAGTAGGCTGTGGCATGCTCAATCCGGAGGCTCCTGACCCAGGCAAGAACTTCTTCGAGACGATCAGGAAGACGAAGGCATGAGGGCGCTAGGTGTACGGGCCGGCCGGCCGTCGACTCGGGTCAGGTGTCGACCGCCAGGTAGATGACGTCGTCTCCGACGTCCACATCGAGGTTCGGCAGAACGGCGTAGCATCGTTGGCTCACACGAATCTCGGTAACTCGGTCGCGGCCGAGGAGCGTGCCCGGCGCGAGCGTCTGAAAACCCGTCCATTGTTCGCCAAAGTAAAATTCTTTGCTCGGCTTGGTGATTTTCTCGACGACGTGCACGGTGCGGACGTCGCTGCCATTGCTTGCGTGTCCGTCGTCGATCGCGCCGGTGACTCGGAGGAAGCTCAGCGCAATCTGCTGTGCTTTGTCCGAAATCTCGGGGTCGTCGTGCGCGCCGCATTCGACGGAGAGGGCCGGAACGCCTGTGAGCTTGAGGAAGCCGATGATGACTTTGTCAGCAAGGCCATACCAGGACTGCACCAGGTAGGCGATGCCGATCTGCTTTGCGATTTCATCGATTTGCGCCTCACCGTTGCTCACACCGAACGCGGGCGTCGACGTTCCCGCGGAGTGCAGATCCAAAAACACGTCGAGCTCTCCAAGAACGTCTTTGAGCTCGAGTACGCGATGGTGCTCGTAGCCCCAGGCGTCTTCGCGAAGAGTCTCGGTGAATTCGAAATCCCAGAGGCGGTTGAGGTCTTCGCCCTCTGGTGTGTGACGCCGTCCTTGAGCGGTTGCGAGAGGGTTTGCATGGACCAAGAAGATGGTGCCTTTGGCGGGAGCGAGGGTGCCTTCTTCGAAGGCGAGTGCGATTCGGCTGATTGCCTCGGCTCCGCAGGGTTCATTCCCGTGCATCGCGCCGCCGACCCCGACGTAGGGCCTGGGCCAATCGGGAGACGCAGATATGCGCGTTACGCCTGGTTTCAACTCTTCGATGTACACGACTCACTCTTCGTTTCGCGGTCCAAAACCAGCCGCGTCTGGTCGAACCAATGGTCCGCTTCGGCCGGGCTTTTTCCGACGGCGGTAAGGCCGAGCTTCCCGAACTCGCTTAGCGTGCCCGTGAAGTGGAAGATCACGCCCGATTCCGAGTCGTTGTGATAGTGCAAACCGTTGGCCGCGGCAATGTCCAGCAGGTCCTCGATGAGCAAACCGCGGTAGCTTTCTGAACGCATCGAATCGGTTGCGACGTAGAACTGCGGCTCGCCGCGGGGCGTGAGGTAGAGGCCCGCATCGGGATCGTAACGGCCGTCCGTCAACATTCGAAGGAGCATCATGGGATGCGTCGTCCCGCCCAAACGAAGGTTGGTTTCAATCGCGAAGTGCTTCCAAGAGCCGTCGTCTTGCTGCACGCAAATGAAATCCACGGCCAGGCGGCCCACAGCGCCCTTTTTTTGGAGGACTTCCGCGACTCGGAGCGCATCCCGCTGAATGTCCATGCGATAGGCTTCGTCCGCGGGGAATCGGCAGCCTGCGTAGATCTGACCATCCACTCCTTCGACGAGCTGATCGTGCGTCGAAAGCATGTCCAGGCTGCCTTCGGGCGAGATCCTCAGCTGACAGCTCGGTGCGCGCTTCGCCCGATCTTCGACGAAGGCCTCGACGACCCCGCCCTCCCGTTCGAGCTTCTCGCGGAAGCTCTCCCAGGTGAGGATCGGATCGACGAAGCGCATCGTCCTCAGGGCATCGGCCAACACCCGCTCCCTGGCCTGTCCGGTTACGCCGCACCCCGGAGCCACGGCGCTCAGAGCCGCCAGGTCGAGGATTGCGTTGCCCTGGCCGCTGAACCCGGTGTTCTGCTTCACGACCACCCGCTCGAGGCCGAGGTTCTCGCACCAGAGTCGGTCGATCGCTTCGACGAGCTCTGATTCGCTTTTCAGGCTCTCGGCCCCTGGCAGCAAAGGGATGCCCGCCTCGCGAAAGGCCCAGCGTGACCCGGTCTTGGTGCCTAGCCAGGTCAAGTCGGGGTCCACGCCGTAGAGAGGAATGTCGAGGGCGACGGCCAGGCTCCTCTCGAGCTCCGAAACCGTGAAGCACGTCATGAGACCGCAGTCGGGCCGAATCCAATCTCGGATGCGCTCGACGACACGTGGTCGCTCGAGAATCTTTTTCGACAATGGCAAAAAGGAGCTGTCGTACAGGGAGAGCACGGTAAGCCGTTGCCGCAGTCGCTCCGTGGGGACACCGCGGACCAAGGAGAGCATGTAATCGACTGCCGCCGGATGAATCGGCGCCGAGCTCAGGTACATCAGGCGCGCCTGCGGATGCCGCAATAAGTTCAGCGTGAAGAGCATCCGCTCTTCGTAGTGAATCACTCCATCGATCGCGACGGTGTCGATGCCGTCGAACGACAAGGAGGGCACGACGACGATGTCTCGAGGCTCGGGGCCGTCACCGTCCGCTAGCGCCCATCGGGGGGCCAGATGAGCCTGCAACTCGCGAAACGCCTTCATTTCGTCGCGGTCGCCGCTCATTTCTTTTCTATAGCATGGGGATGCTGGATTTACTTGCGGCCAGAGGCGGAGAAGGGCACAAGATCCCGGTGGCTATCGTCATCGAATTGCTGATCCCTCTCGCGGTCGTCGGCCTCATCGGCTGGGGGCTCTGGCTTTGGTTCAAGCTTCGGCTTGCGCGTGCGGAAGAGACCGAACGAATGCAGGCGGAGCTAACCGAGCTCCGCGCGTACCGGCGTGATACCGAAGCGCGCCTGCAAGCGCTCGAAACCATCGCTACGCTGGGCGAAGGCCGAATCCGGGTCGACTACAAAGACGTCCCCGAAGACGAAGACGAGAAGCGCAAGCGCGGAGGTTGATCGTGATGGCGACTGCGAACGAGGAACGAGAGCGCCAAGGGCTCTTCAGCTTCCTTTCGCGGCGCCGGTTCTTGAAGCTAGGCCTGGTGGCCGGCGGCACGATTCTCGGCGCGGGTGGCGCCGGTGTCTTGGCCTTGCGGGGACGGGCACCGAAGGTCGAAGGACTGCAGGTGCTCGACGCTCACGAATACCAAACGCTCGAAAGCCTGGTGGCCGTCATGCTGCCGCAGACCGATGCGATTCCGATCGACGCTGCGCCAATGGATCTGCCCCGTGCGTTTGACGGATTTCTCGCCGATGAACCCGAGCACAACGTCAAAGATCTCCAAAAAGCGCTCGTCTTGATCGAGCTAGGACCCGTGGTGTTCGACAAGAGGCTCACCACCTTCTCACGTCTCGGCGCCACCGATCGCGCTGAGCATTGGAATGCCTGGGCCGAGAGCGACTCTCTGTTGCGACGTCAGGTCAGTATCGCCATGCGAAAGTTTTTCAATCTCGTCTACTTCGATCACGAGCAGGTCTGGCCGCACATCGGCTACCCCGGGCCGTCGATGAGGCGTATGAAGGCCGTGACGCCGTGAGCGGCGCCATCCTCGACCTGTCCAAGGAGACGATTCCCGACGGGGTCAGCACGGAGGTTTGCGTCATTGGCTCCGGTTCCGGCGGGGCGACGGCCGCGCGGCTGCTCGCAGAGGCCGGACACGAGGTCGTCGTACTCGAGGAAGGCCGTGATCTGACCGGTCCCGAGCGGACCCAACGCGATGGGCCGATGTACGATCAGCTCTACATGGATCGAGGAGGGCGAGCGACCCACGACCTCTCGGTGAGCGTTCTGCAGGGGAGGGTGCTCGGCGGGGGGGGAGTGATCAATACCTGCGACGTCGTGCCGATCCCCGATGGGGTACTTCAGCACTGGGCCGTAAACTACGGGCTAGAAGACTACGCGCCTTCGCGGTTCAGAGGCTTCACCGACGATGCGCTTTCGGATCTCTCTGCCAGCCGCATCCCCGAAACCCTGGTCAATCCGGCCAACGCAAAGCTGCGTCAAGGGGCCGAAGCTCTCGGCTTGCGCGGCGAGGTGATGATGCACAATCGCGTCGGATGCCGCGGGCTCGGCACATGTCTGATCGGGTGTCCCGTACATGCAAAGCGAAACCCACGCATGGTCGCCCTCCCGAAAGCGATCGAGGCGGGCGCCCGTATTTTCACTAGGGCACGCGCCGTGAAGATCCAAAAGGCGAGTCAGGAGCTCAAGCAGATCGACGTTCGCGCGCTCGACCGGGGTGGCTACCATGAAAAAGAAGAGCTCATCATTCGGGCAAAGATCGTCATCATCGCCGCCAATGCCGTCTCGTCGGCGCAGCTCCTGCTTCGCTCCGGCATCGGCAACGCACACGTGGGGAAAAATCTGATGCTGCAACCCCAGCTCCCCATCATCGGTGTCTTTGATGAGCGGATCGCGGCGTTCGATGGAATCCCCCAGTCTTACGCGGTCACCGAGTTCGAGCAGGAGGACAATGGCGAGTTCGGCCTCTGGGGCTTTCGCATCGAAGGCATCATGGGCACGCCCGGAATCGTCTCGAGCCTCCTGCCATTCTCGGGTGCACCTGGAATGGAGCGCATGGCGCAGTACGATAGAATGGCGCCGTCGCTGCTGCTTGCGCCCGATGCGCCGTCCGGTGAAGTAGAGGTTGCGCGCAACGGTCGCCTCACGATTCGGTATCAACAGCGCGACAACCACAGGGATCGGCTTCGGCATGCGGTCGAGGCCGCCGCGAAGGTTTACCTCGAAGCGGGCGCTCGCGAGGTCTTGGTGCCCACCGTCCCAGCCTTGGTCATTCGCTCGGCGCGCGAGGCCGAACAGGCCCGCAGCTTGAGGTTCGCGCCAGCCACAGCACCGATGATCAGCGCCCATCAGCAGGGCACAGTGCGGTTTGCGGCTTCTGAACGCGACGGGGGCGCCGACTTGAACGGTCGAGTCTATGGGACCCGCGACGTTTACGTCTTCGACTCGTCGGGTTTTCCGAGCAGCGCGTCGAGCCACACCATGACCCCCATCATCGCCTCGTCGCGCATGCTGACCAGCAAGCTCTTGACTAGAATCTGACGCTGACGCGCCCGCTGGCTCGACCCCTATTCCTCTTCGATCTGAATCGACTGGGTCGGACACATCATGCAGGCGTCCCGCACCTTGTCCTCGAGCTCGGGCGGGACTTCGTAGCTTTGGACCATCAGACTTCCATCTTCGGCAAATGAAAAGACCTCGGAGGCCTCTTCAACGCAGACGCCGTAGTGATTGCAAGTCGATGCGTTGTACATGAGCTTCACACGCCTGCTCCAGTCTCACGGTTTGTCCAGCAGCTCCCGTTCTTCGTATTCCATGTCGTCACGGATCGCGCGCGAAAGCTCACGCACTCCAACTACCAGCTTCGAGCCAACCGCCGTTTCATCGAGCTCGGCAATGATGCGATCGAAAAGCTCGCGCTGCCCCCGATGTTCTCGCTGCATTTCTTCGGCGACCTGTGCGGCCTTGCCAGCGTCCGCCAGCGAGGGGAGCTGGTATTCCTCGTAGTGCAAATGCTCGACCAGAATCGCGCCGAGTTGTTGCAGCTCGTCTCGAAGCGCGACCACCGACGCGGTGTCGTCGTCGCCGACGCGCTCGATCAATGCTTCGATTCGCGCCAGCTGCGCAGAGATTTGTGCATGCTCGCTTCGAATCCGCGCTCGGATCTCATCTGGGGTTGCGAGCGTCGCCGTGTCGGAACCGTTTTTCATCTATGCTGCGACAAGCCGCTTTCGTCGCTCTGCTAGTGTGAGCGGCTTGCTCACCTCCTTGCGGCCATCATACTCCGCTTGGGCCTGTTTGTGGTACCAGTCTGGGTAGAAGTGCTTGCACCACCTTCGAAACTCGGCGACTGGCCCGTCCCCATCGCACAGCATGGGCCGCTCGAGGAAGGTCTTATTCTCCCAAATCGGAGCGTCTTCCTCGAGCTGTCGGGCGATCTCCTTTGTGAATGCTTTCCCGACGCCTGCCGTGATATCGGCGCCCCCGAGCTTCTTGACCGTAAATGAGAAGCGCACGTCGCAGAACTCGTCATCGATCGGTGTGACCGAGGCCATGTTCGTGGTCTCGACGATGCCCCGGAAGCGGCTCACCGAGAACCCAAAGCCGTGGACCTCCACATCCAGCTCGCCCTTCACCACACCTTGCGGCGTCTCGTAGATCGTGTCGGTGGTCATCTTGATATGCGGGTACTCGAGCGTGATTGTATGCGGCTGCGGCACGATGTTCATCCCATGGACGTAGCGGAAGTGGGCCTTGTCGACGACGTTCTCGCACATGTCCTGATTGTGTGCTCGAAGCTTCCAGTGCTGTCGCCAGTACGGTGTCCAGTCTTCGTTGTCCCATTCCGGGATTTGGGGAAGCTCCCACTCGGGCTCTTTCCCGTCGATGTCGTGCCAGACCATGATGACACCGTTGACTTCATGAACCGGCCAAGCCGTGATGTTGGCTTTGCGCGGGAGGTGCTCTGCATACGGCACGTGCACACACTTCCCTCTGCCGTCGAACTTCCAGGCATGAAATGGACAGATGATGCCGTCGCCTTCGACTTTGCCGCCGTGCCCCAGGTGGGCGCCCATGTGAGGACAGAACGCGTCGAGCACCGTGATCTCGCCGCCTTCGCTGCGGAACATCACCAACTCGACGCCAAAGTAATGGAGAGGCTTGACCTCGCCCGGCTTGATCTCATCGGAGTAGGCCACCTGAAACCATCCTCGCGGGTAACGAGGGATCGAGAAACGGGGTTTGTTGCTCATCGTCGTTCTCCTACTCGGCCGCGTCGGCGGCCTCGTTGCGTGGCGTATAAAACTGCGCGTACCAGCGGCGAAATTCTCCAATCGGACCGTCACCGTCGCAGAGCATGGGTCGGTCGAGGTAGATCTTGTTCTCCCATATCTGCACGTCCTGTAGGTAGCCGTCACGCATGTTGTTGATGAAGTGTTCGATGAGCTCGTCGGTCATGCCTTTGGTAGCTTTCATCGACACCGCGAACCGAAGCATCACATTCTCGGCGTCGATGGGCGTGTGTGCGTTGATAATGACACCCAGCCCTTTGCCGAACATCTTGGTGACCTGATATGCAGGTCCGTAGTACGTTGCCTTGGACTCGAACTCGTCTTTGCCCCCGTGTACGGGGTACGCGATCGCCTTGATCTTCTGCTCGCCGATGTGATCGGCATACGTATTGCTGAAAGAGCCTGGGACCGGGTGCGTATTGTGCACCGGGATGAAGTGACCTGCATCGGCCAGGTTTTCGGCAATCGCGAGCGGCGGGGTCTTGATCTGGAGTTTCGCGTGGCGCCAGGGAAGGAACTCAGGGTCCTCCCATTCCTCGAGCACGGGGATCTCCCAATCGGGCTCGCTCTTCTCACGGTCGTGCCAGACGAAAATCATCCCGTTGCGTTCGCGCACCGGCCAACATGACAGGCCCGCTTTGGGTGGAATGCGCTTCGCGTAGGGGATCTCGATGCACTTCCCGGTGCCATCGAACTTCCAGGCATGAAACGGGCACACGATGCCTTCGCCGACGATCTTGCCGCCATGGCCGAGATGCGCGCCCATGTGAGGGCAGTACGCATCGAGAACCTTGGCCTCGCCCGACGCGGTTCGGAACAAGACCAGCTCCCGGTCGAAGCGCCTGAGCGGAACCACTTGGCCGGCCTCGAGCTCGTCGGAGAACCTGAGCATGAACCAGCCGCGCGCAAAACCCGCCCAGGGGTCCGTCTTCGTTTCGTCGTTCATAAGATGCTCCCGCAGCGTTCTCAGGGGTCGAAGGAGCGCCGACCAAGTAGAACGTGTTCCACTAGAACATGTTCCATTTTCACGAGGCTGGCAACCAGCTTGTGTCCAAGCTGGTTGTCGAAGTATTGACGAATAAAACATAGACAGTAGGTAGACAGGGAGGGGTCCACAGCGTCCCTTTTCACGAAAGCTTGGCTTTCCAGACTATCCAACGGAGGAACCATTCATGCGAACCAAGACATTTCTGACCACTGCTTTCGCCTCGCTGCTACTTGTGGGTTGCGCGAAAGACGCACCGAGCACTGCGACAGCCGCCGCTGCCGCAGCAACGCAAGGAGACATCGTCGCCGTTGCCGCAAGCGCTGGTCAGTTCAACACTCTGGTCGCGGCGATCAAGGCAGCGGACCTCGTCGAGACCCTGCAAAGCCCTGGGCCGTTCACCGTCTTCGCGCCTACTGATGAAGCGTTCGCAAAGCTCCCGGCCGGCACGCTGGACAACCTCCTGCTCCCCGAGAACAAGGCAAAGCTAGCGTCCATTTTGAAGTACCACGTCGTTGCCGGCGAGGTTCTTGCCGCGGACGTCGTGAACCTTTCTTCGGCCGACACGGTTGAGGGCCAGTCTGTGCAGATCAGCGCGGGGGACGGTGGCGTCAAGGTGAACGACGCCAACGTGACTGCGACCGACGTCATGGCCTCGAACGGTGTCATTCACGTTATCGACATGGTTCTCATCCCCTCTTCATAGGCAACCATCCGGAGCGGCCGTCGAACGGGTCGGTCGCTCCCTTTCTCCCGGCGCAGGGCGGGTATTCACTGCAGGAGGACCAACGATGAATGATCATCACCACCCATTTCATCGTCACGCCATCGCGCATGACTTCTTGTGGCAAATACTCGTTCCTGTGCTGCTTTCATCATGACCAGCAACGTAAAAGAAATGAGCGGCCTGTACCCGATGCGAGTTGTTTCGCGACTCACCGGCCTATCCGCTGACACCATTCGGGTCTGGGAGCGTCGCTACCGAGCCGTCGACCCGGACCGGACCGACGGAAATAAGCGCAGATACAGCGCCAGCCACGTACGTCGCCTCGTCCTGCTGCGCCGGGCAACTGAGCTTGGGCACTCCATCGGTCAGATCGTTCAGCTTTCGGATTCGGAGCTGCGGCGGCTCATCGGCGAATCGAGCCCCGATGTCGGAAGCCAGGTCTCGCTGTACGCGGCAATCGTCGAAGATTATCTCAATGCCGTCTTTGAGTACGATGTTCGACGCGCGGAATCGATTTTGACCCGTACCGCAACCATTTTACCTCCCATGACCCTAACGCTCGAAGTCATCGTCCCCCTGATGCGTCGGGTCGGCGAAGCTTGGATTGCTGATCAGATTAGAATTGCGCACGAGCACATCATCTCCGGACAGCTCAGAAGTCTTCTCGGCTCGCTGCTCCGACACGAGCAGCCGGCGAGTGGAGCTCCTCGCATCATCGTCGCGACACCTCCCCGTCACCTGCACGAGTTCGGCGCCATCATCGGCGCCTTCATGGCCGCGGGGCGAGGCTTCGAGCCGATCTATCTCGGCACGCACATGCCTTTGGAGGAAATCGCAGACGCCGCGAAGCAAAGCGGCGCATCGCTCGTGCTCCTGAGCATCGCCCGGGACTGTGAGCCCGGGGAAGCGAACGAGCTCGTCGCAGGCATCGCGAGCCTAGCGAAACAACACGAGGTGTGGCTGGGCATTCCAGAGAACCACGAGCTCTCTCGGCTTCCGCTCCCCGCAAGACTGCTGCACCGCTACGAAGATCTGGACACAGCGCTCACGAGCCGACCCGTGGTCGACCGGCAGGAAAACACCGGTTGACGAACCAGCGCCGCGCGTACCGATTGTTCGCGTCCCTCGCTCGCCCGCGCCATTCCGCCGCAAACTGAGCGGGTCCCTCCACGTAGAAGTGCCGATCCGTTGAGAACGGAACGTGGGCCCCGTCCTCATGCACTGTCTATAGTGAAGGGGGCAAGAAAAGGCGTCTTTTCTGCGTGGGGGATGAATGATGGCTGTGCTTCGAGCGTGGGGAGTTGCTGGTTTCTTAGTTGCTGCCGGGGTTTGGTTGACGCCCGGCCAGGCGCGCGCGTTCCCCGACGAGCCCTATAGCCTCGACGAGGGAAGGAAGGCTCATACCCAGCGATTTCACATCCTCGGCGAGGTGGCGCTCTTTGCTGGAAAGCTCGAGGGTAACCAGCGGTCGATCGTCATCAGTCCGCTGGTCGAGATGCGCTTGCAGCTCGCTTACACCGTATTGCTCCAAGTGATGTGGGGGATGTCTTACGTCAATGTCGATCTCGCTGACGAGGACGCCGAGCCGCAGAACGCATTTCGGTCTGGCAATCCCTACGTGGCCTTTCACTACCAGGGCAAGAAGAATCAGTTTTCTTATCGAATCGGCGCCGGCGTGGCGATACCGGTCGCGACCGTCACGGACGATTTGAATGAGCGCTTCGTACAGCAGTCCGCCTACTCGCTGGCTGCAGCCGTGCGAGGGAATACCAACTACTGGCTCTGGGACGCCCACGCCGTGAGCATCATCATTCCGATCGCGCTCGAGCGTCGCAAACCAAGCGGCTTTCTCTGGGGCGCCTACCTCGACACCGGTGCGATGATCAAGATAGACAACAAGAACAACCGGACCTCCAAGACCGACTTCATCATGCAGATGGCCGCGATGATGGGCTATCAGGCGACGGACTGGCTTCGAGTCGGCTCGCGTTTCAGCTTGGTGCTCATCCCGAAGTTCAAGCAGAACAACACACAGCTCGCGGTCGAACCCTACCTCCGCTTTGGCAATGAGAACGGCTTCGGGACGGTTCTACTCAACATCAACCTCGACAACCCTTGGGGCTTCTCCTTCGACAACGGTCAGGTCTGGGGCCTGCGAATCGGAGGCGGCGCGGCCTTCTGAGGCACAGGGCGGCAGTTCGTTGCGCCAGGTTACGAGACATCCTATCCTCGCGCGGCTTCGAGGCCTCGGGTCGGCCTCGCGCCTGGGTTGGATATCGTGTTCTTGGTGCTCGCGCTTGCCGTAGCGCTCTTCATTTTCGTCATGGGCGCGTGGGGTTTATTCGCCCCTGGGTCCATCTTCGCTTTCATCTCGGGCTGGAGCTCGAAGTCAGGCTTCTGGCTGGCCGTGCTCCTGCGCCTCTGCTTCGGGCTTGCACTCTGGTTCGCAGCACCGGATACGCGCCTTCCAATCGTCTTGCGCGTCCTTGGCGCGGTTGCCGTCCTGAGCGCAGCAAGCCTTCCACTCGTCGGCTACGATCGCTTCGAGCGCGTGCTTCGATGGTGGACCGGTCGCTCACCGTTCGTCATGCGCTTGTGGTCCCTCCTCGCCACGGCGATTGGAGGGGTCGTCCTCTGGTCGCTGACCTAGCCGAAGATCGGCAGGTCTTCGCCCGCAAGCGGGAACGCGGCCTTGAAGTCGTTGGGAACGCCCGACAGATTGCGCAATGCGCGGTGGACGTGAGCGATCGAGAGCCTGGCCCCTTCGGCGGTGTCCGGAGACCCGGTTGGAAGTAGGGTCACCGGGTCGATGAGCTGCAGACCATGCCGGTCGTCGGTGCCGCCAATGACACGGTTCCCTGGAATCCCCGGCCCCATCATCATCATGCTGCTGATCGGCCAGTGGTCTTTGCCGTTGCCGTTGTTGTATCCCGGCGTTCGACCGAAGTCCGACCCCATCACGACGGCGACCTTGTCGGCGATGCCCAGCCGCTCTGCTTCCTGCATCGCGAAGTTGGCGCCGTTGACGAAGTCGATGAGTCGCGGGAGGTGATTGTTGTCGTGGTTGCCGTGCGTGTCGAAGCCGCCGCGGCTCACGCTGACGCTCACCGAGAGGCCGGCTTGGTACGCAGCGAGAGCAACCTGGATTTGGCGCTCGAGCTGATTGTTCGAAAAGTCGTCCGGGAGCGATTCGGACACTCGCTTGAGGTCGTCCTGACCGAGTCGCGCCAGCATGAGCTCGTTTTGGCCGTCCCAGATCCTCGGCAAGCGTTGCTTCCCCTGCATCCGAAGCAGTCGAAGCTGCTGCTCACGCTGGACGATGCCAGGAACGTCTGGATGCCCGAAGTAGTTCTCCTCTGAGCCGGTCGGATCCGGGCGCGAGGGGTGCGCTAGGTTGTGGAGAAGACCGCCGTCACCGAGTGGCACGGCATTGGTGACGCCCTGCGTGTCGAGGTACCCCCCGTAGCCGATCAAGGGCATCGGAAGATTGGGGCCGTGAGTGGCGGCGATGAGGGCGCCGATTGGCGGATGACCCTCAGCCGTTCGGCCGCTCCATGTGCCGCGAGTACCCTGGTCATGGCCGTTGGTCGTCGTGTCCATCCCGTTGATGACGAGCAGCCGCTCGTAGTGGGTCTGAAAGAACGCATCGAGCGCAGTGCCGTCACCGCCGAGCGGCGCGTACTCGATGTTGCCTGCCGTTCGGATGTCGCTCTTGAGGAAGCGACCCATCGGGTTGTTTTCGTTTTCGGTAGCGCGGCCCTTCGGATCGCAGAGATGGGTCGGATCCCAACCCCCGCCTGCATGCATGAAGATCCAGTACGTGCCGGTGTAGGCCGATCCGCTGATCGGTTGGGCGCTCGCGCGCAGAGGGTCTACCGCTGCCGGCAGCACACAGGTCAGCCCGGCCCAGCTTGCCATTCGTATAAAGTCACGACGATCCACAGCTAGTCCTTCCTCACTCGTACAGGTATCGGTAATCGGACAGGAGGTAGCTCACCGCGGCCATCCAGGCGCGAATGGTGTACTCCGTGTCCCGGTTGATTCGGCGGTTCTCCGGCAAATCGGCGCCGGTGATTCGGTCGTTGTTGAGGCGGCACTGACCGGCGAGCTGGTCCGACACCGATTCGTCCGCCAGGCCTTGCCGACCTAGATTGTATGCTTCCATTAGAACGATCATGGTCGCGGCGATTTCCTCGTCGCTACCCGCGAGCTCTTCGCCGAGAAGCATGTCGTGGAGATGGCGGACCGCGTCCCTCACCTGGTCTGACGTTTCGGACAGGGGCGCGTTCTGGTCGATGTCAGGGAAGAGGAGACGCTGATGTGCAGGCTTCGAGAAGTCGTACGGAACCGCCGCGCAGGCGACTTCGTAGGCCATACGCTGCGCAAGGCTCGCCATGACGCCGTTGGGCTCCGTCACCCGTTGGGTCACGAGGTCGGAATCGATGCCGCCGTAGAAGATGCGGTATTGGTCGAGCAGGTAGTCCGACCGATTCGGGTTCGAGCGCCAGCGCACACCGGTGGTGGCCTCGATCTTTCGTGACAGGTGCTCCGGCGTCAGCAGTCGGGCCGTGCCGAAGGTCGAAAGCTCTTTTTCGAGGTCGCTGGTGAGCGGGGTCGCGTTCTTCGCGCGGAAGTACGGGCTCAGGACGATTTCGCGTACCAGAAGCTTGAAGTTGTACCCGCTGTCGATGAAGCGCTGTTGAATCGTGCGCAGGATCTGTTGCTGCACGTTGTATGCGCGCTGAAGTGCGGGATCGACGGTGGGGTCGATGTTTGGATTGTCATCGGGGAGCGGCGGCGGAGGAGCCGAGCCACCGACGCCGCCCATGCCGCCGAGACCGGGGTCACCGCCCATGCCGCCGAGACCGGGGTCGCCGCCCATGCCGCCGAGACCGGGGTCGCCGCCAGCACCGCCGGCGCCGTCGCTACCGCCCATGCCGCCCATGTCTGGCGGGGCGGGGATGGTGATGTCGAGAATCTCTTGGCCGGTCAGCCCTTGGAAGACCGTCTTTACGGTCGCCTGCGCGAACCTCGGATTCTGCGCGACTCGCTGGGCGAACCATTGAAGTGCGTTTCTCCGGTTTGCATTCGGCAGAGCTTCGCCGTTGAAGCCAGGCGGCAAGATGTAGTCGGGCCCAAACCACTCGCCTTCGCCGCTGTACTCGCCGTTCTCGTTCCAGTTCATGAAAAGACCGGCAACCGGGTCCATCGTCGTGTGACAGACGGTGCAGTCTGGGTTGTTCAGCGTCGGGTTCTCTCCAAAGTCGCTGCTCGCGTCCACTGGGCGATTTCCGAATTGGTTGATGTCGATGTCGAGGAAGAACCAGTACGCCATGCGCGAGCGGTGCCGGTTGATGTTCGTGTCGCTCGTCGGAAAACGATTGAGGAACATCGCCGATGTGAGAATCCCGGCATGCGGGATCCCCGGCACGTAGATCTCTTGGAAGCTCTGTGGACTGTCACCCAGGCCAACGGGAATGTCGGGAAGTCCAATCATCGAGAATGCCGAGTAGGCGTTCGCCATGGTGTAGTCGGCGGTCAAGATCTCGGTGAACGGTCGCTCGGTGTGAATGACGTGTGCGATCAGCTCGAGCGGTTCGCGTGCCAAGGAGTCGTTGGTCATCAACGCCGTCGCGTCATCACCCGGGAACCTGTTCTCGAACCATCGAAGGTTCGGCCACTCTTCTTCGTCGAGCAGCTCGATCGCGTTTTCTCTGCCGAGGTACTTGTCGGTCAGAAAGTGATCGTTGTAGAGCTCGATCATGCGCTCGGAGAACCCAGGGTCGCGCATCATTTCTGCGAGCGAAGCCTCCAACCCGAGCTGGCCTTGAACCTCCGCGGCGGCTCGCTGCGACGGGGTCGGGAGCTTGCCCGTGAGCTCGAGGCTCGCCTTGCGAAGCGTCTCGGGCCAACTCAAAAGCTCGAGCTGTCCTTCGTACGGATTCGCAAAGCCGTCCGATTGGGGACAGCCGTTGATGTATTGAGTGGAGCAGCCCCCAAAGAGGGTAGGATCTTCCTTGCAGCCCGATACGGTGAGCACCGAACCGAGTAGGAGGATCCCCAGTCCGCTCGTGAGGGTACCGTGAATGCATGTCTGACTCATCTGCACAGATGTCAGCCTAACATGCTGAAAAGCACCCTGCAGGCCTAAATTTAGACTGTAATACAATGGAATACAGTCTGAATATGCACCTTAAGGGTCAAAATATTTGGTGATCGCGCTTGCATCATCTTCGTAGTTTGGCAAGATCTCAAAGGAAAGTAGGGATGAATTTTTCCTTTGGAGAAGTGATTTTTTTCATCCATCATTAGAGCCTCAACATAATTTTTTGTCAGGAGTGGTCGAAGAAATGTCTCACACACGGACGAATTTTGCACGATTCATTGTTTTGGTGGCCTGTGGCTCGTTGCTCGCAGCCTGCGGGGAGAGCGATTCGGCGGCCCCAGGGCCCCGAGCCCTGGTCTTCTGCAACAACCCAGACGCCGCGGCACTCTCGTGCTCGCTGTCTGGTTTCTCGACTGCGGACGATTCGGCGATTCGCAGCAAGCTCGAAGGCTGTGCGGTAGCGGGCTGTCATGGCGCGGGCGCGGCGACGTTTAGCATCGACCTCGCCACGGAATCCATCGAAGCAAGCTTGGCGCCGCTCGCGACTCAGGTCGGTGTCAACGGGACTTTCTTGGTCGACTCGTTCGACGCGGATTGCAGTGACATGCTCACCAAGGTCACCGATGACTGGGGCGCCGGACAGCGAATGCCGCTCGGAGGTACGCCGTGGAGCGGTGCCGAGATCGACTGCTTTCGGTCGTATCTCAACGAGATCGGCAATTGAGGCCTCCGGATCAGCCGCGCTCGGCGCGGCGAATTCCCAGATTGACGATCTTCTGTAGGAGATCGGGGTAGCTCATTCCAGCGGCTTTCGCGGCACCTGCAAACTCCTCGAACTCGCCGATGTCGGGGTTCGGGTTGGCTTCCAAGAAGTACAAGCCACCCGACTCGTCGAGCCGAAAGTCGATTCGCACGCAGCCGTCGGTTCCGAGTCGCCGGCAAATGCGCCGGGACAGCCGAGCGATTCGTCGCTCCGTGTCTTCAGAGAGCCCCTTTGCTCGCCCGATGCGCACCCCGTACTTCTGCTGGTATTCCAGGTTCCACTTCACCTTGCGCGTGGCGATCTTGGGTGCGTCATCGGGAAGCTTGTCGAGGAAGATCTCCCATGTCGGGAGCACCTGCAGTCGGTGGTTGCCGAGTACCGAGACGTAGAGCTCCCGGCCTTCGATGTACTGTTCAACGACGGCGTCGGTGCGGATCTTCTCGTGAATGAAAGCCACCCTTTCTTCGAGCGTCTTGTCGTTGTGCACGACGGAAGCCTGCGAGATTCCGTAGCTTCCTTCTTCGATCAGTGATTTCACGATGAGCGGGAACTCGAGCCGCTGAGGAGACTTGATCTTTCGGTAACGTGGAAAGACGCGGAACTGCGGCACCTGAATACGGTGGTAGGCCAGGACCTTCTTCGACAGCGCCTTGTCGCGGGCCAGCAGAAGCCCTCGCGGGTTGCAACCGGTGTAGGCGGCACGCTGAAGCTCCAGGTAGCCGACGACGTGCGCATCGAAAATCGCCTCTCCGTCGAACTCCTCGAGAAGGTTGAACACGACGTGCGGCTCGAAGGTTTCAATGGCCTTGCGGAGCGGGGCGAGCTCGTCGCTCAGGCCGACCATCACGACCTCGTGGCCGAGTGCCCGAAGACCCTTGCGCACCTCGAACTCGGTCTTGAACGGCGCGACCTTCTCGTCCGAAAGCCCGCTGATGTCTTCTGGGGGTAGGAGGCTCTCGTGTGCGAGAACGATGATTCGCCGTCGCTTTACAGTGGATGCCATGTGTCCCGCCGGTGCAGAAGGTGCACCGTGTGCACCGTCAACATGATGGCAAAGTCGAGCTTCGTCTGTCGCTCCCCCTTGGTGAGCCGGAGCCGCAGCTCGCGACACCGGCCGATGATAGCACGAAGCACCTGGTCGATGGTGAACTGATATTCGCCGGTGAAGATCGAGATCTGCTCTCGAATTTGGCGCCGATTGCGACGCAGGAATGCAGCTGCCGTTTCGTTGTTTCGATAGCGGGCAGAATCGCTGAAGATCTTGAGCAGGTCGCGGTCATACTCGTCGCTGAAGCCGGGACTATAGTGCGCCTGGCGACGTTCGTAGTGGCGACGCAGGGTGTGACGGAGCCGCGGCAAAGAGTAAGGACGCGCGCGCGATCTTGCCTGCGGCTTCTTGTCAGCGAGCTCGTCGACGAGCGCGTCGATGTACTCGAGCTTCTCGAGCGCGGACGACTCGGCGTACTGCTTGCGCCAGTTGGAGCGCGGGGCGAGCCAGACCGCGAATGTTTCGGCGAAGTCTTCCACCGGATGGGCCTGCGCATACCAGCCGTCCAAGTGCTCTACGAACCCCTTGCTCGAAGGGTTGGGTTGGTAGAAGTCCGGGTAGGGGTCGGACGCGCGGCCGAACGCTCGCTGCCAGAGCTTTCGCCGCTGCAGGTTGTACGCGTGCTGCAGAGCGTGCCCCGCTTCGTGCCGAAGCAGACGCATGCACTCGATGCCGGTGCCGCCTTCGACTTCGAACATCATCTGTCGTTCGAGCCGCATCAGACGGGGATGCGCGAGGTAGAAGGGCACACCAACTCCGGGAATCCCGTCAGGAGAGCACCACTCATCGCTAAGCCAGAAATGGACCCTAAAGCGCCGGAGCCCTGCGCTATCTAGCTCGTCGCGGAGGCGCCCTACGCAGTCCTCGAGCCAGGTGTCGGCAATCGTGAGGCCGAGCTCGCTCAGACGAACGTCGAGGAGCTCCTCGGTGGGCAGGCTTTCCCAGTCGACAGACACAGCGGGCGCAGCTTGACGGATCTGTCTGCGCGCCACAACGGCCTCGAGCGATCAGGCTCTTACCAGGGCAGCCGTTCGCCGTTCGCGTGCCAGAAGCCTCCGGAGTCCTCGAGGCGGAGCTCGTCGATTCGCGAGATCAGGCCCGCGGCCGACTCGGAGGTCGAGATGCCGTGGTGGCCCGTCATGCCCGTCGCGACGAGGCCCGGATGAAGGATGGCGACCGACACGCCCTTACCGCGAAAGTCATGCGCGAGGTTGACGCCAGCCATGTTCAGGGCGGCCTTCGTCATGCGGTAGCCGTAGTAGCCTCCGGAGCCGTTGTCCCCAATCGAGCCCATCCTGCTGGTGATGAGGATGATTTTCGAGCCCTTTCGCAGACATCGAGACAGGAGCGAGGTGACCCGCAGGGCCCCCAGAGCATTGACTTCGAACTGCTCGCGAATTTGGTCGAAGTCGAGCCGGTCGAAGGTTTCGTTTCGGAGAATGCCAGCGTTGTTGATGAGAACGTCGATGCCGGTGCCAGCAAGCTTCCGTGAAACCTCTTCGAGGGCCGTCTGGTCCGTCACCGGATTGGGACGCAGATCCGGTCTCTGGCAATGAACTCACACCCGAATCCAGCGGGCACGTCGCAGTCCGCGTCGAGCTCGCAGCGCTCCACGCAGACCCGCGCGCCAAGCGGGCCGCCCAGGATCGCATGATCGAGGCACGCACCGGGCAGGCCGTTGAACTCGGAGACGGGGCAATCTAGGTCGTCGAAGCAGCCGACTGTGCAAATCGCATTTACGAATTCGGTATAGCGGTCGGCGGGCAGCGCGAGCTCTTCGCAGTACTCGCCTCCGTAGCAATCGACGTTGGAGTAGCAGACTTCGTACGTGAGCGCCTTGGACCCCGGCTCGAAGACATCGTCGTAGTCCCCAATGAAGATGCAGCCCGAAAGCATCGAGCTGAACACGGCAATTCCCAACCATGTCGAGTGTCGAACTAGATTAAGTTTCATCATCAAAGCCCTCTCTAAACAGATAGACGTTTACCCCTGCCGGTGATTCAACCGGCGCTTTCGCCTTTTGTTTCCGGGCGAAATGGGGATTGGCTTCGATTCTGGTGTTGATCAGCCTGGTGGAGCTGACTCTGCGTTCCAAGCAACGCCTGGATGGATCGCGCTAGCGCTTTTCCCAGCACGACGGCCCGAGAAAACGCAGTCTGCGATCGACAGGCCGCTGACGTATTGGCGTGAGCAAATGCCAACGGCGTTTCGGCCTGCTGCGTACAGTCCGGGAACGACGCCTCCGTTTTCGCTCAGGACTTGGCCGCTCCTCTCGTCGACCGCGAGCCCGCCGAGGGTCATCACCGCGCAGAGGTGGCGTTTGGAACCGAGTGAGCAGTCGATCGCGTAGTACGGACCGGCGCTCAGCGGGTGCACGCTGCCTGGCGCTTTGTCGAAACGGTCCCGCTGAATACCGCGAGCCACGGCCTCGTTTTCATCGAGCGTCTTTTGAAGCGACGCTCGCGGGACATCGAGCATCTTCGCCAAGGCATCGAGGTCTTCAGCCTTTTTACAGTTGAGGTAGAGGTTCATCAGCGCGGCCGCCCGCTGAAACCACTGAAGCTCACCCGGCTTCGACTGCTCGTGAGCAAGCTTCTTGAGCTTCTCATCGATGATGAGCGTGGCGACGCCGTGGTTCTGTTCCACCATCGCCTCGCCGATCTTTGCTCCGTACCAGAATTCATTTGCAAAGCGCTCGCCTTTGCCGTTGACCAAGACGCCCTGCGCGAATGCATTGGGAGGGTAGAGAAACCGCCACGCCGAGGCTCGATGCATCTGCTCGAGCTTGCCCCCCACGCTTTGGCCGAGGCGAATCCCCAGGCCGTCGTCACCCGCCGTTCCCAGCGGCAAGCCGGGAACGAACTCCGGCAGGTGCTCGGCGACCATCTCACGATTGAAGACGAAGCCGCCGGCGCAGAGGATCAGACCTCGACGGCTCCGAATCCGTTTCGGCACCGAGTGCCGTCTCTCGATGCCGTCGCAGCGCTTTCGGAGCCAGCCGGCCAGGCTGGGCGCGATCTTCCCGATCGCGGTTTCTACCTCGTGCAGCCGCCTGTGCTGTCGACGCCAGAAGCCCGAGGGGATTTGTTGATATTCCGCGCCGAGCACGCGGCCGTCTCGGTCGACGATCAAGCGGCTCACCCGCGCCTGCAGCTCGATTCGTACGCCTTGCGAAATCGCCGTTTGCCGAAGCGGCTCGATGATCCTCGCACCCGGAAAGGCCCCACCGTCGGGCCGATGGCCGCGCGGGGCCGGTGTCGCCCGATCGCTGTAAGGTGGGAAGGTTTCGTTCCCGGAGTAGTAGAGATGGTACTCGTTGGTCGGATACGAAGTCTTGATCGGGCAGAGATTCGGCAAGAAAGGCACGCCGCGGTCGGTGAGCCACTTCACGTTGGCTGCGCTGGTTTCGCAGAAGGCTCGCAGGGTCTCTTCCGAAACCGCATCCTGCACCTCCATCGATAGATAGCGGTACATGTTCTCGACCGTGTCCTGGACGCCCGCCTCTTTCTGAATGTGGGTCCCGCCTCCCGCGTAGAAGACCCCTCCGCTGATCGAGGTGGCGCCGCCTCCTTCGAAACGGTCCAAAACGACCACGTCGGCGCCGTGCTCCCGCCCTTCGATAGCGGCGGAGATCCCCGCGGCGCCCAGGCCCACGACGACCAGATCTGCGACGTCATCCCAGCGCACGCCGTCTACGTCTTCGACCACGATCGGGCTCGGGCGGTGCATCTGCATTGCACAAGCTAGCACGCCGGTTCAAGTTCGGTACTGGCCCATGGAGCTTCCCGTCGATCCGAATCAAGTCGGCCCCGTCTGCCTGGTGACCGGTGGCAACGGCTATGTTGGAAAGCACCTCGTTCGCCGGCTCCTGGAGCTCGGCTGCGAGGTCCGCGCGCTCGATCTGGCGCCATTTAAAGGCGATGCTCGCGTTACGAGCATCGTCGGCGACATCCGGCGGATGAGCGACCTCGGTCCAGCCTGCGATGGTGTCGATACCGTCTTTCACACCGCTGCCATCATCAACACGCTCACGCTCGCGCGGGCGAGCGTTCGCCGCCTCGTCTATGGCGTCAATGTTCTCGGCACCGAATGCGTGATCCGCGCCTGCCAGGGCGCAGGCGTGAAAAAGCTCATCTTCACCAGCTCGATTACCGTCTCGGTCGACGGCCCTATCCGGGAAGGGGACGAAACCGCGCCGTACGTGGGAACCGACGGGCTCTCGGACCTCTACTCGCAGACTAAGAGTCGGGCAGAAAAGATGGTCCTGGACGCTGACGACCCCAACGGCCTCCGAACCGCGGCGGTTCGGCCGGGCGGTGTATGGGGACCCGGCGAGGGCGCCATGATGGTGCAAGATTTTCTCGAGCACCTCGCCGCCGGGCAGTTCAAGCTAAAGATCGGTGATGGGAAGTCCGTGACCGACAACGTCCACGTCGATTCGGTCGTCGACGTTCATTTCCTGCTGGCCAAGAAGCTCAGCGAAGAGCCCGAGCGGGTTGGGGGCCAGGCCTACTTCGTAAGCGACGACGAGCCGACCAATCCGGTGGACTGGTACCGGCCGATCGTCGAAGGCCTGGGGTACTCCTGGCCCAAGCTGCACATGCCCCGGGCGCTTGCGTATGGCATCGCGTATCTCGGGGAGCTCGCCCATTACATCGGCGGTCCGTTTCCGATGCTCACCAGGCGCTCGGTCCTGGCCGTCTGCAGCGACGCCTCGTTTCGCGTCGACAAGGCACGAGCCGAGCTCGGCTACGAGCCCCGGACCAGCGCAGCGGATGGCATCCCCAAGCTGCTGCACGAGTTCCGGGCAACACACGACCGTTTGAGGCAAGCGCGATGATCAAGCTCATCTACCTGCTCTGGCCACGGCAAGCGATGGAACCCGCGGCCCGCCGGCTCACCTTGGTCGAGGGCTGCGCGCCAAAGCTTCTCGATTCAGGCGCGCGATATCTGCTGATGAACATCGATGACGACTTCGCGACCGTCCCGTCACCGGCCCCGACGACCAAGCTGACCGACCCGTTCGCGGCGGAAGTCAGTATTTGGATCGACGACTTCAACGCGCGCGGCGCTCTCGAGGCGATTCTGCTCGACGCGGACTTCGACATCGCCGGCTACAGAGTCCGCGAGCACCTCTACACCGACTATGGTGGCAACCAGCATGGCACACCTCGCGACTGGCCCGACGGCGAGCGCTCGCCGTACGTGATTTCGGTGACGCCGCTGGAACGACCCAAGCGCATCCCGAAGGACCGATGGATGCGGCACTGGTTCAATCGTCAGGGGCCGATGTCCGAAAAGATGCAGCCCCGCGCCCGCTATGTCCGAAACGTCGTCGAGGAGGTACTTACGCCGGGGGCGGTACCGTACGAAGGGATTGTCGAGGAGTCCTGGCCGTCTCGGGAACACATAACCAATCCGTACGTGTTTTATGGGGCCCGACGTCCCATCGAGCTCCTGCGGCACATGGCGATCATGATGCAAAGCGTGGCGGCATTTCTCCCTGTCTGGAAGATCACCAGTGTCACCATGAGCGAATATTTCATCCGCAGCCGTGGCCGCTAGGCGTTCATTTTCTCCTGGACCTTCGACCCAGTCCTGTGGATAGACTCTCAGATTCAATGCCAAGCGATCGACGTGATTTTTTGAAGCTCTCGGTAGCCGGCGCCGCCGCGCTCTCGACGATGAGCGCAGGCGCCACCCTGTCGGGCTGCACGTCCAGTGGTCCTGCTTCCGGCATGAAGCTCCTTCGTCCTGAAGACGTGGAGCTCTTGCGCGCCGTGACCCCTGCCGTGATGAAGGGCAAGATCGCGCCCGGCGATACCGCGGCCATCGAGCAAACCGTGAAATCGTTTGACACCTTGCTGGCCGATCTCTCCGAGCCGGTAGTGGCAGGCGTGCACCAGGCGTTCGACGTGCTGAGCTTTGGGCTGAGCCGCGGGCTGACGACCGGTCAGTGGTCCTCCTGGTCCAAAGCTTCGCTGGAAGATGCCGAAAAAGCTCTCGCGCGTTTGCGGGACAGCGGCATCGGGCTTTTGAACGCAATCTACGCGGCGGTCATCCGACTCATCATCAGCTCGTGGTACCTCATCCCCGACAATGCAGCGACGACCGGATACCCCGGCCCGCCTAGGAAGGTCGCAAGTCCCGTGCCGGTGGTGGCTCCGGCGGCGAAGGAGACCCGACCGTGACCGATCTCTCCCAAGTGATTCTGGGCAGCAGCACCGACCCGTACAACAAGGCGGCCGAACGCGGATGGGATATCCGCGATGCCAGCGCGCTGACCTCTTCACTCGAGCTCGAAGCGGACGTGGTCATCGTGGGCACCGGCGCCGGGGGAGGCACGGCCGCCGAGACTTTGAGCAAGGCGGGCCTGCGGGTGGTTCTCCTCGAAGCTGGTCCGCTCAAGACCTCGAGCCAGTTCGACATGCAGGAGCGAGCGGCCTATCGAGACCTGTATCAAGAAGGGACCGGCCGCGGCACCAAAGACGGGGGCATGGTCATTTTGCAAGGCCGCTCTGTCGGTGGCTCGACTACGGTCAACTGGACCACCAGCTTTCGCACACCGCCCGAAACACTGAAGTTTTGGACGGAACAGATGGGTGTGAGCGGCTGCTCGCCAAAAGAGATGGCGCCGCATTTCCAATACATGGAGCAGCGCCTCAACATCCACAAATGGCCGCAGGCGCCCAACAACAACAACGCCATGTTGCAGCGTGCTGCGGAGAAGCTCGGCTACTCGTGGGACACCATCCACCGCAACGTTCGGGGCTGTTTGAACCTCGGCTACTGCGGGCTTGGGTGCCCGGTCGACGCGAAGCAATCCATGCTCGCGACGACGATTCCAGAGGCATTGGATCGCAAGGCTACGCTCGTCCACCGTGCGCGCGTCGTGAAGGTGCTTCGCGACGGCGATGTCGTCCACGGTGTCGAAGCAGAGGCGCTCACCGCGAACGTTCGAGGCACGACCGGGCAAAAGATCACCGTTCGAGCCGCGCGAACCATTCTGGCAGGCGGCGCGATCAACTCGCCGGCGGTCTTGCTGCGCTCGAACGTCCCCGACCCGTACGGCCTCGTCGGAAAGCGCACGTTCTTGCACCCGACGACGCTCACCATGGCCATCTACGAGGAGGCGATCGACCCATTCTATGGGGCCCCCCAGTCGATCTACTCCGACCACTTCCAGTGGCAGAACGTCGACACGGGTCCGATCGGGTTCAAGCTCGAGGTGCCTCCGCTGCAGCCGGCATTTGCGGCAGGGTTCTACTCGACGGCGGGCGAAGAGATCACGCAGAGCATGGATCAAATCCGGAACACGCAGTGCATGATCGCGCTTCTGCGCGACGGATTTCACGAACAGAGCCAGGGTGGTGCCGTCGAGCTCAACGACAAAGGTCAGCCCGTCCTCGATTACCCCATGAACGACTACCTGATGGAGGGCGTGCGGCGGGCGTACAACGTCATGCTCGAGATGCAGTTCGCCACAGGCGCGAAGTCCGCACGGCCTGCGCACAAACAGGCGAAGCACTACATGTCTTGGAAGGAAGCCAAGGCGGCTGTGGCCGACCTCGATGTGGTCGCACACAAGGCGACCGTGGGAAGCGCCCACGTCATGGGTGGATGTCCAATGGGCGATGACCCGAAGCGCAGCGTCGCCGGCAGCGACGGCAAGTTCCACCACCTCGACCGGCTCTACATCATGGACGGCTCCCTCTTTCCGACCAGCATCGGAGCCAACCCCCAGCTCTCGATTTACGGCCTCGTCTACAAGCTCGCCGGCAACCTCGCCAAGCAGCTCCAAGCATGAAAAGGGGACAGTCCCCTTTTTAGCGGAGGCTCGTCAGGAACCCGAGCAGGTGTCGATTGACCGTTTCGGGCTGCTCTTGCTGCACGAAGTGGCCCGCGTCGGCGATGATCTCGACCCCCCGAAGGTCGGTGACCCGGCTCGGCATGGTTTGTAGCGACTCAGGCGTGATGAGCTGGAGCACGGGGTCCTTCTCCCCGCAGATGAAAAGGGCGGGCTGCTCGATCGCGCGGCGACCGTAGTCCGGGTCGTGCTCCCAGTTGAGGTCCATCGCGCGGTAGGAGTTGAGTCCACCGATGAACGCGGTCTCGGGCCCCGTCTGCATATACTCCGCAACCAGGAAATCGAGATCCTCTTCGCCGAGCCACGGCCAGGGCAAAGGCTCCTCCGGCTCGGCGAGCACGTCCAGGTAGCCGGTGCCCTCCGAGGGGAAGCTCTTGAAGTCGAGCAGGCTTCCGCGCGCGCTCAAGGCCCAGTAGATCCGCTTCAGAAACAACCGAGGTTGGCTGCCAAGCTCCGCTTCGGCCGGCCCCGGCTTCTGAAAGTAGTGCAGATGAAGGAAGTGATTCTTCGCAATGGCTGCATATGTCTCGCTTGGCTTCCTGCCCTTCGCCGTGGCTTCTTTACCGGCCGTCCCCCGCTTTCTTTGCGCTTTTTCATCTCCCGCAAATCCCAGCCCGTACGGCACGGCCAGCGACACGACACCGCGTACTCGCTCCGGTGCGTGCAGCGCAGCCGCCCACGCGGCCTGCGCGCCGAAGTCGTGGCCGACGACGACCGCGTGTTCTGCCCCGAGCGCGTCGAGGACACCAACGAGATCGGCGACGATCGTTTGGTTCCCGTACTCGCTGGCGTCGAGGGGGCGGTCACTTCGGCCGTAGCCCCGCATGTCTACGGCAATTGCTCGGAAACCGGCGTCCGCGATGACCGGGAGTTGATGGCGCCAGGAGTACCAGAGGCCGGGAAAGCCGTGACAGAACAAGACGACAGGCCCCTTGCCGCGGCTGACCGCGTGCATTCGAATCCCGTTCGATTCGAGCGTCAGGTGCTCGGAGCTGCTCACGTCTTCGGAGCGCCGTCGCTACGGCTTAGCGGCCTCTGTCACAGCGTTGACCAGGCTTTTCGAGAACATCCGGCCGGTGAGTTTGTCGCGAACCTTCTTATCCGCGGCGTCCCATGCAGCCTGGGCGTCTCCCGCTTCAACGGCCTCGATGCCCTTTTTGAGGACGACCTGGTAGGCCTTCTCGTCGTCTCTGCGAATGACCTTGTTGAGCAACTCGTGTGCGCGGGCGGCCGTGCTGTCGAACGCCTCTCGAAGCTCGGGTGCAAGCTCGTCGTACTTGTCTTTGCGCATCATGGTTCCACCCGCGATGATCGCCGAGTTGTGCGCGGTCATGTATTTCACCCGCGTGTACCACTGCAACGCCACCGCGGTGAGCGCCGACGACGAAATCACATCAACCATTCGGGTTTGCAGAGCCGGGTAGACCTCCGGCACACCGAGCCGAACCGCGCTCGCACCGATGACTTGATAGAACTCGACGAAAATCGGGTCGTCTTTCCAGACCCAAGGGCGCATGGCCTTGATGTCGTTGGGAGACTTGATGGGCTGCGCGGAGAACAGTCGCGTTTTGCCCGCGTCGCCCCAGCCGACGAGCCGCATGTTCTCCTTCGCAAACATCGCTTCGAACTCAGGGGCCATTTTGCCGCGGACTCGGTCGAGCTGCTCATACGTGGGCAGCAAACCCGGCAGAACCAGGACGTTCATCGCGGGTATCAGCAAGCTCATCCCGGTCATGGTGACCACGCCACCGTCGAGCTGCCCCACCCGCATCTTTCGTACGAAGTCGCGCTCGTCGCCCTGGGAGCCGCCGGGGTAGAACCGCATTTTGAGCTTCCCGTCGGTCTTTTCTTGAAGGGTCTTGTTCCAGGCGTTGAGAATCTTCATCCAGGATGAGCCAGCGGGCGCAAGCGATGCGATTCGCAGCGTGTGGCTCTCCTCGGCCCTGGTCGGTGTGCTCGTCCCTGGCAGCGCAAAGGCGGCGACCAGGAGCAGAAAAACGGGTACAAAACGGCGCTTCATTCTTCACAACCTTTCGCGTCGCGTGGGGGCACGGCGAGAGTCACAAGTTCCCTCGCCGTCGTCAATATGAATGGTTTGCTTTCTCGGGAATGCTGGAACCTTCATCTTCGAATAGGTCGACGAGCGGGCCCTGCGTTTTACTCACCCCGGCCTCAACTCTGACCCTACGATCACCTTTACGGGCGAGCTATGCTATGAGCGGGTTCGACGGTGCGAGACCTCATCGAAAACCGCGAAAGCACGGCTCGTGACCATTTGGCCAACGAGCGGACCTTCCTCGCGTGGGTGCGCACCGCGCTCGGCCTCGTGGGGCTGGGTGTCCTGCTCGAACGCCTCGGCGCCGGGGGCGAAGGGATCGCGGTGGCCGCGGGCCTCGGCTTCATCGGTTTCGGCGGCCTTTCGCTGATCTATGCGGTGAGCCGCTATCTGTGGGTGGCCAAGAACCTAGAGCGGGGGATGTTTCCCGTCGCTATTCGGGGGCCGATTGTCGTGGCCTTTGGCGCGATCCTCGTTGCGGGCGGGGCGATGCTCTACGTGCTGCTCCTGCATTGAGCCTGGCGCTCAGAAATCGGCCTCCACGCCGCACCGGGGCATGGCGCTTCCCATGTAGGGATTCGAGACCCCTTCAGATACCTGCACCCACTTCTTGTAGCCTTTCGCCATGGGGCACTCGTAGACCTGTCGGCTCTGCTGGAGGCTCGGCTCAGACGACAGGACGGCGATCAGCAACCGGCTCACTTCGCCGAACGATTCCCTCGCGGCCCTTAGGTCCGAACCGTCGAGGCCTGCGAGCCGCTCTGCCGAGCTCGATAACTTCTCGAGAGCCTGGCGGACGCTGTCTGGAGCCGATGCAGAGGCCAGACGTGCCGCGTCGGCGAGCTTGGTAGCTGGAATTGTTATGTCTTCGCTATCCTTTGCGAGCGCACCGCGCACGACGTCATACGCAGCGACGGCGTCGTCGATTCTCGCAGCGAATTCCGCGGGGAGCGTCGATGACTTGTGAGGCGTTTCCTGGCTCTTGCTACACCCAGCGAAAAAGCTCGCAGCACCGATTGCGGCGCATGCGAGCAGAACCGCTGGTCGTCTATTCATCATTCCTAGTCTCCCTTTCCCTCTGCTGGCTCGACCTGAACTGCACGAAGCGAGCGACCCTTCCATCCAGCGAAGATCGCCGGATAGACCGTCAGCTCCAGCAGGAACGAGGTTATCAGACCACCCACCATCGGCGCAGCAATACGCTTCATCACGTCCGCGCCTGTGCCGGTGCTCCAGAGGATGGGCAGGAGCGCTATCGTCGTGGTCATCACGGTCATCAGCTTCGGTCGGATTCGCCTCGCGGCCCCGTCGACGATCGCTTCAGTGAGGTCCGCCCGCGTTTCGAGCCTTCCCTCATCCAGGGACTTCTTGTGGGCAAGGGTCAGGTAGAGCAGCATGACGACACCCGTCTCCGCGTCTAGGCCGGCCAGCGCGATCATGCCGACCCAGACTGCGACGCTCATGTTGTAGTCGAGCAAGAACAGAAGCCAGACCGCCCCGATCAACGAGAACGGCACGGCGAGCATCACCATCGCCGTCTCCGCCCAGGACTTCGTGTTCCAATAGAGCAGCATCATCACCAGAAAGAGCGTCAAGGGTACGACGAGCTCGAGCTTGTCTTTGGCGCGTTCGAGGTATTTGAACTGTCCGGCCCAGCCCAACCACACCCCCGCAGGAAGGGCGACCTCGTCGGCGACGGCCTGCTTTGCGTCCGCGACGTACTGGGCGATCGGTCGATCCGTGTCCACGAAGACGAAGCCCACGAGCTTACCGCCTTCACTACGCACCATCGGAGGCCCTGTCACGAACTTCAGCTCGGCGACTTGGCTGATCGGCACCTGGGCGCCCGTCTTCGTGCTGATGAGAATTTCTTCGAGCAGCGATGGGTCATCCCGAAACTCGCGCGCGTAGCGAACGGTGATGGGATAGCGTTCGCGTCCTTCTACGGTCTCCGATACGACCATGCCGCCGACGGCCGTCATGATCACCTCGTTGACGTCAGCCACTCGGAGCCCGTAGCGCGCGGCCTTTTCGCGATCGACCTCGAAATCGATGAAAAACCCGCCCGCAGAGCGCTCTGCAAACGCACTCCGCGTGCCAGGTATCTTGGACACCGCCTGCTCGATCTGCACCGCCGTGTGTTCGATGGTCTCGAGGTCGTTTCCAAACACCTGGATGCCTAACGGGCTTCGAATGCCGGTCGCCAGCATTTCGGTTCGCGTTTGCACCGGCATCCAAAAAATGTTCGGCATCCCCGGGTAGCGCAGGGTTTCGTCCATCTCCTGGATCAAGTCCTTCCAGGTGACTCCTGCTCTCCACTCGGACCGCGGCTTGAGCACGATGGTCGTCTCCAACATGCCGATCGGTGCGGGGTCCGTGGCGGTTTCGGCTCGCCCCGCCTTGCCGAACACCGAGACCACCTCCGGGAAAGTCTTGAGCTGGCGGTCCATCGCCTGAAGCACGTTTGAGGCCTCCGTCACGGACATCCCCGGAGGAGCCGTTGGCATGTAGAGCACCGTGCCTTCGTTGAGCGGAGGCATGAACTCGCTTTGCAATTTGAGAAAGGCCGGGACGGTGAGGCCCATCGCGACGAGGGCGGAGACGATGACAGCCCGCCGATGCGCCACGACGAACCGCACGACGGGGGCATACGAAGCGATCAGCCATCGATTGAGCGGGTTTTCCTCTTCGCGGCGAATTTTTCCCCGGATCATCAGCACCGCTAGCGCTGGGATCAGCGTGACGGAAAGGATCGCGGCAAAGCCCATCGAGTAGGTTTTCGTGAAGGCCAGCGGCTTGAAGAGACGCCCTTCGGCGCTCTCCAGCGTGAACACCGGCAAGAACGAGACGGTGATCACGAGAAGCGAGAAGAAGATCGACGGGCCGACCTCTTGCATGGCCGCGACGATCGTTTGCCGTCTCGACCCCGGCTGCCCCTCGGCATCCCAATGCTCTAACTTCTTGTGGACGTTCTCGACGACGATGATCGAGGCATCGACCATGGCCCCGATCGCGACCGCGATTCCACCCAGCGACATGATATTCGCCGTCAGGTTTTGGTAGTACATCGGGATGAACGACAGAATCACGGCGAGCGGTAGCGTGATCACGGGAACGAGCGCGCTTCGTGCGTGAAGCAGAAACAAGAAGATGATCACGCTGACCACGATCATCTCTTCGATCAAGGTGCTTCGAAGTGTGCCAATGGCTCTCTTGATGAGGTCGGAGCGATCGTAGGTGATGACCAGCTCGGCGCCTTCCGGAAGGCTCGTCTTCAGGTCTTCGATCCTGCGCTTCACCGCGTCGATTACCGACAGCGCATTCTCGCCGTAACGCATGATGACGATACCTCCGACCACCTCGCCCTCACCATCGAGCTCGGCGATTCCGCGACGCATCGAAGGACCGATGCTGACGACCGCCACTTGATCGAGCAAGACCGGCGTGCCGCCGTCGCCGAGCTTGAGCGGGATGCTGCGCAGATCGTCTTCGCTATCGATGTACCCGCGCCCCCGGATGATCTGTTCGTGACCCGCGATTTCGATCGTGCGGCCGCCAGCATCTTCGTTGGACTCGCGCACTGCCCGGACGACATCCGCGATGCCGACGCCGTAGGCGCGAAGCTTTACGGGGTCGACCTGCACCTGGTATTCCTTGACAAAACCGCCGACCGACGCGACTTCCGCCACGCCGGGCACGCTCTCGAGCGCGTAGCGCAGGTTCCAGTCCTGGAACGAGCGCAGCTCTTGCAGGTCGTGCCTACCGCTCCTGTCCACCAAGGCGTACTGAAATACCCAGCCCACTCCGGTCGCATCCGGGCCCAAGGTGGGGCGTACGCCGTCCGGCAAATCGGCGAGCGCAGAGTTCAGGTATTCCAAGACCCGGCTTCGCGCCCAGTACATGTCGGTGCCGTCTTCGAAGATCACCGAAACGAAGGACAGCCCGAAGAACGACTGACCGCGTACGAATTCCACCTTCGGTGCAGCCAGCAGGAACGACGAAATCGGGTAGGTGATCTGATCTTCGACCAGGTCGGGGCTCCGGCCCTGCCACTCCGTGAAGATGATGACCTGCGTGTCCGATAGGTCTGGAATAGCGTCGAGCGGAGCGTTGCGGAGCGAGTAGTAGCCCCAGACGCCGGCTACGATCACGAACAGCAGCGTCAGGTAGGGCCGACGCGCACTCGCCTCGATGACCCGAGCAATCAGGGTTGGCCTCGGGCTCGCCTCGTCGTCAGTGAGCGCCATGCCCGCCTCCCCAGTACCCAGTGGCGGATCGAATTCGGCTCTCGGCCGCGATCAGGAAGTTCCCGGAGGTCACCACGACATCGCCCGGTTCGAGGCCCCGCGTCACTTCGACGTAGTCCCCGGCTCGTACGCCGACTTGGATCTCTTGCGGACGGAGCTTTCCTTCGCCGAGGTCGACGAATACAAGGCGGCGGGGCCCCGTGTAGATCACCGCGGAATCGGGGATGACGAGTCGTTCACCGAGGTCTACCGCGAGCTCGACGTCGGCGTACATGTCGGGCCTGAGCGCAAGGTCTGGGTTGTCGAGTGCGACGCGCACACGACCCGTCCGTGTGACTCCGTCCAAGGTGGGGTAGACGTAGTCCACCCGGCCCTCGAAGCGTTGCCCGGGAACATACGGAAGATGCACGGAAACCGGTTGGCCTTTCTTCACCTGGGCCAGATCGGATTCGTACACGTCGGCATTGACCCAAAGACGACTCAGATCCGCGATTCGGTAGACGCGTGTGCCGGCCTCGATGCGCCCGCCCTCCACCACGTCTTTGTCGATGACGTATCCAGTGGATGGCGCCAGCACGGGAACGTTCTCCCAAGCTTCGCCGCGCCGTGCGAGCGCGCCAATCTGTGCCTGGCTCATGCCGAGGAGACGAAGCCGTTGTTCGGAGGCGCGCGTCAGCTCCGCGCCGGTGTTCGAGGGAGCCTCACGGCTGCGTTCAAGCGCGGTCAGGTATTCGCGCTCGGCCGCGTAGAGCTCTGGGCTGTAGAGCGTGAACAAGACCTGCCCTCGCTTCACCCGTTGCCCAGTCTCTTCGACATGGAGCCGGTGCACCCAGCCGCTCATGCGGAGGTTCACGTCCGATAGCCGCGTCTCGTCGACCTTGACTTGGCCCACGGCGCGAATCTGACGCGAGACGTTTCGCCGCTCGGCGGCTGCTGTCCTCACGCCGAGCTGCTGCCGGCGCACTTCGTCGACCACGATGGTCCCACTGTCCAATTCCTCCTGTTTCACGGGCGTGAGGTCCATGCCGCAAATCGGGCACTTCCCTGGCGACGGCTGCTGCACCGAAGGGTGCATCGGGCACGTGTAGTGCGCGATGCCCTCTTCGTGCGCGTGATGTTCGACCTGTTCCTCGCGTCCCTCCGGCGGCCCCGCGTCGCGGCTGAACATCCAAATCGCGGCGCCGGCCATTCCGAGAAGCAGAAGGCCGAGGACCGCCCAGTACCGTCTCTTTCGAGTGGGTTCATGGGAGCTCATTTGGTCCTCCTTGATTTCCCAGGCCCGGCAAGGTTCCTCGTGCCCGATCGAGCTCTGCAGCCCGCTGCCCGAGGCTGGCCAGAACCTCCTCGTATTCAATCTCGAGTGTTCGAAGCGAGCGTTCGGCGTCGATCAGCGCCTGAAAGCTATTGCGTCCGGTGTCGTAACCGACGCTGGCTGCTTCGATTTGCGCCTGCGCCGCGGGTATGAGCCGCGTCTCATACAAGCGAACGACGTGCTCCGCCTCGACAACGCGCTGGCGTGCTTGATCGACCTCGACCCGCACCTCGTCTCGTTTCACCGAGAGCTGGGCGGAGGCCCGCTCGGCACGGGCGTGCGCTTCGTCGATGGCGCCCTTCCGCGACCTGAGCTGCAGTGGCAGGTTCAGCGAAACCCCGGTCATCCAGCGATGGTCCGTTTCAGCCCACATCGAGTTGTATTCTCCCATGAGCCCTATCGCGGGTGCGTAGTTGCGTTTGGCGAGATTGACCGCGGAGTCCGCGGCCCGAAGCTGGGATCGCGCCGCATGGAGCTCGGGCCGTTTGTCGAGCGCGTCTTGCTGCAGTTCCTCCGTCTGCGGTACTTCGATCGAGGGCGGCCTGGCCCTTCGAGGCGGCGAAGGGAGCTCCAGCTCGGGGCGCTGATGAAGCAGGCCGTTGATCTGGGCCATGATGACCCTCCGCTCCGATTCCAGCATGACCCGTTGATGGATGATGTGCGCCAGCTCCACCTCGGCTTGCAACACATCTTGCTGGGAGGCGCGTCCTGATTCGTATTGGACCATCGCGCTCGCTTTGATGTCCTCGATCAGCTCACGGTGCTCGTCGTTGAGCGTCAGCACACGCGTCACTCGCTGGTACTCGTCGAACAGAGACGAGGCCATCAAAGCAAGCGTCAGCCGGACCGCTTCGTAGCCGTCTCGCATCGCTTCGGCCTCCGCGAGCGCGACCTCTCCGGCAAACCTGAGCTTGCCGGGTGTCGGGAAGCGCTGCTCGAGCCGAACGACTTGGCCGAAGCGCACCGTGTTGGAGCGGATGCTCAGAGGCGCGAGCGAGTAGCTGGCCACGGTATCTTCGAGCGAACGTGTCTGTGGGTGTTCCGCGAGAGACGCCCGCCAAGCTTGCCGCGCCGCCTCCAGGTTCGGGTTTCGCGCGAGCACGGCGCGGACGAGCGCCTCTCGCTCCATGGGCGTGTCGTCGAGGAAGGGCGATGGCTCCCCGGGTTGGTCCCCGCTAGCACCGTTTCGCGGTTTCGCTGCGTCGAGCGCGGTTCTTTGCGCCTGGTAGTCGCCGTGCTGGCCGTGCGCGCAGCCGCTGAGGCTCACGCACCACACGAACCACGGCGCAACAGCCGCGGCCATTGTTGTTTGATTCATCTCTCCATTGCTCCCTCTGCACAAGACCAGGGCCTGCTTCGCACGCAGACCCACCTCGAACGGCGGACAGCGCCGCTCAGCCCAAGACGCGCAGAGGGATCAAATCAGATAGGAACAATGCCAAATGAACAGAGGTGGGCCGTGCACCCCAGGAGAGCCACGAGCCAGCGGAATCCAGCCCGCGTCGGTGCGGTGTGCATTGCCAGGCTCGTCCATCTGGACGGCCAGGGAGATCAGCAGGGGCGCGTCCACGCCGGTCTTGTCGGTTCCGGTAGCCGCCGGTGGGTGATCGCTCTTCGAGATCAGCGCGCCGCAGCAATCGTCGACGGGCTCGAGCTGGACCGGAGGCCCTTCGTGCTCGCCATGGCAGCAGCAGGTCCTGACGACGACGCCTTCCATGGCGCACAGATGCAGTACGGCCCCAGCCACTCCGGTGGTGGCTACAAACATGAGTGCCAAAAGGCCTGTGGCCGCTCTGAGCATCCACGCGTAGTCTAGCACAGCAAGGGCCTCAGGGAGATGGCCTTCCCGAGCGACGGGGATTAGACAGGGTGGCAGTGTACCCGAGACTCGAACGATACATCGGACACGCCTTGGAGAATATCGACGGGATTCCCGACGAGCGGAAGCGTGCGCTCGGTCGGATCTCCGCGTTCGTCGCGGCAAAACGCGCCGAAGGGAAGGCCGCGGAGCTCGTTTTCATCTGCACCCACAACTCTCGGCGCAGCCAGATGGGGCAACTCTGGGCCGCTGCTGCTGCGGCGCATTTCAAAATCGATGGTGTGCTTGCGTACTCAGGTGGCACCGAAGCAACCGCGTTCAACCCGCGCGCCGTGGCTGCCATGCGGAAAGCAGGCTTCGTCATCGAAAATCCCGGAGGCGACAATCCTCGCTACCAGGTGACGTTCGATGAGAACGGTTCGGTCATCGAATGCTTCTCCAAGCGATATAGCGATCCGCCGAATCCCGCGTCGGGCTTCGCGGCCCTCATGACCTGCTCCGATGCGGACGAGGCGTGTCCGGTCGTCGTGGGCGCGTCGCTGCGTGTGCCAATTCCGTACGAAGATCCGAAGAGTGCAGATGGCAAGTCCGACGAATCGGACCGGTATGACGCGCGCTGCCTGCAGATCGGAACCGAGTTGCTCTACCTGTTCTCTCAGGCCTCTTAGCGCACCACGACCGAGCTCGGCTCGGGTGGGGCAGCGAGCACGTCCCGGTTCGACTTTGGCTGCCGTCCGTCGGCCTCGGAGATCCCATACTCCCGTGCGAGCTCCGCGACGATATGAACGTGACCCGAGCGCGCCATCCGTTTTTCGTCGCGATGGAGTGCCTCGATGACACGGCCGATCAGCGCGGGGCTCTCCGCGTTCTCTAGAAACTTCCCGTATGTGCCCTTCATGGCACCGGGGTGCTGGAACAGCGGCTCGTTTCGTTCGGTTCGAACGAAACCAAGCCAGAGGCTCATCGAGGCCACGTCGTGATCCCGAAAGTCCACGGCCATGTCCATCGCCATCTTATCGACACCCGCTTTTCCTGCACCGTAAGCCGGGCCGTGCATGTAGCAGCGCCCACCGAAGCTCGAAGTGAACACGAGCAGTGCTCCGCCCGTACGAGCAAGAATCGGAGCAGCAAAATAGCTCGCGACATAGTGGGAGCGCTGGCCCACGTCGAGAATGCGCAAGAGGTCGAGTGACTTTTCCCAAAACGGCCCGGGCTTGGCGAGCTCTCGCGGCACGGCGGTCGCGTTGTTGACCAGAATGTCGAGTCGACCTTGCTCGTCGCCGACGCGCTCGAACAAGTGCCGAACCTGCTCGTCGTCGGAGTGGTCGCAGTTGACAGCGATGCCGTGTCCACCCGCCTCAGTGACCGCGGTTGCCGTGGCCTGCACCGTCCCGCCAAGCGGATGCGACTTGCCGCCTTCCTGGCTCCGTCCGCTGACGTACACCGTGGCGCCTGCAGCACCCAGGGCGATCGCAATTCCCTTCCCGACGCCGCGGCTGGCGCCAGTGACGACGGCGACTCTCTCTCGGCTCCCGTTCATGCCCCTAAGCTTCCAGCACGGCCGGTGAAGCGAAGAATCTCCGCCGAATCCTGAGGGCGACGCCGACCAAGGCGATCATGACCGGCACCTCGACCAAGGGGCCGATGACGGCGGCAAAGGCTGCCCCGTGATGTATCCCAAAGGTCGCGACGGCAACCGCGATCGCGAGCTCGAAGTTGTTCGAGGCAGCCGTGAAGGACAGCGTGGTCGCGACCGGGTAGTCGGCCCCTGCCGCCTTCGAGAGCCAGAACGAAATGAAGAACATGGCGACGAAGTAGATCAAGAGCGGTAGGGCGATTCGCACCACGTCGAACGGCAGGGCGACGATGGTGTCTCCCTTGAGCGAGAACATGACGACGATCGTGAAGAGGAGGGCGACCAGCGTAATCGGACCGATGCGTGGCGCGAACGACTCGTCGTACCAGCCCCTCCCCTTCATCTTGATGAGCCCCGTTCGCGTCAGGAACCCAGCGGCAAAGGGGATGCCGAGGTAGATCGCCACGCTCTTGGCGATCTCGGTGATGGTGATGTCGACGACCATCCCTTGAAGTCCCAATTGCGCCGGGAGCCAGGTTACGAAGAACCAGGCGTAGATGGAAAAGAACAGAATCTGAAAGATGGAATTGAAAGCGACCAGTCCCGCCGCGAATTCCCGGTTTCCGAGAGCGAGGTCGTTCCAGACGATGACCATGGCGATGCAGCGAGCCAGGCCGATGATGATGAGTCCGACCATGTATTCCGGTTTGTCGGGCAACAGCGTGACCGCTAGTACGAACATCAGCACGGGCCCGATGATCCAGTTCTGAATCAGTGACAGCGTCAGCACTTTCTTGTTGCTGAAGACGCGCCCCATCTCTTCGTAGCGAACTTTCGCGAGGGGCGGATACATCATCAGGATGAGTCCCAGTGCGATTGGGATGGAGGTCGTGCCGATGCTCATGGCGTTGAGCGCGTCGGCGAATCCGGGGACCAGATAACCGAGGCCGATGCCGACAGCCATGGCAACGAAGATCCATAGCGTCAGGTAACGGTCGAGAAACGAAAGGCGGCGCTTGGTGTCGTTCATCTTGTGTCGCTTTGCATGGCGGCCGTGCGGAGCCTTCCATATACTCCCCGGCAATGAAAGCCGAGCCGTTTGAGCACCGTCCCAGCGACTATCTGATCGAGGGCCGCACCGTGACCATGCCATGCGTCGTTCGGGACGCTTGCTCAGCGACGGCAACCTGGCTCGTGAGCGCGCGGGCTGCCCAGGCGCTGCTCCCCGGGCCCGAGCTCGAGATCGCTCAAGTCCTTCCAGGCCGGGGGCTGCTCAGCATCGCGTGCGTCGACTACCGTGACAATGACCTGGGCGACTACAATGAGGTTTCGATTGCGTTCTTCGTTCGACGGCGGGGTGATCGCAAGGGCATCCCGTTCATGGGGGCGGGGATCGACATGATGCGCGGAGTCCTTCCCACGCACATCGTTCACCTTCCAGTGAACCAGTCGTTCACCTGCGAGGCCGGCCGAACCATTTGGGGATTTCCAAAGACGGTCGATGAAATCGATTTCGACACGAGCGGCGACCGCGCGCGGTGCGTTTGGAACAAGGACGGCCAGAACGTACTGAAGATCAGCCTTCCCATTGGCGGAAGCCGCGAGTTCCCCGAGCAGGAGCTGAGCACGTACAGCTACATCGACGGGTCGTTGCATCGGACGCGATTCGTTTCGAGTGCGCAGGATCTCGGCGTTCGGATGGGCCGCGTGAAAATGGCACTCGGCGCGCACCCCATCGCAGACGAGCTGCGCTCGTTGGGCCTACCCAAGCCCGCATTGATGAGCCTGTGGATGGGAAAGATGCGCGGCCGGTTCGAGGCTGCCGAGAGGTGTATCTGAGGCGAATAGGGAGAAACGCATGGACGTTCGCGCTGCAATTGCTCACAAGGCGGGCCAACCGCTATCGATAGAGACCGTGCGCCTCGATGGCCCCCGCGCCGGCGAGGTGCTGATTGAAATGAAGGCTACCGGCGTTTGCCACACGGATGCGTACACCTTGTCGGGCGCAGATCCGGAGGGGATCTTTCCTTCGGTGCTTGGGCACGAAGGTGCGGGGGTGGTCGTCGAAGTTGGGGCCGGGGTGAGCTCGTTGAAGGCCGGCGACCACGTGATTCCGCTCTATGTCCCAGAGTGCCGCAACTGCGAGTACTGCACCTCCGGCAAGACCAATTTGTGCCAGGCGGTGCGTTCAACACAGGGGCGAGGGCTGATGCCCGATGAGAGCAGCCGTTTTTCGATCGGTGGCGAAACGATCTTTCACTACATGGGGACGTCGACGTTTGCGCAGTACACCGTCGTGCCGGAGATCGCCGTTGCGAAAATTCGTGAGGACGCCCCCTTTGACAAAGTTTGCTACATCGGCTGCGGTGTGACGACGGGGATCGGAGCGGTGATCAACACCGCTGAGGTCGAGGCGGGCGCGAACGTGGTCGTGTTCGGCCTGGGCGGCATTGGGCTCAACGTCGTGCAGGGGGCCCGCATGGTGGGCGCTGGCAAGATCATTGGGGTGGACCTCAATCCAGCGCGACGCCAGCTCGCCGAGAAATTCGGGATGACTCACTTCGTGAATCCCAAAGACGTTGGCGGAGACTTGGTTTCGTACCTCGTCGACCTGACCGGGGGCGGAGCCGATTACACCTTCGAGTGTATCGGAAACGTCGAGGTGATGCGCCAGGCGCTCGAGTGTTGTCACAAGGGCTGGGGCGAGAGCGTCATCATCGGCGTGGCCGGGGCCGGTGAGGAAATTAAGACACGCCCCTTCCAGCTCGTGACCGGTCGCGTCTGGCGCGGAACCGCATTTGGTGGCGCAAGAGGGCGGACGGACGTGCCGAAAATCGTCGACTGGTACATGGAGGGCAAGATAAACATCGACGATTTGATTACACATAAGATGCCGCTCGAGGAGATCAACACTGCATTCGACCTCATGCACGAGGGGAAATCGATCCGCAGCGTAGTGGAGTTCTGAGATGAGCAAAGAGCCTGAGATTTTCGTTCATCAGTTCGAGCTTGGCCCGTGGGACAACTTCATCTACTTCGTAGGCGACAGAGCCACGCGGCAATGCGCGGTCGTCGATCCGGCATGGGATGCCGACTTCATCCTGGAAGAAGCCGAGCGTCTCGACGTGCAGATCAGCAACATCCTGTGCACGCACAGCCACTTCGACCACGTGAATCGCGTCGACGCCATTCTCGAGAAGCGAGACATACCGGTGCACATGCTCGGAGAGGAAATCGACTTCTCGGGGTTTCGCTCCGAGAACCTTGAGCGTCAAAGTCCCGGAGATGTCTTGCGCGTCGGCGAGCATCTCGAGGTCACGATGGTGCATACGCCCGGTCACACGCCGGGTTCGACCACGTTCCGAATCCGCGATGCGATCGTCACCGGCGACACCCTATTCATTCAAGGCTGCGGACGCTGCGACTTCGTCGGTGGAGATCCGAAGGTCATGTATGAAACGCTGAAGAGCCTCACCGAGACGCTGCCCAAGGGCACCCGCATGTACCCGGGCCACAACTACGGCCCCGTCACCGTCTCCACGCTCGACGAAGAGCTCAAAGAGAACCCCTATCTGCAGCACCAAACCCTCGAAGCCTTCGTCTCCCACCGCATGGAAGGCAAAACCCCCGGCACCCCCCTACCGCAACCCTAGCGTGTCCCCTTTTGGCGGGCGCGGTGGAGGCCGGTGGTGACGTATTGGAGGGTGCTGATTGCGATGGTCGTGAGGATGGCTGCGCCGAGGAGCTGCAGCGCGAGCATGGGGGGTTGGCCGCGCCAGGCGTGGCTGATCGTGAGTAGGACGAAGAGGATTTGGAGTACGGTGTTGAGCTTGCTCGCACGCGTCGGTTCGCCGTGGATCGGGGCCACGTAGAGCTGGTAGACGATCGCTCCGGCGATGATGATGATGTCGCGTCCTACCACGATTGCCGAGAACCAGATTGGAACCAAACCAATCCACGCCAGCGTGACGTAAGCGGCGAACATCAGCAGTTTGTCCGCCGCCGGGTCGAGGAGGCCGCCCAGGCGTGTTCGCCAATCGAAACGCCTCGCCAAAAATCCGTCGAGGGCATCCGAGAAGCCAGCGATTAGGATCAAGCCCAAGGCGAGGCCGTACCTGCTTTCCAAAAGACTCCAGACGATTGGCGCCACCAAAATGATGCGAACGACGCAAATCATGTTGGGGATGTACTTGAGCTTCATGAAGGACCGGGCGCTGCTATTTCGCGCTGAACTTGGAATAGCCGATGGTGATTCGCTGGTAGGCCGAGGGGAGCAGCCGCACCACCCAGTCGAACACGCGGGCGTCTGGTCCTACCAGAATTCGCCGCTGATTGCGCCGTACTCCGTCGAGGATCGCGCGCGCGGCGGTATCGGCCCCAGTGATGAATGTCTTTTCAAACCTCTCCCTACTGTCGGTATCGCTGATGCCGAGGTCGCGAACGCTCGGGTCGATGCGGGATGAGCGGGCGATCCCCGTCTTTATGCCGCCGGGATGCACGCTCGATGCGCTAACGCCGCAGCTCATCATGTCGAGCTCTTGGCGGAGTGATTCGGTGAAGCCGCGGACGGCGAACTTGGCCGAGTTGTACGCGCTCTGACTCGGAATCCCTGCCAAACCAAAAACGCTCGATAGATTGATGATGTGGCCGTCGGCGGAGGCCTTGAGATATGGCAAGAACGCCTTGGTGCCGTAGACGACGCCCCAGAAGTTCACGCCCATCAGCCATTCAAAGTCGCCGTAGCTCATGCCGTCGACCGTGCTCGCAAGCGCCACGCCGGCGTTGTTGAAGATGAGGTTGACCTTCCCGTGCTCGTCCACGACCTGGTCTGCCCATGCGTGGACCGCTTCGCGATTGGCGACATCCACTGGCTCTGAGGTCACCTCTACGCCAAGCCCTCGCAGCAGCCCGACGGTCTCGAGCAATCCTTCCTCGTTCACATCGGACAATGCGACGTTGCATTTCTGGCGCCCAAGCTCGACGGCGAGCGCACGACCGATTCCGGAGCCCGCGCCAGTGATGGCGGCAACCTTGTTTTCGAAGCTTCTCACGACTGGACCTCTCCCCGGACACCGGCATCCTGCCAGACCCGTTCCGCGCCGTCGACCACTCGGAATTATCGTCGAGGACGCTGCGATTCCTGGCATACTCCCACGCAAACATGCTTTGGAGGAACCTTGCCGAACGCGTACATTTCTGGAACCGGCTTCTACGTGCCCGAGGATGTCGTCAGCAACGATGAGCTCGCGAGCCGCTACGCAATAGACACCACCCACGAGTGGATCGAGAAACGAACCGGGATCGAAGCACGCCGCTTTGCACCTGAAGGGGTGGGGACCTCGGATCTGGCTGTACCCGCGGTGGAAATGGCGCTCGAACGTGCGGGGCTCGCCAAGACCGACATCGGAATGATCGTCTTTGCGACCCTCTCACCAGACCACGCCTTTCCCGGATCAGGGGTCTACCTTCAAACGAAGCTCGGACTCACGGACGACGATGTCGGGCACTTCGTTGGTTGTCTGGACGTGAGAAACCAGTGCTCCGGGTTCCTGTACGGCCTTGCGACCGCGGCATCGATGGTGCAGTCCGGTTCGGTCGACCACGCCGTCGTGGTCGGCGCCGAGGTTCATTCGGCGGCACTTGATCTAAGCACGGCCGGGCGCGACGTCGCATCCTTGTTCGGTGATGGTGCGGGAGCGGTCATCGTCAGCGCGACGGATGAAGACCGCGGCGTTCGGAGCTGGCACCTCGGGGCCGATGGGCGTCACGCTGACGCGCTGTCGCAGAAGATTTGGGACATCAGCAAGCGCCCTTTCATTCCGCAGAATGAAGAGGGCATCGGGCAGGTCGACCCAGCGCACATGTTTGCCCACATGTCGGGGCGCTTGGTTTTCAAGAACGCGGTCGAGCGCATGATCGGCGCCCTCATGAGAGAGTTTCAGAAGCAGAGCCTGACGCTCGGCGACGTTGATCTCTTCTTCTTTCATCAGGCAAATCTGAGAATCAATCAGTACGTCGCTACCCAGCTAGGCATTCCTGAGGAGAAGCTTTTCCACAACATCGAGCGCTATGGCAATACGACTGCCGCGACCATCCCAATCATGCTCGCAGAAGCGCAGGGCTCTGGGAGGCTCGAACGCGGCATGAAGATTGCCACGGTTGCTTTCGGCTCCGGTTTCACCTGGGGCGCCGCGATCATCGATTGGTAGCTCGAGCTCAGCCTCCGATGAGATCGGGGTGATCGGGGTCGAACACGTCGGGCTCGAGATAGATCATGCAGCGGATCGCAACGGCTTCCCGAATGCGCTGTTCGGTGAGGTTGATGATGGCCGCAATCTTCGCGGTGTTGAGTCCTGGCTTCAGTTGGATCTTTGCGGCTACCAAAAGCTCGTCCGGCCCGATGTGCTGTGTTCGCATGTGAAGGAGTCGATTCACGCCGGGCGTGTCCTCGATGGCCCGGACGATCTTCTTGCGCATGCCTCCGAGCGCCGACTCCCCGATCAAGAGGCTCTTCATCTCGAACACGAGCACGGCTGCAATCAAGACGAGGAGCACCCCGATCGAGATTGTGCCGTACGCGTCCCAGCGGGAATCCTCGGTGATGGCCGCAATCGAAATACCTAGCAGTGCGAGCACCAAGCCCATGAGCGCTCCGAGGTCCTCGAGAAGGACGACGGGGAGCTCGGGCGTGCGCGAGTGACGGATGAACTCCCACCAAGAGGTGTCCCCTTTGACCAATCGTGACTCCTTGACCGCGGTGCGGAACGAGTACCCCTCCAAGACGATGCCGAGTGTCAGAATGCCGATTGCCCACTCGACGTTGGACACCTCGTGGCTTGCCTCACCGAGCTTGTGGACGCCTTCGTAAATCGCAAAGAGCCCGCCTAGCGTGAAGAGCACGAGCGCGACGATGAAGGACCAGAAGTACCGCTCTCTCCCAAAGCCAAAGGGATGCGCGGCCGTCGCGTCTCTTCTGGCTCGCCGGCCTCCTAGCAGGAGCAGAGCCTGATTGGACGTGTCTGCCACCGAGTGGATGGCCTCAGCCAGCATCGACGAGGAAGAAGTGAACGCGTAGCCAACGAACTTCGCGATCGCGATGCCTAGATTGGCAAAAAGCGCCGCCACAATCGCCTTGGTAGATCCGGATGCCATGCCGCGAGGCTATGTGATAATGGCTCGATGTGCGAGCAGAGCGCGTGACGGAAACGAGGCAAGTGAGCGCCTTCTGCGAGGATGTTCTCGGGACGGCGGATGCGGTCGAAATCGCCCGACGCATTCGATTTGGCGAGATTCAGGCCGTCGAGGCCGCCGAGGCCGCCATCGCGCGAGCGGAGCGCGTGAACCCTTCGCTCAACGCGATTGCGACGCCGCTTTTCGATACGGCTCGCACAGAGGCGGGGCGGTCTCCGTCAGGCGCCCTCGCCGGCGTCCCCACGTTTGTCAAAGACAACGAGGCCGTCATCGGCGCACCTCTGCGACATGGCTCCCGGGGACAACCGAACCGGTCCTCGGAAAAGAACTCGCCTTTCGTCGAGCAGTTCTTGTCGCTTGGTCTAAACACCCTCGGAACGACTACGATGCCCGAGTTCGGCCTCACTGGGACCACCGAGGCGCTGCTTTACGGGCCCACGCACAATCCCTGGCGATTGGGCTTCTCCCCTGGGGGCTCTTCGGGAGGGTCTGCGGCGCTGGTGTCCGCCGGTGTCGTGCCGATTGCGCACGCGAACGACGGCGGAGGCTCGACGCGGATCCCCGCCTCGTGCTGTGGGCTCGTCGGCCTCAAGCCGTCGCGCGGCCGACTGATCGACATGGAGGGCGCCGGCTTGTTTCCAGTCAAGATCGTACACCAAGGCATGCTGAGCCGTTCCGTGCGAGATACCGCCGTCTTCTATCACTCCGCGGAGCGCTTCTATCGGAACCCCGGGCTGCCTGAAATTGGCCTGGTGACCCGGCCCGGCCGCCGGCTGCGCGTCGGCTTCTTCACGGACCTCGATGAAGCCACTCCCTCACACCCCGACTGCGTGGCCGCGGTGACCGATGCCGCCAAGCTGCTCCAAGACCTGGGTCATTCGGTCGAGCCCGTGGTTCGCCCCTTCGACGACGGTTTTCTCGAGGACTTTTTTCTCCTCTGGTCGATGCTCGGCTTCGCGGTGACCCGCCTTGGCACGCGGCTCGTAGACCCCGAGTTCGACAAGACGAAAGTCGAGGACTTTACCGAGGGTCTTGCCGGCTACTTCAAAGAGAACATTCACAGAGCCCCCGCGGCCGTTTGGCGATTGCGAAAGTTCGGCCATCGATACGCGCGTTCTTTCGACGAGTACGACGTCTTGATGAACCCGACGGTTGCCATGCCCGCGCCTGAGCACGGCTACATCGGCCCCGAGGTTCCGTTCGATACGGCATTGGAGCGCTTGAAATGGTTCATTCCCTTTACCCCTACTCAGAACGTATCGGGTAGCCCGGCCATCTCGCTGCCGCTCGGGCGAAGCAACGACGGAATGCCTCTGGGGGTTCAGCTTGCAGCGCCGCTCGGAGAAGAGCGAACGCTTCTGGAGTTGGCGCTCGAGATTGAAGCCGCTGCGCCCTGGCCTAGGCTCGGCGACTAACGCCCCAGTAAGTCGGCCAAGACGGCGGGGTCGTCGGTGATGATTGCGGTCGCGCCCTTGTCGAGCTGGGCCTGCATTGAGTCGGCCGTATTCACCGTCCAGACATTGACCTGAAGGCCGGCTTCGAGTGCGGCTTCAACCGTTTCGGCCGAGACGGAGAAGAGAGGATGGATTGCGTCCTGCTTCAAGCTCAGCGCTGTTTCCACGAGCGCCGGCCCGGGATCGGACGAGAGGAGGGCGGAGTAGTAGCCGGGGCGCATCGTTTTCAGGAGCTCGGCCACCGTTTCATCGAACGAGGAGAAGATAGTTCGACTTTCCCCACCAATGAGCGTGATTTCATCGAGCACGGCCTCAACCAACTGCGCGGGGCCGGTCGTATCGGTCAGGCACTCCGAGCCGAAGACCTTGAGCTCGAGGTCCATGATCGCGTTCCCGCCAATCGCGGAATAGACCTCGAGCAAGCTGGGAGGCCGTTCGTCGGTCACGGCGCCGGCGCCATCGAGCAGTCGACACGCCCGAATCTCGTCGAAGGTCATTGCGCTGACGCATCCGGTGCAGTTGGTCGTTCGATCGAGGGTATCGTCGTGCATGACGATCAGCTGGCCATCGAGTGTGATCTCGACGTCGAACGAGAGGCCATCAGCCCCCGCGTCCATCGCTGCGAGGAACGACGAAAGCGAGTTCTCTGGAAACGGATGGCCCTCCCGCGTTGGGCCGGTGCCGCGATGACCGAGGTTGGCGGAAGGTGCAAGAAGCCTGATTCGATCGCGCACGGCGTCTGCTGGTGATTCTCCCATACAAATCATTCGTTCATCCCACTCGGCGTCGCACGCCGAGGTATCGCATGCATTCTCTGTCGTACAGGAGTACCAGGCGCGCGTTTCATCGGTGCAGTTGGCGTTGATCGTCTCGTTGACCACGCGCTCGCAGCTCGAGTCCTCGGAGCAAGCTGCGCAGTATGCCGTTGCTACCGGGTCGATCGGGGCGGCCCCGGAGGACGACCCGCAGCCAGACGCAAGAAGCAACAACCCGACCCATTTCGCGCGCGTACGCGTCATTCACACACCTCCATTCGACACTCGGCAGCGAGAGTAACTTACGATGGAGGGATCGTCCCGTGCATTTCCAAATCGGACACGTGTACGTACCAAGGGGCCCGCGAGTCATAGTGGACACTAAATCCGGGCCGGACCCCCGGGTCGTCGTCGAGCGCACCGGCAGCAACGACCATCACTTTGCCGTTTCTCGTCAGCCAGGGCATCGCAGACCCGCAGTCCTCGCAAAAAGCGGTCGACCAGTACTTGGCCGTCGGCAGCTCGAATCGCCTGACCTTGTCTTCGCCGCGCTCCCAGCGGAGCTGGTCCACTGGGACGAAGATGTTGGCTACGTGTGAAGAGCCGGTCCTCTTCCGACAGCGGCTGCAGTGGCAGTACTGGAAGCCGCGAAACGGGCCTTCCATCCGAAAGGCCACAGCTCCACACACGCATGACCCTCCAATCGACTCGTCCATCGCCTTCACTCCTTCAGACGTTCGATTCTGAGCTTCTGGTCGCTTTTGGCAAGCGGCGGCCGAATCCAGACCTTGTCTCTTTATTTTCCCGCGCCGACTGACTAAAACGACTCCCATGCACAAATTGCTCTTCTTTTCTGGAGCGCTGCTAGCGATGTCCCTGGCCATCGTCGGCCCCGCCGTTGCCGAGGATCCAGAGTTCATCATGGAAGTCGGGACGGTGGCTCCCAAAGGAAGCCCCTGGGCCGAACAGCTCCAACGGTTCAAGACCGAGGTCCAGGCGAAGACGAACGGTCGCTTGAAAGTGAAGCTCCGGCTCGGACGAGGCAACGAGCGGTCGATGGCGCGCAGGGTGCAAATGGGAAGCATGCAAGCCTTTGCGGGCTCCGTCGGAGGCATGAGCTCGATCGTTCGGGAGGTCAATGTCATCGAGGCGCCCTACGTCTTCGAGACCTTCGCGAGCGCGGACAAGGCGCTCGACACGCCCGAGGTCACCGCGCAGGTGAAGAAGGTACTCGCGAAACGGGGGTTGATCTTCGGAATCTGGGCGGAGAACGGATACAGGTCCTATTTCAGCAAACAAAAGATTCGTAAGCCGAGCGACATGGCGGGGATTCGCTTCCGTTCGCAAGAATCGATGGTGCATGTCGAGACCTACGAGGCGTTTGGCGCGACGCCGGTCCCCATCGACAACGGCAACACGCTTATGAGCGTGCAGACGGGGGTCGTCGACGGCTTCGACAACACGCCTCTGTTTGCGATGGCAGCAAGCTGGTATCAGGGCCTCAAGGAAGGCGAACGACACATTTTTCTAAGCCGCCACTGCTACCAGCCAGCGCTCCTCGTCTACTCCAAGAAGTGGTTCGACGCCCTCCCGAAAGACATTCAGGAAGTGATCACGACGCTGCCGCACGACCTGACCGTGTGGGGGCGAGAGCAGGTCCGAAAGATCGAGCCCGTATTGCTCAAGAACCTGAAGCGCTACGGATATGAAATCTACGAGCCCACGGAAGCCGAGCTGGCTGCGTTCAAGGCGAAGCAGAAGGGTGTTCCTGCCCGTGTTGCCAAAGAGATGGGGCCCGAGGGGGTTGCGCTCTTGAAGGCGATCCGTAAGACATTCTGAACGTCCCGCCATGAAGCCCCACGTTCTGCACGGTAAGAACCTCGCCGTTCCGACCCAGCCACTCAAAGCGCGGCAGGTGCTTGGCAAGTATCGCATTCGGCGTCGGATCGGGGCGGGCGCGTTTGCGACCGTATACGAGGCGTACGACACGATCGAGGGCATTTCGATTGCGCTCAAAGTGCCCAATCTCGATCAGCTCGACAAGGAATCGCTAAACGCCATCCATCGCGAGGTGCGTATCACAGCGCGCCTCGACCACGAGAACATCTTGCCGCTCAGAAACGCGATGATGATCGACGGCCATTTCGTCATTGCGACCCCACTTGGCCAGCAGACGCTAACCGATCGCCTACACTACCGCCTCGGGCCGAAGACTGCGCTTTCGTACACCGAGCAGCTCCTCGATGCCTTGGCGTACGCGCACGAGGTTCGCGTCATCCACTGCGACATCAAGCCCGACAATGTCATCCTCTTTCCTGAGGGCCACGTTCGTTTGGCGGATTTCGGCATCGCAAAAGTCGCACTGCGGACGCGAACGATCATGGGCTCTGGGCAAGGGACCGTCGGCTACATTGCGCCCGAGCAGGCCATGGGCAAGCCGTCGTTCCGCTCAGACGTGTTCTCCATGGGCCTGCTGGTCTATCGCATGTTTGCCGGCGAGCTTCCGGCCTGGCCGTTCGATTGGCCGCTGCCCGGCGCCGAGCGACTTCGCCGCACCGTCAGCCGGGATTTCATCGCTTTCGTTCGCCGCGCGATCGAAGTTCGCGAGCGCAAACGCTTTCGGGACGGCGTGCAGATGCAAAGAGCGTTTCAGAAGGTCGCGCCCAAAGCGCTTCGAAACACTGCACGAACCAAGAGAGCGTCGCTGTGACCAAGTCCCACATCTTCGCAGATGTGGACATGACGCGGGGAGAGCGCTTCGAGCTTGGTGACTGCGAGGCCGCGGTCATCAGCCTGCGGAAGCCCGAGCGGGAGGGGCCGAACGAGGATGCTGCTGGGTTGATCTCCATCGGTGAGGAGGCCGGCGTCGCGGTGGTTTCCGATGGCGCGGGCGGTCACCCAGGCGGTGCCGAGGCAGCAAAGCTCGCGGTGCAAGCGGTCTGCGACTCCGTCGCGGAGCTCGGTGCAGACGTCGCGAGCCTGCGCGGCGCGATCATCAATGGCTTCGAAGCGGCTGACCGCGTGATTTCAGCGCTCGGGACCGGCGCCGCCGCCACGCTCGCAGTCGTCGAGGTGCATGGCCACAAGATGCGCTCGTATCACGCCGGCGATTCGATGGTGCTCGTGACCGGGCAGCGCGGACGCATCAAGTGGCAGACCATTCCGCACTCACCCGTCGGCTACGCGGTCGAGGCTGGCCTGCTGGACGCTGGGGACGCATTGCACCACGAAGATCTGCACATCGTGTCCAATCTCTTGGGCGCGAAAGACATGCGAATCGAGCTCGGCGCCACTCTGAGCTTGGCGCGGCGCGACACGGTCGTACTGGCCAGCGACGGGCTCAGCGACAACCTCCACGTAGACGAGATTGTAGAGCGAATGCGCAAGGGGCCGCTCCTGAGGGCCTTGGATGGCTTGGCCGACCTCGGGCGCCGACGCATGAAGGCGCCAAGCGACGGGGCGCCTTCGAAGCCTGACGACCTGACCTTCATCGCGATTCGTCGCCGGCGCTGATCCTGCCACTTGGTGGTATGGTCCGCGTCATGCTGGCTAGGCTTGGTGAGGTTTTCAGCCGATGGGCCGAACGCTGGGTCCCCGAGCCGTTCGTCCTCGCGCTCGCGCTTACCGTGACTGCGCTGCTAGGAGGTTTCGCACTCCAGGGCTCGGTCGCGCCGGTACTACTAGGATGGTACGACGGCTTTTCGAGCACCCCTCTGCTGGCGTTCGCGCTCCAGATGTGCCTCATCTTGGTGACGGGTCAGGCCTTGGCGTCGAGCCCGCCGGTGCAGAGGGTGGTTCGAACGGTTGCGCGCCTGCCCAAGCGGACGCCACAGGCTGCGGGCTTGGTCGCGCTCATCGCGTGCGTGACCGGTCTGATTCAGTGGGGGCTCGGGGCGGTCGTCGCGGCGTTCGTGGTTCGCGAGATCGCCCGCAGCGCCGCACGAGACGCGCGACCGATGGACATTCCCGTGCTGGGTGCGGCGGCCTATGCGGGGCTCGCGGTCTGGCATGGGGGCCTCAGCGGGTCTGCTCCTCTGAAGGCCGCCGAATCAGCGCAATTCACGCAGGGCGCGACTCAATCCATCTCCGTGAGCGAAACGCTCTTCTCGCCGCTCAATCTCGTCGTTAGCGGCGGCTTGCTGATCTTGTTGCCGCTCCTGTGCGTTGCCCTCGCGCCCAGAGCCGCATCGGTTCCGGAGGTCCCGTCCGTTTCCGACGTTCCATCACAGTCCGGTTCGCACTCGGTCCTGGGGCTCGCCGTCGGCGGCACGTCTGTGCTTCTCGTCGCCTACGGCTGGGCCCGAGGCGAGGTGGCGTTCGATCTCAACTCGGTCAATCTCTTCTTTTTGGCGCTCGCGCTCGCCGCCCACGGCTCGATTCGGGGCTTTGTCGATTCGGTGTCGGACGGAGCGCGTGGCGCGGGTGCGATCATCGTTCAGTTCCCTTTGTATTTCGGCATTCTCGGAGTGATGCAGGCGAGCGGAATGATCGAGCGGCTTTCGTCCGCGATGGCCTCCATCGCATCGAGCAGCACCTTTCCCCTGTTCACGTTCCTGAGCGCCGGCCTGGTGAATTTCTTCGTGCCCTCGGGAGGTGGTCAGTGGGCGCTTCAGAGCGACGTTTTGCTCAGCACGGCCGCCTCGTTGGAGCTCGATCCGGGGCGCACGGTGATGGCGTTTGCGTATGGAGACCAGTGGACGAACCTCCTGCAGCCGTTCTGGGCCCTGCCGCTGCTCGCGATCACCGGCCTCAAGGCCCGACAAATTGCGGGCTACACCGCCGTTCTCGCGATCGGCATGGGACTTTACGTCGGCCTGGTTCTCTGGCTGTTCGGCTAGAGGCCAGCGGCGACGCTGTACGAGGCCTCTGTGCTCTCGGCGATTTGCTCGAGCGTTGCGCCTTCGCCCAGCTCGACGAGCGTGACGCCGCCGCCGCCCTTCTTGTCGATCTCGAAGACCCCGAGGTCCGTGATGAGCAAATCCACCACATGGGTGCCGGTGAGTGGCAGAGTGCACTCCTTCAGGAGCTTGGGCTTGCCCTTGGCCGTGTGCTCCATCACGACGACGACCCGCGGAACGCCTGCGACCAGGTCCATGGCCCCCCCCATCCCTTTGACCATCTTGCCGGGGATCATCCAGTTCGCCAGGTCCCCGTTCTCTGCGACCTGCATCGCGCCCAGGATCGAGAGATCGATATGCCCGCCGCGAATCATGGCGAACGACTCTGCGCTCGAAAAGAAGCTCGTCGTGGGCAGCTCGGTCACCGTCTGCTTGCCGGCGTTGATCAAGTCCGCATCCTCTTCGCCTTCGTATGGGAACGGGCCCATGCCGAGCATGCCGTTTTCGCTCTGCAGCTGGACGGTCATCCCGGGTGGGATGTGATTCGAAACCAGCGTCGGTATGCCGATTCCGAGATTCACGTAGAAGCCGTCGCGAAGCTCCTGTGCGGCGCGTGCAGCCATTTGATCGCGGGTCCAGGCCATCGTCTTCTCCTCAGGCGCGCGGGCGCGTGGTCCGCTGCTCGATGTGCTTCGAGGGAGCTGGGTGGTGAATGATGCGGTCGACGTAGATGCCGGGGGTCATGATCTGATCGGGCTCCAGCTCGCCGGGTTCCACCAGATGCTCGACTTCGGCGACCGTCGCCTTCCCGGCCGTCGCCATCATCGGGTTGAAGTTTCGCGCGGTCTTTCGGTAGATGAGATTTCCCTCGGTATCACCTTTCCATGCGTGCACGATCGCCAGGTCGGCGACGATGCCGCGCTCCAGCACGTACGGCTCGCCGTCGAACTCGCGCACCTCTTTGCCCTCTGCAACCAAGGTCCCGACGCCCGTCTTCGTGAAGAACGCCGGAATTCCGGCTCCACCCGCCCGAATTCGCTCGGCCAACGTGCCCTGGGGGTTGAACTCCACCGTCAGATCTCCGTCGAGGAACTGCTTGGCGAAGAGCTTGTTCTCACCCACATACGACGAAACCATCTTCGCGATTTGCCGTGTTTCCAACATCACGCCGAGACCGATTCCATCGACGCCCGCGTTGTTCGAGACCACCGTCAGGCCTTTCACGCCGGAATGGGCGACGGCCTCGATCAGCGCTTCGGGGATCCCGCACAGGCCGAAACCGCCCGACATCAAGATCATGTTGTCGTTCAGCAACCCGTCGAGGGCGGAGGTCGCGTCTGGGTACACCTTGTTGGCCATGGCTGGTCTTTACCTCCGGCTTCTGCGGCTGACAATCTCGAAACCTAGTTGAAGCCGAGCATCTCGCGGGCTTCAGCCGGCGACGCGACCTCCCGTCCGGCGTTGCGCGCGCACTGGGCCAGGGCTTCGATGAGCTGCCCGTTACCCGTGGTCTTGTCACCGTTCGGAAGGTAAAAGGTGTCCTCGACGCCCGTTCGAAGCATGCCGCCCAGCTCGGCTGCGCGCTGGTGAGTCTCCCAGATTTCTTCGCGGCCGATGAGCGTCGCTTGCCAATGGGCATCGCCGCTCTTGTACTTCATGAGGAGCTCGAGGAGCTCCGGGTCGCAGGGCATTCCCGATGCCACGCCCATCACGAAGTTGTAGTGCATCTCGTCGGCCATCCCGGCTCGAAGATAGAGACCCACGGAGCGAACGATCCCCACGTCGAAGCACTCCATCTCTGCGGTGGTGTGCGTCTCTTTCATCGCGTCCAGCATCTTTTGGACCTTATCGACACTGTTGAGGAACACCATCGGAGGCCAGGCCCACGTGTTGTCGCGCTTGAGCTTCAGGTAGTTGAGGCTGCCGGCGTTGCAGGCTGCAATCTCAGGCTTGATTCGATGAAGGCAGGCGATCGGGCCCGACACGTCTTCGTCGATCACGCCCGTGGTCTGATTGATGATAATCCCAGGGCAAGCTTCGCGGATGGCTTCGCTCGCCGCCGCGGCCACCTCGGGGTCCCAGGACGGAAAGTGCCCCATGCCATCCTCCTGGCGACGAAAGTGGATGTGGACGATCGACGCTCCAGCGTTGTAGGCGTCGCGGGCGGATGCGGCCATTTCTTCGGGCGTGACCGGGACCGGGTGCTGTTTCGGGTTCGTGAGCACGCCATTGAGCGCACAGGTGATGATTGCCTTGTCCATCTCCGTCCTCCGGCTTCGAGAGCTTGGCGCAGTACTAGGCCAAGTTTACGTATACGTCAAGCAACTCATGTCCAGGTAAATCATCTGTTGATGCAGTAAGCTCCGCGCGCTATGCTCGGGGCCAATGGCCTCCGCTTCCAAGACAACTGCCCGGAACGACACGGTGAAGGCATTCGTCGAGGCCCACGGCGAAGGCGAAGCGCCCGATTTCTTCTCGATTTCGGATCTGGCCGCGGAGTTTGGGATCAGTCATCGAGCGATTCGTTTCTACGAGTCCAAAGGCTTGCTTTCTCCAAAGAGGCTGAACGGCGCTCGAATTTACGCGCGTCGCGACCGTGCCCGCCTGCACATCATCGTTCGCGCGAAGTCGCTCGGCTACACGCTCGAGGAAACCAAGGACTACCTCGACCTCTACGGCCGGCAGGGCGAAGGCCGCCTGAAGCAGCTCGAAATTTCGGCGGCTCGAAGCGCCGAAATGATCTCCGAGCTCCAGGTCAAGAAGCAGCAAATCGACGAGAAAATCGAGGAGCTGCGGCTGATCCACAGAGTCTGCCGCCAGAAGATCATCGAGAAGAAGTCGCGTTGAGGGCTAGAACCAGCTCGGTTCGGCTCCGATGTACGAATCCTCATTGGAGCGGCAGAGCTCGGCCAGCAGCGGGATGCGTGGGAGCTCGGTTCGAATCCAATACTGCGCCGCTGCATCGGTCCCATGTTTGCGCTCGTCGGAGACGGGCGCGCTCTGTGCCGTCGCTGCCATATTGAGCCACTGCCAGCCGATGACGAGGGTGGCAAACATGTCGAGGTAGTCCCAGCTATGGCCGAGCATGCCTTCCGCATCTCCGCCCATGCCGCGCTGGCCGAGCTCCATGGTGATCGCGCCGACCTGAGCGACCGCCTCCTCGAGCGCTGAACTGAGCGCCGGGTCGCAGCCCGTTTTCCGTGCCCGCGAAACGGTACGGCCAATCTCCTCCGCGAGCGCCCGCAGCGGGGCGCCGCCCTTGGACATCACCTGCCTCCCGAGTAGGTCCATGCTCTGGATCCCGTTGGTTCCTTCGTGAATCGTGTTGAGCTTCTGGTCGCGCAGGTACGCCTCAGGTAGGTATTCACTCGTGTATCCATAGCCGCCGTGGACTTGAACGGAGAGGGCGTTGGACTCGAAGCCTCGCTCGGCGGGGAAAGTCTTGGCGACCGGCGTGAGCAAGTTCAGCAAGAGGTCGGCTCGCTCGCGCTCCTCTTGCGACGCACCATGCGCAGCGAGGTCAGCGTAGCGAGAGACGGTACCCAGCAAGGCGAGGCTCCCCTCTACGATCGCTTTTTGGCGCAGGAGCATACGTCGAACGTCGGCGTGCTCGACGATCGGAACTTGCTCGCCGCCGCGGCTTCCAAGCTTGCGGCCCTGCCTCCGATCGAGCGCGTAGAGTCGTGCCTCGTGATACGCGGCGGACGCCGTGGCGAAGCCGTTGACTCCCACCATGATGCGAGCCTCGTTCATCATCTGAAACATGCAGCGAAGGCCCTGATTGGGTTCACCGACGAGCCAGCCCCTGCAGTCGCCTTCATCGCCGAACTCGAGCGCCAGGCTAGGGATGCCCCGCCAGCCGATCTTATGAATCATGCCGGCCACCGTGACGTCGTTCGAGACTAGATGGCCGTCTCGTTCACGCAGTCGCGGTATGGCGAACAAGGAAATCCCTTTGGTCCCCTCGGGCGCGCCCGCGATTCGCGCCAAGGTCAGGTTGACGACGTTGTCGGTGATGCTGTGATCCGCCCCCGAGATGAAAATCTTGCTGCCTTTGATCAAGTAGTAACCGTCGTCGGTCGGGGTTGCGGTCGTGCTGATGTCACCCAGGCTGCTGCCGGCCTGAGGTTCGGTGAGGGCCATCGTCCCGGTCCACTCGCCCTCGTACATGCGCGCCAAGAAGCGCTCTTTGACCTCATCCGACCCAAAAGCTTCGATCAAGTGACCCGCCCCAAGCGTGAGGCCGACGTAGCCGTACGCGCTCAGGTTGGCTGCCATGAGGTACGCGCTCGCCATCGTGTGCACGAGCATGGGCATCTGCTGCCCGCCTACCGAGTCAGGACGCGTTGCGGTCAAGACGCCTAGCTCGATCATCTGCTCGTAGAGCGCGGGCAGGGCTGGGTGGGTATGGATTCGTCCATCCTGAAACACCGGGGGCTCTTCATCCATGGGCTTGTACGTCGCCAGCAGGTCTTGGCGCGAGAACCGTCGGACGCTGTCGATGTAAAGGTCGAAGGTCTGCTTGGAGTGCTGGCGATAGCCTTCGAGCTCGCAGAGCGACTCCGCGTCGAGTACGGAGTAGAGGAGAAAATCGACGAGACCGTCGTCGACCAGTGGATTGCTTTGTGTTGCCATGCGTTTCGGCTGCCTCGGTTGGGCGAAACCTAGCACCCGTTGCGCATACTTCCCGCGTGAATTGTATTCGCGCATGCGGTATCAAGCCGAACTATGGATTTCACGCATTCGGAACGGGCTGAGAACGTGATGGCGCAGGCGGAGCGTTTCGTCCGTGAGCGCGTCGTGCCCAATGAGCAAATCTACGTCGAGCAGCTGGTCGGCAGCGACAATTGGCGGGAATGGAAGATCCCTCCAATCGTCGAGGAGCTGAAGGCGGAAGCGAGAGAGCTCGGGCTGTGGAACCTTTTTCTACCCGACGAGGAGCACGGGGCGGGCCTCGACAACCGCGACTACGCACCCGTAGCCGAGATTACCGGACGCAGCTTTCTCGCGCCCGAGGTGTTCAACTGCAGCGCACCCGACACCGGCAATGCCGAGGTTCTCGTCAAGTACGGCTCCGAGGGGCAGAAGCAACGATGGCTGGAGCCCTTGCTGGCTGGAGAAATACGATCCGGCTTTGCGATGACCGAACCTGCCGTTGCATCGAGCGACGCAACCAACATGCAGGCTTCCTGCGAAGTCGTGGGCGACGAGGTCGTCCTCAACGGGCAGAAGTGGTGGACGAGCGGGGCCGGCGACCCCCGGTGCGGCTTTTACATCTTCATGGGCGTCACCGACCCGAAGGCCAGCCGGCATGAACGTCATTCGATGGTTCTGGTGCCGGCGGACGCCAAGGGCGTGAAGGTACTGCGGATGTTGCCCGTATTCGGTCACCTCGATGAGCCACATGGGCACGCCGAGGTGCTGTTCGAGGACGTGCGTCTTCCGGTGAGCGCCATCATCGCGGGGCCGGGCCGTGGGTTCGAGATCGCCCAAGGACGCCTCGGGCCGGGACGTATTCATCACTGCATGCGGGCCATCGGCGCGGCGGAGCGAGCCCTCGAGCGTCTCTGTCAGCGCGCCGTTCATCGAGTCGCGTTCGGCAAGCCGCTCTCGAACCTGGGGGGCAACCGAGACATCATCGCCAATTCACGCATGGCGATCGATCAAGCGCGCCTCTTGACGATGAAAGCCGCCTGGGCGCTCGACACCATGGGCACCTTTGGTGCATTGGTCGACATCTCCGCCATCAAAGTCATCGCGCCCAACGTGCTGCAATCGGTGGTCGACGCAGCAATTCAAATCCACGGCGGCGAGGGCATGTCCGACCTCGAGCTCACCCGTTTGCTGGCCATGGCGCGCGCGCTCCGAATCGCCGACGGCCCGGACGAAGTGCACCGCGGCATGGTTGCGCGACTCGAGCTCAAGAAATACGCGTAGGCTCAGCGAAAGAGCATTCCGACGTACGGCGTGACCCACTGCTCGCGCTGAAAGAAAAAGCTGCCGGGACCCGTCAGCGAGTACTTCACGCCCAGGTCGACGTAGGTTCCACTCGCTACCCGAATTGCGAGGCCGACCCTGGCGGTCATGCCAGGGGTGAAGCGGAACACCGCGACTCGGGCGCAGTAGTAATAGAAGTTGCCCGAGCAGACGACGTTGGTCTCGGCTACGCGCCACCAGTTCGCATCGAAGCTGATGCCCAAATACGGCAACAAAGGCGTGTTGTTCGGCACCTGAACGCGAACCTCCGGGGCGAGGTAGAGGCGGGTCATCGGCCGGCGGTCATAGCCCGGGTCGATGCCGGGGATGTTGTAGAAGTTGATCGGGGTCCACATGGCGCCGAGGCCGAGGCCGAACACGACGTAGCCCATGTCGAAGCCGCCAAAGCCGTACAGGTCCGCGCCCGGTCGCACCACGTTCCGGTCCGCGTTGAGAAGAATCGGGACGCCGAGGTTGAAGGAGCCCTGATAGCCTCGATGCGAGGCTCGTTGCGCGGCTGAAGACGGAGGCGGGTACTCCTCGACCGGCCGAGTGCTGTACGGCGAAGTTGGAGTTGCTTCGTACGACCAGGCTCCCTGCGCCGATGCGGGCGAAACGAGGAGAGGGAGCGCGAGCAGCAGGAGGAGCGCAAAGAGTTTGGCGTTTATCATGTCTTGTTCATCCAGCGGGCGAGTTTTCGGACCAGAAATCGTGGGCTGAATCGCACACTGAACGCGGTCAGCCAGTTCATCAAGCCCGCGATGGCAGCGACTTTGCCCTTCATCATCGAGCGGTAGGCATGCCGCGCCACTTTGTCGGCCGGCGCCGCCCCGAGCTTGAATTCGCATTTTTCTTCGCGCCTCGCGGGGCTCCCCTGACATGGTACCGTCCCTCTCTACAAGACTCGATTCGGAAACGCCCCAGGTACATCCATGGCTGAGTCCCGACACCCAGATTGGGAGCCGATCACCGCGTACGTCGCGGATATGTCGTATTTCAGCGGCAAGATGGAGGCGTATCTCCGCTACAAGGAGATCCCCTACGAGCGACGGATCGTGGACATGAAGGTCCTGCGAGAGCAGATCCTCCCTGCCACCGGGCTCATGAAGGTGCCGGTGTTGCGCCTTGCCAATGGTCAGTGGCTCAAGGACACCACGCCGATGATCGACTGGTTCGAAAGGGCCTACCCGGAGTCGCCGGTGATTCCCCGGGACCCGGTGCTCCGCTTCATGTCGAAGCTGGTCGAGGACTACGCCGACGAATGGTGCTGGCGTGCAGCGCTCTACTGGCGCTGGCAGCCGGTCGAGTCGCGAAAACTCCTCATGCGTCGCATAGGGCACGAGGTGCTCGCCGATTTCCCGGCACCAAACTGGCTCGCAGGCTGGTACTACGGACGCCGCCAGATGGCGACCTACTTGCGCGGCGACGGACTGAGCGCCGAAACCGAGCCGCATGTGCGCCGTCAGTACCTCGAGCTTCTCGACGCAATGAGTCTTCTTCTCGACGGGCAGCCGTATTTGCTCGGAAGTCACCCGACGCTGGTCGACATCGCTTTGTTCGGGCCGATGTTTCGGCACTACGCTCAGGACCCAACGCCAAGCCGCGTGATGGAGGAGCGAGCGCCCGCGGTGTATGCCTGGGTCGGGAAGCTCTGGAACGAGCGAGCGCATCGCCTCGGCAAGGAGCCGATTCTCGGCGATTTCGCACAGCCGGGTTGGGGGTACTTCCTGCGTGACATCGTTCAGAGCTACTGGCCTTTCCTCCTGCAGAACGCGCGCGCCTGGGCCGAAGGCCGAGCGCGACTGAACCACCGGGCACATGGCGTCACTTATCGCAAGCTCAAGGTCGTGCACTACCGCGTCTTCTGCCTAGAGGTGCTCCAAAACGAGTATCGAGGTCTCAGCGATGCCAATCGAAAGGCTGTCGACGAGCTGCTGCGTCCGCACGGCTCGATCGAGCTGATCGACGGGCTCGACTCCGGACTCGTCCAAGAGCATGAGTTGCCGCTTCGGTCACATCGCACGCAGCCTTCGAGGCTGCAACGGTTGAAGCTGGCACTCGTGGGCACTCCGTGGGACATGCCGGTCAAATCTAGGAGAAGAGAGAAAGCATGACGGACAAGGATTCGTTCACGCCGCAGTGGTTCGAGGGCGCGCTTCCCGAACGCTCGTATCGGTCGGCCTTCAAGTGGGGAGCGCCGGAGGCGTACAGACACCCGAATCCGAGGCTTTACGCCTTGATGAAGGAGACGTTTGGGCTCGACGATGCGTACTTCGAGAAGCCGCAGAAGCTCGGTCTCGAAGAGGTGACGGCGGACGCTTCGATTTCGCTCGGCGCGGAGCAGGTCGCCTTTTTCCGCCGTCTGCTGGGCGATGAGAACGTGAGCGATGACGTCTATTCGAGGCTTCGCGTTTCATACGGCAAGACGATGATCGACGCGCTTCGGCTGCGCGACCATCAAGTAGAGAACCTTCCGGACTTGGTGCTTCACCCGCGCGACCGCGACGACGTGGAGCAGATCGTTCGCTACTGCCACGAGCAGGAAATCCCTCTCTACACCTATGCTGCAGGCTCGAGCGTGACCCGCGGCACCGAGTGCCTGCGAGCCGGGGTTTCGATTCATCTGGGCACGCACATGAAGCGCGTGCTGTCGCTCAACGTGGTGAATCAAACGGTCACGGTGGAGCCGGGAATTCTGGGGCCCGATCTCGAAGCCGCCCTCAACGGCGCCCGCGAGGGTTTCAACGCGCCGCACGCCTATACCTGTGGTCACTTCCCCCAATCTTTCGAATTCTCGTCGGCGGGCGGCTGGGTGGTCACGCGAGGCGCCGGGCAGAACTCCACGTACTACGGCAAGGCGGAGCACCTGGTGCTGAGCCAGGAGTACATTACGCCGGTTGGCGCCATCAAGACCGTAGACGTCCCGGCGTATTCGACTGGACCCAACCTCGATCAGATCATGATCGGAAGCGAAGGGGCGTACGGAATTTTGGTGGCAGTGACCTTGAAGGTTTTTCGCTATCAGCCCGAGAACACGCGCCGCTTCAGCTTCATTTTTCCGGATTGGAAGAGCGGCACGGCCGCAGTGCGCGAGATCATGCAGGGTGAGTTTGGGGTCCCATCGGTCTTTCGATTGTCCGATCCCGAGGAAACCGACGTCGCCTTCAAGCTCTACGGAGTGGAGGGCACGCCCATCGATACGCTGGTCAGCCTGCGAGGTTTCAAAAAGGGCGAGCGTTGCCTCATGCTGGGAACCGTCGATGGAGATCGGGCCTACACCGCGATGGTCAAACGACGTCTCCACCGGGTCTGCAGCGCACAGGGCGGGATGTACACGACTGGCTTCATCACCAAGAAGTGGGAGCACGGTCGCTTCGCCGATCCGTACATGCGCGAGGACCTGCAGGACTACGGCATTCTCATCGACACGCTGGAGTGCGCTACCAACTGGGATGAGCTTCCGAAAGTACACGAACAAGTCCGGGCGTACGTGAAGAGCCGGCCGCAAACGGTCTGCATGACCCACATGTCCCACTGCTACCCGCAGGGGGCGAATCTGTACTTCATCTTCATCGCGAAGATGGGCCACCAGGAGTTCCTGGAGTTCCACCGGGGCATTCTCGATGCCGTCCAGGCTTCCGGGGCGACCATGAGCCATCACCACGGCATCGGAAAGATGACCGCGCCCTGGTTGGAAGGTCAGATCGGCAGCAACGAGCTCGAGGTGTTTCGAGCGCTCAAAAGGCACTTCGACCCGCGAAATGTGCTCAACCCGGGCGGCACCCTGGCGCTCGACCTGCCCGACGACCAACGCCGCACGCGCTGAGCACCGGAGGTCGACGCACTGACCTTGCACCGACGGTTCTCGACGGCGGCTTGACCCGTATGGCGCGTCATCCCTACATCTGCACGATATGAACAAGGTGAGCGTCTTTTTGGGGTTCCTCGTGCTTGCCGGCGGGGGCGCGATGGCCTCGGGTTGCACCTCGGAGAGAGATGCAGGCTGCCCTCCTTGCGAGGCAGCGGCTGGCAATGGCCAGGGAGGGGCAGGCTCTCGGGCCGGGTCCGAGGCGCCCAAGTACTACGCGCTGCCCGGATTGGATCATGGCCTGCTCCAGTCCCCGGTGAACATCCTCTCGGACGCGACAGAGCCAGGGAGGCACCGGATCGAGTTCCACGGCGCGGTAGAAGCGGATGACGTCGTGAATCTCGGAAGCACAGTCGAGCTGCGCTTCGGTCGAGGGATCACGACGGAGCTGGACGGCAAGGTATACGAGTTCAGGCAGCTTCACTTCCACACGCCGGCCGAGCACCTCATCGATGGCGTCACCTATCCAATGGAGATGCACTTGGTTCATTCGAGAACGGGTGGGTCTGCGGGTGCTCCACCTTCGTATCTGGTCATCGCGCTGCTCGTAAAAATGGGCCAACCCAATCGGTTCTTGGCGGAGTTCCTCGATGCGATTCCGAGCCAACCGGGCCAGTCGGCGAAGCTTCACCACGTGTTCCTCGGCGACGCGTTCCCCCCTGGGCTCGACCTCGAACGCGTCCACTATTACCATTACCGGGGCTCGCTCACGACACCTCCCTACACGGAATCGGTCGATTGGCTCGTCGCGAAAGAGATCATCGACGCCGGTCCGGCCCAAATTCAGCGCATCAATTTGCTCGAGGGCAACAACGCGCGTCACGTACAAGCGCTGTACAGTCGCGAGATCGACGAGTAGCTGCTCTTTCGGACTGCGAATCGCCAGAGGTCGGGTAGGCTCATCGGGTGAGCGGCTTGGAGGATGGCGCATTGCGCGAACGGGTTTCAGGGCGCGCCGTGTTGATCACCGGCGCATCCAGCGGCATCGGTGAGGCGCTTGCGAAGCGCCTGGCGGCGGCCGGCGCCACCGTGCTGCTCGTCGCGCGCTCCGCCGAGAAACTGAACCAGCTTCGAGAAGAGATCGAGGCGCGCGGCGACACGGCCTTCGCGTACCCCGCAGACCTGTCAAACGCGGAAGAAACGCAGCGTCTGATCGCGGCCGTGACCGAGGAGCGTGGCAATGTCGACATCCTCGTCAACAATGCGGGCATTTCAATTCGCCGAAGCGTGCAGAAGTCGTACGACCGCGTGCACGACTTCGAACGTACGCTGGCGCTCAACTTCCTTGGCGCCGTGCGGCTCATCATGGGCTTCCTTCCGGCGATGCGCGCGCAGAAGCACGGACAGATCCTCAACGTATCGACCATTGGTGTTCAGGTGAACGTTCCGCGCTACGGCGCGTACATCGCGAGCAAGGCTGCGCTCGATGCGTTCAGCCGAGTGCTCGCGGTCGAGGCACTCAGAGACGGCGTCAAGGTGACGACCATCTACATGCCGCTCGTCAAGACACCCATGATGGCGTCGACCACGATCTACGATGCGTTTCCCATGCGGACGGCCGAGCAGGCTGCGGACCTCATCGTCGACGGAATCGTCCAACAACCCAAGCGAGTAGCCACGACCGTCGGCAATCTATTCGAGTTTGCGTATGGAGTCGCCCCAAACACCATCGATCGAGTGCTGAACGCCGCCTATCAGCTGTACCCGGAATCGGGCGACAGGAAGGACCTGAGGGAGCCGATCTCGAAAGACGCGGCGATGTTCCAGCGGGTGTTCAAACTGGTCACCCGCAGGGCCAAGCGCCGCGCCGCGGGACGCAAATAGGCGGGAAGCGGTCATATCGCGTTCCGGAACCGACCGCTGCCAAGCGGCTCGCTTGGCTCAATCGACCAGCGCTAGATACGCGTCCACCTCGCCTGCAATCACTCCCCGCACTCGGTCACGCAGGCAAGCCACGTCGTCCTCGGTGAGACCCTCGGTGCCGATCGGCTGTCCGACGTAAACGCGGATTTCGTGGCAGGGGCGAATGACGAGCGAGCCCTTGTGAAGCACCTCGAACAGGCCCGTGACCGCGACGGGTACAATCGGCACTCCGAGCTCGATCGCGATCCGAAACAGGCCGTCGTAGAAGGGGCCCACGCGGCCCGTCGTCGTCCGGTGACCCTCGGGAAAGCCGAGGATCGAATGTCCCGCATCGACTTCCGCGCGAAGCGCCCTGCGTAGCGCGTCGAGGGCTCCGCTGCGATCTTTGGGAACGGGGATCGTCCCGCGGGCCTTCATGAACCAGCCATAGAAGGGATAGTCGAAGTGGCTTTCGAGCTCGATGCCTTGCTTGAAATGGGGCGTTGCCGTGTACATCGCGACATGGTCGAGATGGCTGCTGTGGTTTTGAATGAAAATATATTGCGTCTCGGGGTCGACATCGGGGTGCACGCGGTGGGTCTGCTTGTTGAACGTGAACGCGAGCTGGAGCTTGCAGTAGAGGCGCTCGAGAGGCTGAACGCGATCCGGTTTCACGAAGAGGTACAGAATCGTCAACAAAGATAGGCTGAGGACGAGAAAGCCACCGGCGAGAACCCATATGAATCCGCTCACGATGCGATCCCAAGCTGTGCTGGTCGCCGTCATGCGATGAGCTGAATCGCCGACGGAAGAACATCGATTGCCAGCGGCCTGAGGTGGTAGAGGTCTCCGTCGATCAGCACTGCCTGATACGACGGGCTCACGAACTCCAGCCGAGCGACTTGACTCGTCCAGACCTGCTCGAGCTCGGTGTGTGTTCCCGAATAGATTCGTCCGAACGCGCGCACGAGGGCAGCTCTTCGGAGTGGTCCCGCCCGAACGACGTCGAGCATACCGTCGGCGACCTGAGCATCCGGCGCCATCCGCATCGAACCACCCGTGTACTGGCTGTTGGAGAACGAGCTGAGGACGGTTTGTGCGTCATCCACTGCGCCCGCATAGCGAAGCGTGTTCTGTTCGTACTCGAGCCCCGCGACGCAAATCAACACCGCTGCAACGTAGCCAGCAGCGCCTAGGAACTTGAAGCGATCGTTGGTGAGCTCGCCGGCGCGGGCGACGAAACCGGTCCCCATCGTGTTGATGAAATGGATCACGCCATCTTCGTGCGTGAGCCGGAGCACGTCGATGGAGGTGCTCTTGCCTCGAACGATGGCATCGGAGGCGGCTTGGAGGTCGGTGATGCCGAAGTCGCGCAAGAACGAGTTGCCGGTTCCGAGAGGAAGCATGCCAAGCGCGCATTCATGCGCGACCCCTGCCGTCACGAGCCCGTTGACGACCTCGGCGGCGGTGCCGTCCCCGCCGACCGAAAGAAAACGCCGGTGGCCGGCGCCTGCTGCGCGCCTGGCGAGCTCGGTCGCGTGCTTCGGCCGCTCGGTAAATACGACGTCCAGCGACAGGCCGTGACGCTCCAGCGCATGCAGTGTCCCTGGCGCGGCCTTTGCGCAGCGTCCGCCGCCGGCTGCTCGGTTGACGATTGCGTACAAAGCGCTGCTCACGGTTCGTTCGATGGCGGGTCGGTCACCACCTAGCGGCTTTGCGCGCATGGCGGCGAGACTAACATGCGCCGGCAACTTGTTGACTGAAAGCGCGTCTATGGCTGGTCTCTGGTTCGCGAATACGCTACCCCGCTACCAATCATGACGTCAGCCATCCCCACTCGTATCGTCCCGAGCGTCGCTCCCGCCGATCGGACTCCGCGCCGAGTCGCGCATGAATTTCAAAAGCTCATCGATTCAGGCGCGAGGCTACGCCCCGCGGGCGAAGCCAAAGACGACCCCACGGGTCTTTTGAGCTCGGGGTACAGGCCCAAGTACGAGATTTCGCTTTTTGATACTCGGTTCTTTCTGACCAATGTTCGGCAGAACCCCGCGCTCCGTTTCTTCGTGTCCTATGTCGTTCAGCGGCACCCGAGGACGGGTCAGGTGGAGATCTACCCGCGGATTTTCTACAAGGACCTGTCCCTGGTCTGGCGCGCGGCGTCACATGTGATCGCAACGGATGGCGATTTCTGGATCGGCAAAGGGGACGTGAAGACCTTGGCGCGGGGCGGCTACGAAATCACGGAGTGCGTCGAATCGACGACAGATCTGCCGTTCGAGATGCAGACCGCGCTCGAAGCGCTCAACCGTAGGACCCGACATGCGATCCATGACGAGGAAGCGCTTTACCTTCTGCTCCGAAGCGCGCCGAGCTCGCGCACCAAGCCGTATCGCGATTTCACAGAGCCGCGACGAAAGGCCGCGGCGAATCCCCGCAACCTCGTCAACGGCGGCCGCAGCATTGCGCGGTTCACCCGCAACAACGATCCCACCTCGCTCAGGATCGTCGCCGGCTTCGAACCGGACTTCGCGAACGGCATCGTTGAGATCAGCGATCTGAGAAGCGCGATGTACGGCGGAGAGCTCCAGCGATTCCGCATCCTGTCGCGCAATCGCAAGGTGCAGTACCTGTTCATGGCAGCCCCGAAGCACGTTTGGATCATTCCGCCTCAGGCCACGACGACCGAGCTGTCGTCATTCGGGGTTCGCACCATCGATGTGGTCGCCGACGAGGACCTCTTCGTGCCGGGCTTCGAGTACCACTACTTCGACGGTGACGCCGATGCCTCAGAGCACTTCAGTCAAATTCCCGAGGGCTATGCTGGGGAGCTATGTGAGCACGACAACGATCGCGCCGACGCGTCGGCGTGGCTCGACTCAATCCCCGTGATCCGGGAGTTTCGTCGCAAGGTGCTGGGCTCGAAGCGCAAAAGGGGGTTGTCGGCCAAAGCCTTCCGAGGGTAGAAGAGCCTGAGAGCCGCTCCCTGCCGATGCCGCACACTTTCTACGAACGCCTTTCCGCTTTGGATGCCTCCTTCCTCGGTTTTGAGGAGCAGAACACGCATTGGCACGAAGCGGCCGTCATGGTCTTCGACGCTGGGCCCCTACGAGCTCCGGACGGAGGGCTCGATTTCGAGAAGATCCTCAACAACTACGAGTGGTGCTTTGATCGCGTTCCCCGTTACCGCCAACGGCTCATCAAGATTCCCGTCTTCGATCACCCCGTTTGGGTCGACGACGAGAGCTTCAACGTCCGCTACCACGTTCGGCAAATCGCGCTTCCGCAACCGGCCGATGAACGCGTGCTCAAACGTGTCTGCGGGTATCTGCTCGAGCTCCCTCTCGACGTCGACAAGCCGCCTTGGGAAGTCTGGGTCGTCGACGGCCTCGAGAACGACCGCTTCGCGCTAGTGACCAAGATCCATCACTGCATGGCCGATGGCATCTCAGGCATGAGGATCATCCAAACGCTTCTGGGCCGCCGTCCCTTCGAACGAAAGGGCAGGCCCAAGCCGTGGAGACCCCGCCCCGCGCCGCAGCGCACTGAGCTCGTCGCCACCGAGCTCGTTCGCCGCATCCAGGCGCCGTTTGAGCTCCTCGCGCCGCTCAGGCGGCCGAGCGCCGCGCTGCAAGAAGCGAGCGATGTCGTTCAGGGGCTCATGGAGGCGTCGAAGCTCGGCTGGCGAGCCGCGACCAAGACACCGTTCAACCCCGACAACATAGGCCCGCACCGCCGCTTCGACTGGACCGAAGTCTCGATGAGCGAGATCAAAGACGTGAGGACAGGGCTCGGCGGCACGATCAACGACGTCGTATTGACCACGTCCGCGGGCTCGTTTGGACGGTACCTCCGTGAGCATGCAACCAGCACCGACGAGATCGACTTCCGGACGCTGATTCCCGTCAACGTTCGGAGGAAGAAAGAGCAAGGTCTCGGCAATCGCGTCGCGATGATGATGGCCCAGCTTCCCGTTGGTGAACGAGACCCTGCTGCGCGCTTGGCGCGGGTGGTCGAGACCACCAAGAAGCTCAAGCACAGCAAGCAGGCGCTCGGTGTGTCCTGGCTCGAGGGCCTCGCCGATCGCGTCGGCGGCCGTTTCTTCGCCCAGCTCAGCCGCTCAGCCACCCGAAGCCGACCGTTCAATGTGGTCGTCACCAACGTCCCCGGCCCGTCGATGCCGCTCTACTTCCTCGGCTCACAGATGCACGCGATCTACCCAATGATGCCGCTGTTTCCGAATCAAGCCCTCGCGCTTGCGGTGCTCAGCTACGCGGGCAAGGTCTTCTGGGGCTTCAACTCGGATTGGGACGCACTTCCAGACGTCCACAACATCGTCGAAGGCATCGGCGAGGAGTTCCGCGACCTCTACGCGGCGGCGCAGGCCCGTGCCCGCAGCAACCAGGAATCGACCGCACCCACCACCCGGAGTTGAGATGAGTAAATCAGGTAACGGTCTCCCGCTTAGCCTACGCAAGAAGGACATCTTTTTCGTGGCGTGTTTCTCGTTCTTCGCGTTTTCGTCCTTCTTCTCGGACTCCTGGCATGCCCTTGGGTTGCTCGAGGGCGATGCGTTTTGGTCGCGCGCAAACCGCTGGTACGGCGAGGTTGCGCAGGATCATTTCTTTTTGGCCGATCATCCGTACGTTCGGGTGAATACCGGGATTTCGGGGATGATTTATGGGCCGTTCTACCTCGTCCTCGTCTACGCCTTCATCAAGGGGAAGAACTGGATCCGTCCGATGGCGCTCGTTTACGTCGGCGCCATGCTGCACGGTTGCACCGAATTTTTGATTTACGAGTACTGGATCGGTCCGCCCCCAGGCAACCCCGTGGTCTTCTGGGCCTTCAACGGACCGTACTGGGTCGTCCCGTTCCTCTTGGGCATTCGCATGTGGAAGCCCAACCCGTTTGGGTCCGCGTCCTCCTGAGCTGCGAATCTCGCCGCGGACGCTCAGGCGTAGCGGGCGCTGCTGGGCCGGCGCTGTTCGCGCTTCGCCTTAGCGCCCGGCTTTCCCGTGGTGTCTGCCTTTACCTTTGCTCTCGGGTCCCATCGTCGAAATCGTGCGCGTGGGTTTCGCTTGTCCGGCCGGGCGACGGCGCGCTCGAAGCTCTGAGCCGCGCTCGCCGCGATTTCGACGGTCGAGCTCTTCGGCAAGACCCGAATCGCCCCGACGACCTCGCTCGACACGCCGCCTCGTCGGCAGACCATGGCCAGCAGCTTCCTCGTATCCGCGCCCGCCTGTCCGCCCCAGCTGACCTGATACGTGACGAAATCACCCTGTGGGCGTCGCCGCGATTGCCCGTTTGGACCCACCTTGCGAGGGCTGCGCTCGTGGCGCGCGGGCTTGGCATCGTCGCGGACGCGCTTTGGGGTGCCCTGGACGCGCTTCGCCTCCCTCTTGAGCAGGCAGGCTACTAGCTCGGTGGGCGAATGCTCGGCGAGCAGCCGTTCAGCCAGAGCCGTGGCCCTGCTGTCTGGTTCAACGGTCTGATTAGCGAGGTCCCGCAGGAAGGAATCACCGGTTCGCTCGTCGGCCGCTGCAAAAATCTCCTCCGGCGTCGGAATGGGGACGAGCCGTGCATCCACGCGTGCCGCACGCAGCATGCTCTGAACGCGACGCTCGGCCCGTGCGGCCGCGAAGAGCACGTTTGTGCCGCGTCGTCCGGCTCGCCCCGTCCGCCCGCTTCGGTGCGTGAACACATCAGCGTTGTCAGGAAGGTCGACTTGAATCACGCGGCCGATGTCGTGCACGTCGAGGCCGCGCGCGGCGACATCGGTTGCAACGAGGTAGCGGATGGTGCCGTTTCGAAACTGAGTAAAAGTCGCGGTTCGCTCCCGCTGGGTCATTTCGCCGTTGAGCGCGCGCGCGGCGAGGCCGGCTGCACAGAGCTCATCGGCGAGCCGAACCGTTTCGGTCCGCGTCCGCACGAAAAGCAGGGTCTTGTCCTCCGGATAGCGGAGCAGGACGTTGGTTGCCGCGTTGAATCGGTCGGCCTGGCGGACGTGCATCACGAGGTGCTCGATGTCAGCGTTCGCTTTACCGAGCGCCGTGCCCTGCACCGAGACGGCGTCTTGCTGCAGCCGGTCCGCGAGCCTGACCACTTCGCGGGGAAACGTTGCCGAGACCAGGTGGGTGCGACGAACGTCGGGGGCGAAGTCGAGGATGCCGTCGAGCTCTTCCTCGAAGTTCATGTCGAGCATCTCATCTGCTTCGTCGAGTGCGACGGTCTGGAGCCGGTCGAGCTCGAGCGCGCCGGCCTTGAGATGATCGAGAAGGCGGCCAGGCGTGCCAATCACGACCTGAGGGAGCGTCGACAGCTGCGAGCGCTCTTGCATCACGCTCGTTCCTCCGGTCACCACGAGGACTCGAGCGGCAAGTGGCTCGTACAGCCAGCGAAGCTCTCGTCCGAGCTGCCCGGCAAGCTCACGCGTCGGTGCGATGAGAAGGGCAACCGGCGCAGCAGGAGCCGACCTGCGCGCCTTCTTCGGCTTTGCCATGGCGGCGGCGATCGCCACGGAAGGTGCGAGGAGAAGCCCGAGCGCGACCGTTTTTCCGGATCCCGTCTGGGAAGAAATTCGCAAGTCGCGGCCCGCCAGCTCGGGGTCCAGAATCGCCTGCTGAATGGATGTGAAGCTCTCAAACCCGGCCTTACGCAGGGCTGCGCCGAGACCTGCAGGGGCCTGCTCGAGGGGAAGTAACTCAGACATGAAGCGGCTTCTCTAGCACAGACTCCCCAAAGCACACGGCGCGACCGCGAGACTGGCGCAGGCTCGGAATGGCACCGAGTTTTTCTTAGTCAATCTAGACGATGGGATACGATGGCCCAGTGGCTCTTGAACGTCGGTGGGGCGCTGCGTCGGTTCTCCTTGCTCTCGTTACGGTCTTGGTTTTCGTCCCCGGGCTCAGCGACGAATTCACCTGGGATGACAACGGCCTCATCCGCACGAATGAGAACATCCAGCACCCGGAGCGCTACCGCGAAGCACTCACGACCCACTTTTGGAACGTTTCGAGCGATGCGGCGCAGGCCAACGAGACCTACAACCACATCTACAGGCCCCTCGTCACGTTTGCCTACATCGTCCAGTTCCGTCTGTTCGGACTGCACGCTGCTGGGTACCGCGTCGTCAGCCTGGCGCTTCACCTGCTTTGCGGCATTCTCGCGCTTCTCTGGCTGCGACGGCGCATCCCGTCAGGCGAAGAGGCTCATCGCTTGCTTGCCATCGGCCTCGGCTCAGCCGTCTTTGCGCTACACCCGAGCCGCGCAGAGGCGGTGTCCTGGATATCGGGAAGCACCGAACTGTGGATGTGTGCGCTGGTGCTCTCCGCCGCCCTCGCGTTCGATTCGAAGCGAAGCTGGCTCGCCGGGGTTCTCCTCGCGCTGGCGCTCTTCGCGAAGGAATCCGCGATCGTCGCTGCGCCTTTGCTCCTGGCCGACCGATTCTTGCTCCAGGGACGCCGCGAACGCTCGGCATCGATCGCCCTCGTCGCGCCTGTGGTCATCGCGCTTTTCGTCCGCGTCTGGGCCGTCGACGTGGGGTTGCCCGGCGGCCGCATCCAGGGTGCGCTGCCGAGGGTCCTCGCCTCGTTTGGACTGTACGCGCAGCAGATTCTTTCGCCCTGGAATCCGACCGCGTTCCCAGGGTTGCGCCTCTACGAGTGCGATCGCGGTGAGTTCCTGCCGGCCGCGTGGTGGATCGGCGGGGCCTTGGTCCTCGCGGCGCTGATCCTGCTGGGTCTTGCCGCTCTCCGTCGTAGCGCGTGGCGCCCGGTTCTCGCGGACGCGCTTTGGGTGGCCGTTCCACTGCTGCCGGTGGTGAACTTGATCGATCTCGGAAGCCGAAACCTCACGGCGGACCGTTTCCTCTACCTTCCCATGCTCGGCATCGCGTCTCTTCTCGCGCGGGGGGTCGTGTGGACGTTTCGGAAGCGCGCATCGCTCGGGAGGACAGTCGCCATCGCCGCCTGCGTGGTCGTCTTGGGTCTTGCGGTCGTGACGTCTCTCCATTCACGAGTCTTCGCTTCGTCGTCTTCGCTCTGGGAGTACGAGGTGACGCGCAATCGGGAAAACCCGTTCGCCTTACATGCCGTGGGGACCGCCCGAACGCGCGCAGGCCTCCAAAACAGCGGCTTCGCGTACCTCGAGGAAGCGCACGCGCTGGCCGCGCGTACGTGCGTCCGTGACGATGAGCTGCGCGCGGCCAAAGATCTCGCCTGGGCCCTAGCGCTTCGGACGCCCCCGGATGATCGGGGCACCTTGATCGCGCTGCAGAGCTCGTACGCTCAGGTTCCCCGCAGCTCTGCGTTCGACTACCGAGGACGCCCCGCCTGGCGCATCCAACTCACGCCTGAGGAGACCAGCGAGCTCCTCTTCGACGACCTCCAGTACACCCTTCCGCGGGCCACGGTCGAAGCGCGGCTCGGCAACATCGGCGCAGCGACGCAAATCGTGCTGGAACAGGCCGCGAGTTCGGACGCACTGCACCCGCTCTTGCAGAACCTCGAAATCCGCCTGCTTGCAGCCGAGGGAGGCCTCGAGGAGGCGCTTCGAGAGGTCGCCGAGCAGAGGACGGCTGCGGACGCCGACGGGCTTCGCATCGTGCTCGCGGCGCTGCACGAGGCCCTTTGGCGAACGAATCTTCCCAGCGACGCACAGACGAGGCTGGTCCGATATGCGCTCGGATTCGGACAAGCGCCGAGCGAGCTGGCTGGCCTGCTTCCGGAAACCCAGGCCGTTTTAGGCGCCCTTCGCGCCTATGCGTCCGACGCACCGGTCGACCTCGCGGCGCTCGAGCAGCGAAGCGCCAACTCCCGTCAGCTGCCGCGCTTCATCGAGCTCGTGAAAGCCAAGGCCGAAATCCGGCGTTTCGACGAGCAGCTTCGCAGCCTCGCATTGTCGAAGACTTCACGCTAATCTCCCGCGGCTCAGGAGGCCCCAATGATTCCAGACGAAACCGTGGCGTACGCCATCGCGACTTGGGCTCGCTTCAATGAGGACGTCACGGATGTTCTTCTCCGTGCCCTCTCTGGGGCGTTTGCTTTGGTGGCCGCTTCCGACGGCGAGCTCGCGCCATCCGAGGCCGACGGTTTCGTCGACATGCTGCGCGGCAAAGCGAACGTCTTTTCCGGCCTGCATTTCGACGAGCTCGAAAGCACGTTTCGGGAGCTGACCGAGGCGCTGATGGCCGATCCCGAAGACGGCCGGCGGCGTGCGATAGAGTGCATCAAGCGCGTTGCAGGCGATCCGGTCAGAAGCGAGTTGGTCCGAAGCGCGGCCGCGATGGCGGTCGCGTCGGACGGACGCGTTCGGGCGAGCGAGGAAGCCTCCTTGCAAGAGATTTCCAAAGCTTTGAGTCTTGCGAACGACGGCTGAGGTCGATCCCCACGGCACCCGTTAAGCTAGTCGCGGCCGGCGTCGGGCGTGCCTTTGGTCGCTTCGCTCTGGTGCTTGTCTTCATGGCCGCCGTCACCGAGCCAGCCTTTGGAGCGAAAAAAGAGGACGAGCCCGATCGCGGTGAGTGCCATTGCGCCGATCGCGAAGAAATAGCCGTACTCCCATCGAAGCTCCGGCATGTTCCAGCGTGAAACGCCGCCGTCGAAGTTCATTCCATAAAGACCTGCGATGAAGCCAAGCGGCATGAAAATCGTTGCGATGATGGTCAAAACCTTCATGACTTCGTTCATGCGCATGCTCACGTTCGAGAGATGCATGTCCATCAGGCTCGAGGCGAGCTCCCGGTTCGTATCGAGAGCCTCCATCAGCTGAACGGCGTGGTCGTGGCAATCTCGGAGGAAGATGTGCGTATCGCCCTGAGAGTCGCTGGCGTCTGCACGGGCCATGGCGCTCAGCACCTCGCGTGTGGGGCCCACCGCGCGTCGCAGAGCCCTCAAATCATGACGAACAGCGTGGACCTCCGCAACGACGTTCTCGGTCTGGTTTGCCAGCACTCTGCTTTCGATCTCCTCGAGCTGATCGCTGTAGCCCTCGACGACGGGGTAGAAGGTCTCGACGATGGCATCGAGCACCGAGTACGCGAGATAGGCTCCGTCGCGTCGGCGGATTCGTCCTTTCCCATTCCGAATTCGGTCGCGTAAGAAATCGAAGCAATCCCCGGGCCTCTCTTGGATGGTGATCACGAAGCGATCGCCAACGAACACGCTCACCTGCTCGAGATCGAGCTGTGGTCTCAGCGACGGCATGCGCAGCACGACGAAGTCGGTGTTGCCGTAGTCCTCGAACTTCGGCCTCTGATGAACGTTAACCACGTCTTCCAGGGCGAGCGCGTGAAGGCCGAACAATTCGCCGAGCTGAGACAGGCACTCCGGGTCGCCGATGCCGTCGACGTTGATCCAGCTCACCCCCGTGCTCCGCTCACGAATGGATTTCAAATCGGAGACGCGCTCGACGGAACGCTCGTCGACCCCATCTGCATCGTAAGAGATGACGCGAATGACGGCAGGCGGCGCGCCCGGGACGGCTGTGATGCTCCCGGGTGCCAAGCCGAGGGCTTCGGGTCGACGCCTGCGCAAAGCCATCCGCTTGCGCCTCCGCTGTGCCTTTTTGGCGATGCGTATCTCCTTGGGTGATGTGGGCTCATCTGACGTCGCTACCACGGCCATGTCAAGCCCGCACGGCCGTGAGCGAGCCCCGCGCTGGCCGGCTCGGCCCACGCGAAGGTCTGCTCGCTGGCGTCAGAACGCGCGCGTTTCACCGATTTGGAGCAACCAGGCCGCCTCGTTCCCGAGAGCTCCTTCGGACGCCGCATTCTTGAAGCGGGTGGCTGGTTCGTCGAGAGGCTCGTCCGATAGCTTGAATGTGCCGTAGTGCATGGCGACGGCGGCACGGGCGCGAAGGTCGATCGCCGCTTGGACTGCTTCTTCGGGATTCATGTGCGAGGCTTTCATCATCTCGGTCGGCTCGTAGGCGCCGATCGGCACGGCTGCGAGATCGAATGGGCCGAGCGCCTTCGCAATGCGCGTAAACCCGTCGAAGTAGCCGGTATCCCCCGCGAAAAAGAACTTCCGCTCCGCACCGACCACTGCCCACGACGACCAGAGGGCCTGCCGATCGTCACCGATGCCACGCTTGCTCCAGTGCTGCGCCGGCAAGCAGTAGACGCGCACACCCTCGTGCTCTGCGTGCTGGCCCCAGTCGAGCTCCTCGACGTTGTCGATTCCATTTTCGCGAAGCAGGTCGCCGTTCTCCAAGGGAACATAGAAGCGCGTGTTTGGATCTCGCTCCGAGAGCGTGACCAAGCTTGGAAGGTCCAGGTGGTCGTAGTGGTTGTGGGAGACCACGACGAAGTCGATGGGGGGGAGATCGCCGATCGCGACACCTGGCTCCACGATTCGCTTCGGCCCGGCAAAGGAGACCGGACTCGCTCGGTCCGACCAGATCGGATCGGTCAGGAATGTGAGATGACCCATTTGAACGAGGAGGGTGGCGTGGCCAATCCACGTCACCGTGGGCTCACTGTGGGTTGCGTTTTCGCGCAACCAGGCTCCGTCGTTGGGCACGCGATCGAGCGCACTCGGAATCTCTGCGAAAGAGCTTGCGACCCGGCGAACAAAGAAGGGAAGGGTCACCGAGGCATCGACCTCGGGCATCGCTCCGGCGAAGTTCATGAAGCGACCGCCCTCCTCACGAGGGGCCGGACCGAGGGTATCGTCGAGGGGGGAGGCGGCTGCTGAGGAGACCAGGGTCATCGCCACGAATGCGATGATGCGGCTGCTGGAGCTGTGCGCGCGGGCCATGGCTAAGCCCCAGTCTGGAGCTGCGAACGCCGAAACGTAAGGTGTTCGGACGAAAACTTTCGGTGAGCGCTGAGCATACTGCTCTTTGCGTCCGAGGGAGACGCGACCTATGAGCTGAGTAGACACCATGGGCGCAGTCTCGTCACCATCGATTCGCCTCTCGGGCCCCTGGGACCAGGCGCGCGTTCAGAGGTTCCTCGCTGAGACTCGTATTCCCATGCAGCTTGCCGCCAACACCGACACCGGCTTCCCCATCGTCCTGTCCCTTTGGTTCCTGGCCGAGGAGGACGAGCTGTTCGCGGTGGTGCACCGGGATGCGAGGATCACGAAGCGCTTGGAGGCGGATCCGCGCTGCGCCTTCGAAATCGCCCCGGACGAGCCGCCGTATCGCGGCGTGCGCGGACAAGCCACAGCACGTCTGGAATCAGGCGGCGCCGCTGAGCTTCTCGAACGTCTCCTCGAGCGCTACCTAAGCTCCACCGACTCCAGCCTCGGCCGCTTCTTGCTCGCGCGCGCCGACGAAGAGCTCATCGTTCGGCTCGAGCCCAAATGGATGGCTTCTTGGGACTACAGCAAGCGTATGGAAGATGCGCTCGAGCGGTGACGGAAAGACCCCGCGCGGGGCGCTCAGCGCCTCGCCTCGATGACCTCTGCAAGTCCGTCGAGGCGTCCGGCGCGAAACCTCTCTGATGGGCCGTAGGCGGCGGCCTGGCTCCGAATCACCTCCAGGTATGCGCGCACGAACCGCGGCCTGTGATACTCCTGGTCGCGCACCACTCGGTGAAGCGTTTCGATGGTGTCCGCGCTCATCAGGCGGCCCGTCGCCACGTGCATCCGAAACACCCAGTCGATCCACTTCGGCTCACCCAGCCCGCGCGCCAAGTCGAGCGCATTTCCAATTGCCGTATTGAAGACGGCGTCTGCCTCCGGGTCGTCAGATGGGCCAAACGAGCTCTCGCGCATCGCTCGCCCCAAGAGCGTGTCCATGAACGGAAGCAAGATCCGTTCGGCCTCCTCGTACCGGCCCATGCTGATCGCCTTGGACGCGATGCCCTCCATGACGTCGGCGGCCTTGGCCGTGCCGGTTGCTTCAGGTTCGTCCCAGGACGGCGGCATCACGGGCCGACGCGGTTCTTTGTAGGTGTCACTCGCTGCCGAGGCGAGTCGTTTACCGCACTCTCCGCAAAACCGCCTGGAGGCTCCGTTCACACCGCCACAACCGCCGCAGACCACATGCGGCCCGGTCTCTTGCTGGTCCGTCATCTTGGCCGGGTCGATCAGAACGAGCTCCTGCGGGCCGATGTAGATGCGATCCATGTGGGTCAAGCGGCATCGGCGATCGACGGCTGCACCGTTCACCACAACCCCGTTTCGGCTTCCCAGGTCCTCGATGAAGACCGCCGTGGGCTCCACGTGAAGCACGGCGTGCCTTCGTGACACCAGCGCGTCGGCAAGCGAAAGGCTGCACTTCGAGCTCCGCCCGATCGAAAACTCCCCAAGCGGCAGCTCGAGATGAGTGGACTGATATCGAAGTCTGAACCTGGACACCGTGGTTACTACCCCCCAAACAGTGTAGGGCAGGGACCTGGCCCGATCCAAAGGGGCCTGGAAATCACGCGAACCGGGCCACGTTGCGGGCTCCTCGCCATCGCCGCGTCGAAAACAGACTCTTTCGCGTCCACTGTGCAGCGCGGTCTCGGGCCCTAGGAACCCAGTATGGGTAAACCAGTCTGTGTCATCGTTGGAATCGGGCCGAAGAACGGGCGCGCGTTCGCCGAGCGTTTTGCACAGGAGGGCTATTCCGTGGCGCTCCTGTCACGCTCGACCGACTATTCCAGCGGCCTCGCGGCCGAGATTGGCGGCAGAGCCTACGCCTGTGATGTGACCGATCCCAGCGCGATCAAGCAGGCGTTCGCACTGATCCGCGACGAGCTCGGTGAGGTCGACGTCCTGCTCTACAACGCGGGCTCCGGAAAGTTTGGGACCTTTGACGACGTGTCCGACGACGATTTCGAGAGAGGTTGGCAGATCAACGTCCGCGGACTTTTGCAGAGCACCCGTGAGGTCGTTGGCTCCATGCGGGAGAAAGGCAGCGGCGCAATCATCGTCACCGGTGCGACAGCCTCCCTCCGCGGAAAGCCGTTCACGGCAGCGTTTGCATCCGCGAAGGCCGGCCAGCGAAGCCTGGCGCAGTCGTTCGCGCGGCAGCTGGGCCCCGAGGGCATCCACGTCGCCCTCGTCATCGTCGATGGTGGTATTGGGACCGACGAGCAAAGCAGCGATGAGGGCGCGCGACTGCGGCCGAGCGACATCGCCCACACGGTCTACCACCTGGTCACCCAACCGAAATCAGCCTGGTCATTCGAAGTCGACGTCCGCCCCTTCAAGGAAGACTGGTAGCGTCGCCGCGCGTGAAGAGTGTGCCGCTCGGGCTTTAGGGCCGCGCGCAGCGGTCGCTATGGGCCGATGACCTTGTCTTCGTCGCGCAGCTTGGCGATGGCCGCGTCGTCCAGGCCGAGGACTTCTCGGAGCACGTCTTCGGTGTGCTCGCCGATCGCCGGGGCACAGACCGGAGCGACGCGGTCCTGGGACGAGAAGTCGAAGGGAGTACCCGGAACGGGGTAGCGGCCGATCCCCGGTTGCTCGAGCACGCTGAACAGCTCGCTCTGAGGGGTGCACTCCTCGGAGACGGCTTCGCGGATCGTTCGGTAGCGGTCCCAGCACACGGCGTTGTCGTCAAAGGCTTTTCGGACGGCCTCGAGATCGTGGACCCGAAACCATGCCTCGAGCACGCCCGCTAGCTCGCGAGCCGCGTGCCAGCGGTTGCCCGGCTCGTCGAGATCGAGACCCAGTCGGGCGCCGACGGCATCGAACTCCCCCTGCAACCCCGTCGCTTTCCGGAGCCCCTTCCACTGGCGGCTCGTCAGCGCCACGACCATCACGCGCTCGCCGTCCGCCGTCACGAAATCCCGCCCGAATGCGCCATAGAGGTAGTTTCCAAAGCGCGGCCGGTCCGAATCGTTGATGACGATTTCCCCGATCTTGCCGAGGTTGCCGATCATGGCGAGCGCGACGTCCTTGAGGGCGAGGCGCACGTACTGGCCCTCTCCCGTTCGGAGGCGGTGTCGTTCGGCGGCCAGAAGCGCGACGACCAGCATCTGCCCGGAGATGCAGTCCCATGCCGGAAGGACGTGGTTCACCGGCTCGTCCCACTCGACGGGGCCGGTGACCCTCGGAAACCCCACGGCCGGATTCACCGTGTAGTCGACCGCGTTCGAGCCTTCGCGCGCCCCCACGAGATTGATCATGATCAGATCTGGGCGCCGCTCGCGCAGGCCCTCGTAGTCGAGCCAGCCGCGCGCCGGGAAGTTGGTGACGAACAGGCCGCCATTGTCGCCGGGCGCGCAAACCAGGTCTGTGATGAGCGCACGGCCCCGTTCCGAGCGCATGTCGACCGCGATGGAGCGCTTGCCCTTGTTGAGGCCCGCCCAGAACAAGCTTTCGTTGTCTTTGGTGACGGGCCAGCGGCGGTAGTCGAGCCCACCGCCCAACGGGTCAAAGCGAATGACGTCCGCTCCCATCTGGGCCAGCGTCATGCCCGCGAGTGGAGCAGCGACAAAGGCCGAGCCTTCGATCACGCGCATGCCTTCGAGGATACCGCCGCTCATGTCAGGTCTCTCGCCAAGTGCTCACATACCCTCCCTACGCCATCGCAGCGATGACGTGCCAATCCAAGACTTGGACATCGTGTTCGGCTTTCGGCGCGTCTGGGCCGCGCTCCGCAAACACAGATACCTGCAGCTCGACCAGACCCCCTCCCGCCGCAAGCGGTCGTTTGGCCGCGACGGTCGCTTCGGTCCGCAGCACGTCGCCCTCGAAGACGGGCGCGGTGTGATTGCAGTGCCGCCAACCGACGAGCGTGACCAGGTTGGGGAGCGCGCGCGATAGCTGAGCGCCTGCCATCGAGATCGTGTGGCCGCCGTAGACCAGGCGCTTGCCGTAGGCGCTCGCCGCGGGGTCGCCGTGCGTGTAGGCCATGTTGAGGGTCATGCGGACCAGCTCGGGTGCGCATGTGACGGTGTCGCGGGCCCGCAGGACGTAAGTCGTGTCTTCCGGGACGTCAGCGAAATGAACGCCAGGGATCGTTTCGCGGTATCTGGCTAGATTCCATTCGGAAGGGACGGCGGCGCGGACGGTCTCCATGTCGAGCTCGGCGGGGATTGCGTCGAAGGAGTCTGCGTGCCCAGTATCTGCCTCCGGGTCACGGCAGGGGATCATCGGACAGCGCCAAAAGTGGAGCACGGTTTCGTCACGCTGGTTGGTTACCGTCATCTCGAGCACCACCATGCCGGTGGCGGCGCGGCCGGGCTTGATGCGATTCTGCTTGAGGGCCACCACCTTGGTGACGGTTCGAAGCGTGTCTCCGACGTAGCTCGGCTGCCGAAGGACCAACCCCCGATAGAACAGGTTGCCCCGCACCCGCTGCGAGGGAAAGGTGCTTTGCCCGATCGCAATGTTGGTGACGAGGCTCGGACTGGCGAGGGCATCGTGTCCTGTGACGGACCGACAGAGCTCGACGTCCAAGGGCAGGCGTAGCCGCTCGGCGAAGAACGCTTGATGGAGCGCGGCGAAGCCCGAGGTGAGCGTCACGGCCGGGGCGTCGTCGAACACCTGCCCAGGCGCGAAGTCCTCGAAGTAAGGGCCATCTACGTCGACGCGAGTCGCATTCATTTCGGCGCCTCCAACGATTTCACGGACGCGGGCGTGGTCTCGGCGCGTGTACTCTCGGCAATCAGGCCTGCTCTCCGCGCTCTGGCGAGGATTCGCTCCTGTGCGCGCACGAGCGGGGCGTCGACCATCTTGCCGTCGAGTGTGAAGACCCCGAGCCCCTCGGAGCGCGCGGTCTGCCAGCCGGAGACGACGCGATCTGCATATTCTACCTGCTCGGGTGTTGGCGTGTAGAGCTCGTTGGCGATCGCTACCTGCGACGGGTGAATGCACAACTTGCCCTCGAAGCCAAGCTGGATGCCGAGCCGGACGTCATCCCGGAAGGCCTGCTCGTCTCGAACAGCGAGGCAGACGTTGTCGACTGGCTGTACATCGCAGGCGCGCGCGGCCATCGCGACCGAGCAGCGCGCGTGGAAGAGCACCCCGCTGCCCGGGTCATCGGCGGGAACGCCCATCTCTAGAGCAAAGTCGGCGTGTCCGAAGCACAGCGCGTCCACGCGAGGCGTGGCCTCGCCCACCTCGAGAGCGCGAACCACCCCGCGGGGCGTTTCCAGCAGCGCCAAAATTCGCGACTCGACCTCGAGCGCGTCGAGCGTGGCCGCCGCCGCACGAAGGTCCTCCACGCGCTCGGACTTCGGGACCATGATCGCTCGTGCACCTGCAGCGGCCACCGCGCGCAGATCGGCATCGTGATGAGGTGTCCCGGGTGCGTTGATGCGGACGGCCGGCTCGGAGTCACCGAAGCCGCCCTCACCGAGGGTCGCGCAGACATGCTCGCGCGCTGCTTGCTTTGCATCTGGTGGGACGGAATCCTCCAAGTCGAAGAGAATCGTGTCTGCACCGGAGGCCCGTGCCTTGTCAAACCGCGCCTTGGCTATTCCGGGAACGAAGAGCAGAGATCGTCGCAGCATGTTTTCCTCTACAGGTAACCTCACGCACCCGCCTCCGCGGGCGCTGCTGTAGGAGATGGGGAATGTAAGCCAAGGGAGCGGGTGGAGCCATCGCAATTCGAACACATCGAACCCGCCCCGACTCGGCGCGCAGTCGATGGAGGAAATCGGGCTAGTTGGGCCGTGCGATCCGCTTCAAGATGTCGGTAAAAGAAAGAACGCCCACCGGCACATTCGGATTCTCTGGCCTCGTTACGAACAAGCGATGAATTCCCTGGCGAGCCATCAGGGTGACCGCATCCGCAAGCAGCATGTCGGGCTCGCAGGTCAAGGGGTCTGGTGTCATCACGTCGCCCGCGGTCAGCGCCCCCGCTTGCTGCCGAGAGCGACCTTGGCGTGCGAGCACCAGGTCGGTTTGGGACACGACTCCGATTGCCGTGTCATCTTTGGTTACCACGGCAGCGTGGATGTGGTTGTCGAGCAGCAATCTCGCCACCTCAGCCAGCTTGGCATCGACCGAGCACGTGACGAGGCCCTCGTGCATCGCCTCGCCCACGAGTGTGCGATGGGGGTGCGTCTCGCCCGGGCTGAGCTCGAGGCGGGGTTGTCGGTACGTGACCTCGGGAACGCTGTCCCGGGTTTCGACCGGTACGCTGGCTTCCACGGCCTGAGCGCCGACGAGAACGGCCATGTTCCCGTACGGGTGGCGGTTCTCATGCATCAATTGATGGGCGTGGGCCAAGTCATCCCACGCAAAGACCTGGCTCGTACACGGGTCCACCCGCTTAGCTGCAACGAGCTCGTTGAGTGCACGCGCCTGGTCGTCGTTCGCGAAGTGCGAGCCCTGGAGGCGCTTTTGACGCGTCCAAAGGTAGCGCAGGTCGACGCTGGCGTTGTAGCCGGTTGTGCCCGCGCAGATCACGACCATCCCACCCCGTTGGCATACGTAAATGCTCGTCGGAATCGTGCTTTCGCCCGGATGCTCGAACACGATGCGCGGATTGCGCCGCTCCCCGAGAATCTCCCAGATCGCCTCGCCGAAAGCCCGCGCCTCCGCACGCCACTTGGCATAGCCAGCTTGGTCTTTCCAGTGGGGCAAGATACCCCAGTGGCCGAAGCGCCTGCGATTGATCGAGCCCTTCGCACCCAAGCGTTTGCAGTACTCCGCCTTGTCGTCGGAGCTCACGACCGCGATGGGAACGCCACCCATGGCGCTTGCGATTTGGATCGCCATCGAGCCGAGGCCACCGGCACCGCCCCAGCAGAGCACGACATCGTTCGGGCGCACCGCGTGGCGTCCCCAGCCGGCGAGCATTCGGTACGCACTGGCGCCGACGACCATGTACGACCCGGATGAGGCCCAGGACAGGTGTTTGGGGCGCGGCAGACACTGGTGCGCCTGGACACGGGTAAACTGGGCGAAGCTTCCCCAGTTGGTATCGTAGCCCCAGGTCCGGAACGTTGGAGAATAGGTGGGATCTCCACCTGACCTCACGATCGCGCACTCCGCGCTCCAGGTCCCGCAGTGAATCACCACCTCGTCTCCCACGGCCAAGTTCGAGACCTTGGCGCCGACTTTGTAAACGATGCCGGACGCATCGGAGCCACCGATGTGAAAGGGCTCGGCCTCCCCGGCCTTCTGCCGCGCGGCGACGACGTCCTGGGGCACGCCGGTCGCGGCCCAGACGTTGTTGTAGTTGACCCCCGCGGCCATCACGTAGACCAGAACCTCGTCGTCGCGGATTTCTGGAACGTCGACGACCTCTTGCTTGAAGCTACTAACCGGCTCGCCAAAACGCTCGGGCCGAATCAGCCACGCGTGCATCTGCTCCGGGACCTCCCCCAACGGGGGCGGGTTGTCGATGTCGTAGAGCCTCTTGCCCATCCCTTCCTCCTGATGCGACGCCGTGCACAGGCAACGCGGCTGAGGTTGTCGATATCACGAACGGAGGCCCGCTGGGTAGCGACCGATCGAGGCCGCCACGAGGGGGTTCAATTCTCGGCTATAGTCGCGCTGTGACTGACGCGGCATCGAAGACGAGGGCCGCCGGAGGTGGCTCGCCTTCCCATGGCTGTTCGGCTTCGACGATGGGTTGCCAAACTGGTCCGCCCACAAGAACGAATCGACGCTACTGTGAACGGCTCGGGAGGCGCGCTCGTTCAGAAGTATAGCGGGATTGGACTTATCCGACTGAACTGGGTTGGGTAGCACACCCGTCGGTAATTGTTCGTCACTTAGGCGTCGCTCTTCTTGAAGCGAGCGGCGCCTGACTCTAACCTCCCCGCTATGTCTAAGCTCCACCTCGGTCTGGTTCTTCTTCTTGGCGCACTCCTCGGCTGCTCTTCGGCAAGCGACCCCGCAGCAGGCGACGGACTCGCGATCATGCCGCGCAACGATGTCGAATGCGAGGGCAACGACTGCGGCGACTGGCCCGCAGACGATCAGTGTGACGATTGGCAGATGGGAGGCGAGGTCGATCACGGCGAGTGTAGCCTCGATTGTCCTCGAGGTGGCCCGACCGGCCCCATCGCGGTTCACTTCGACTGCGCGGAGGTGCACGTCGTCTCGTGCAAGGACCTCTCGAACGTCGTCTTGGCCTATGACGATGGAGATCATCAGAAGTTCGATGGGCTGAAGGGGCACTACGGGACCTTCGGTGGTGGCGACCGCAACATCGCGACCGTCTGGGTAAAAGCCGGCAACAACGGCAGCGGCGATGGCCCCGGCTACGGAGAGCGTTTTGACTCCGGCCTGGACTGCGATGGCCACGGTGGCGCCGGCGGAAGCGGAGGCTTTGGCGGCATGGATGGCACCGGGGGAATGGCCGGCGCCGGTGGCATGGGTGGCATGGACGGCACCGGCGGCATGGGTGGCATGGCCGGCACCGGCGGCATGGGTGGCATGGGATGCGACTGCGACTGTAAACCGCACGACGACGACCGCTGCGAAGACGCGTGCGATCACGGCTACGAGGGCTGCAAGTACGAGTGCGATCACGGCTACGAGGGCTGCAAGCACGAGTGCGACCGCGACTACGAAGCTTGCAAGTACGAGTGCGACCCACATGACCCGGGCTGCGAGGAAGCGTGCGGTCACCACTACGACGGGTGCAAGGACGCGTGCGACTATCACTACGATGGTTGCAAAGACGAATGCGACCACCACTACGACGAGTGCAAGGACGGGTGCGACTACCACTACGACGAGTGCGAGTACGAGTGCGAAGACGCGTGCGAAGACGAATGCGATGATGACGATGGCGGCCACTACGACGGCGGGCACCACTGCAACTGCGACCCGAAGCTCGAATGCCCGTACGGTGGCTCGGTGGGGCACATCGAGGTGGAATTCGAGTGCCACGCCATCCACGCCTCATCGTGCAAGGACATCTCGAACGTCGTGCTCGAGTTCTACGATGGCGAGCATCGCAAGTTCGACGACGTCGACAGCCAATGCATCACCATCGGCGTGGCCGACCGAGTGATCAAGGGCGCGTGGGTCAAGGCCGGGAACAACCGAAGCGGTGATGGCCCTGGCTACGGAGAGTGGTTTGAGTCGGATGCGCAATGCGATGGCATGGGCGGCATGGGCGGCATGGGCGGCATGGGTGGCACCGGCGGCACGGGCTGCGACTGCGATTGCAGCCCTCATGACGACGACCGCTGCAAAGACGAGTGCGATCACGGCTACCAGGGCTGCAAGGACGAGTGCGACCACGGCTACGAGGGCTGCAAGCACGAATGCGACCGCCACTACGAAGCCTGCAAGCACGGGTGCCACCCCGATGACTCGGCCTGCAAGGAGGCCTGCGATCACGACTACGTGAGTTGCAAAGACGGGTGCGACCATCACTACGACGAGTGCAAAGACGGGTGCGACGACCACTACGGCGACTGCAAATACGCGTGCGACCATCGTGAAGACGCCTGCAAGGATGATTGCAGCGACGATGACCGCGACCACCACTGCGATTGAGCCCCGAAGCACGAGTGCCGTTCAGGCGGCTAGCACGCTGCTTGAACGGGGAATGTGACCCCAGCGCCTAGGGTGGATCCTGCCCGTACTCGCCGTACAGCTCCGCGAGGAAGCTTGCGAGGTGGTGGTATTCCGTCGCGCAATGCCATGCCAGGCCTCGCGCTGCGTGTTGCGGAAGGAGTCTTCGTTTCATGAAGCTGTTGTCCGCAACGGCAGCCGCGATGGGCCAGCCGCCGGCCATGGCTTCGAAGTCGCGCGCCATCCAGAACCGGCTGCGCAGCTCGAAACCGTCCTCGTCGGCGCGTGCGTAGTGGACCATGTCGGTGTGCTTTAGACGTCCGTTCGGCAGGCCGACGCGTACGCAGACCGCGCTATCGCCGTTGCGGATCGCCCCGAAGCCGAACGCCTCCGGGCGAACGAAATCGAGGCGCAGCCGTGCGACGCCCAGACCCACGTCCTCGACCGGAAAGCGGCTGAGCCCCCAAAAGGGCTTGTCGTCGGGGCGATGCTGGAAGCCCGGCGTCGGGCTTTCGGACATGGATACATGGGCGCCGGGACTCCAGATCTTGTAGCGGATGATCTCTTCGCGCTGGCCCCACACGAACCACCAGTCCAGCATGGATGCGGTGCAGCCCGAAAAGCGCGTCTGCACCGCGACGTACTGCGACCCGTCCGGCAGCACGCACCAGCCGTTCGCGGCACCAGGAGGTGACGCGTCGGCGATTTGCGCGCGCGCTTCCCATGGCAGCATGTCGTCCGGATGGATCGGTCCCGCCTCGAGCGCCGACCGCACGTCGTCCGCAATCGGCGTGAAGCGGTACCAGTACTTCGCGAGCGGGTGTCTGCGTTCAGTCTCTGTGAGGTAGGCGTGCCAATCGGCCTCGGGCTGGGGCTGCAGATAGGCGCGCTCGGCTGCTCGTGCGGTGGTCGGGGCCGTTGCGGCCGCCCCCAGCAACGCGGGCGCCGCGAGAGCGGAACTAACGAATCGACGGCGTGTCAAACGTACGCGCCAGGATGCCTCTTCGTGACTCATCTCAGGCGACCAGCGCTCGACGGGGTCTAGCTTCATGGCTGATCTGCTCCCGCCGTCTCAGCGCACGACGGGCGCGAGCAGGTGCGAGTCGTACTGCCCGCCGGTGTGGATCGAGTGCGTGCCCCGGTTGACGTCGTCCGAATGGTCGTGGGCGAGCGACGGATGCTCGAAGAGGTCCTGGCCCTGAACGATGACCTGGAGCGACTCTCCTGCGCGGAAGAGCGTGCTGCTCGGGAGAATCTCGACCTCGACGGGCACGATCTCGTTCGGGGTGAGTGGCTGGGGGTTATCGTGCGAAAGCCACGGTTGCTGCGGCGTCGAGCGGCTTTCGTCCAGGGCTCGCTCTGATACGCGCAGCCAGCCGAGCGCCGCCGGGGTCTCCGCGAAGCCAGCCTTGCCGCGGAAATGAACGGCCTCGCCGTTCGTGTCGAGCTTCTCGACGCCGACGAAGAGGTCCATGTCGGTCCCCTCGTTCGCCGAGACCCATAGCTTCAGCTTCATGTTTCCGGTCAGCTCGGTGTCCTCGTCGAAGGTGATGGTGAAGGTCGCCGCTCCCTCGAGCGGGGCGTACTCGGCCACGACCGTGTCCGCAGGCAGGTCCTCACGGAGCGCTCCGGACGCGGCGTCTAGATAGAGCTCTTCGTACTCGGTGCGGGAAATTGGCCATTCGTCCTCATACCGCACCTGATACTCATCGAGACTCTCGCGCACCTCGAGGCGGATCGAACGCACCTCGTCCATGCCGTTGTCTTCGCCCTTGAGGAAATGGTCGAAGAACTGCTTCTGAGCCGCGATCGCGTCATCGCTGTAGAAGACGTCCCACTTCGCTCGCCCATGGTTGTAGATCCACTTCTGCTCGGACGGGATCTGCTTGTAGGCCTCGAACGAGCCCCGGGTGTGCAAGCCGTGATCCGACCAAGAGGCGCAGATCAGCGCCGGGGCCGTGACCTGGTCGAGCGCAATCCCGACCGTCGGTAGGAAGGGCAGAAGCTCTGGCATGTTCGGGTGGAGGGTCAGCAGAATGTCAGCGGGAAGGGGGGGCGTATTGGCTAGGCTGTTCACCCGGCCGATCCAGAACTCGACGAACGCGGTCTCGGGAACACCTCCGTGATAGAGCACCTCCCGAACGGCGTCCGTCTGGCCCTCCCAGGGCGCGATCGCTTTCAAGCTTGGCGGGTTGGCCGTCGCGGCGACCCACTGCGAGATCGCGAGGTACGATACGCCCAGGAGACCGACGTTGCCGTTGCTCCACTCCTGTGCGCCGGCCCACTCGATGGCGTCGTAGAAGTCCTCGCCATCCTCCGGACTGAGCACGCCCGCCTCGCCCTCGGAGGCGAGGTAGCCGCGCACGTCCAAGTAGACCACCGCATAGCCGGAGGGCACCCAGGTAGCCGGGTCGGGCGCCTCCCACGATGTCCACTCGCTCACCTCGATGGTGCCAGAGTCAAAATCCGGCCGCTCCCCGAACTCAATCGCCCTAGGGTATTGATCGGGCCCCCTGTCCTTCCCGTAGGCGGTCAGCATCATGATGACCGGGTACTGCCCCTCGGCTACGGGTCGGAACACCTTGGCCGAAAGGCGCGTCCCGTCTCGCACGATCACGCCGACGTCGTCCTCGACGATCACTTGGTCCCGGATGTCCTCGATGTCGCGAATGACCAGCGGGGGGCCGTCCTCGGTACCCTCGTTGGCGGCATAGGTTTCGCTGCAGCCGAGCGCCACGGACGCACAAACCGCACCCATCGCGATCCACGCTGTCCGAAGCTTGGCGCTCTTGGCGAGCGAACGCCGCGAACCTTCCAGCCAACACGTTTCCGAGATCTCGTTCATCGTCTTCTGCATCGCTCCGTCTCCTACAAGTGGGGTTCCGGCTCCACCCGGGCGGACATTTTTAGTTTGATTGACCCAATTATATTGCTTTTCTAGGTAGGTCAAGCTAAATTAATCGAATGATGAACCACGCCTCCACCCGCAGGCCGCAGCGCCGCGCGCTCGAAACCCGCGCCCGATTGATCGAGGCCGCGATCGGGGAGTTCGCCGAAAAGGGGTTCGAGGGAGCCTCGACGGGAGAGATCGCCTCGCGCGCAGGCGTGGCCCAGTCCGCGGTCCCTTATCACTTCGGGACCAAGGACCTGCTCTGGAAGGCCGCGGGCGAAGGGCTGTTCGGGCTCCTGCGGGAACGACTCGGCGCCCGACTGGCGGGGCTCGATGGCGTCGATGTGCTCACGACCGCACGGCTCCTGCTCACGGAGTTCGTCCGTTTCGCGGCCGCTCACCCGGAGCTCCATCGATTCATGCTCCAAGAGGGAACCGGGCCGAGCGAGCGCCTCGAGTGGCTCGTCGCGAAGCACGTCGTTCCCATGGCCTCGGTTCTCGAGGGAGTGTTTCAAGGCATCGAGTCTCTGGGCGGACCGTCCCCCGGGCCAATGACTCACGTCTTCTACGTTCTCATTGGCGCGGTTTCGACTCCGTACGCCCTCGCACCCCAGGTTCGACTAGCGACCGGCGAGGATCCATTCTCGGAAGACTACATCGAGGCCCACACCGAGATGATGCTCCGGCTGTTCATTCCGTCGCTCCCGGATTCTGACGGGTAGCTTCTGTGGTCGGGCGCTCGTAGTGCGAGTCGCGGACGACGCCTGGTATTCCGCCAAGGTTTTCGCTAGGGGTTCGATTGTGGCTGCACGGCAGGGGAGGCGACGCCCGTGCACGAAGTCAAGGCAATGTTGCAACCCGTCAGCAAGCATTGACTGCAGGCCGCTGTGTTCGCTCCCCGGCCGTTGCAGCTTTCGCCGCAGTCCGTATCGATGCACTCGGCGTAGTCACCGTAGCAGCCCGCGCAGTCCGAAGAGAGAGGAGGTGGTTCCTGCAAACACGACTCGACCGAAGGCCCGATGTCCGTGTCCGCCGTGTCGTAACAATCCCAAAACCGAGCAGGAAACTCCACGCTCGTCGCCGTCGACAAGTCGGGGTCCTCGTTGCACTTGGTGGTGATGCCGCCACCGCCCGTGCCGCCGTTACCACCCATGCCCGACGCGCCGCCCGAGCCCGCAGTTCCGCCCGAGCCAGCGGAGCCAGCTGAACCTCCGGTGCCACCTGCTCCAGCGGAACCGTCACCCGAATCGCTGTCGCAGCCCCAGGCTCCGAGAGCTAGAGCCAGCATGCCTACGAGTACCCTCTCGTGAACCATGGGATTCCCTTCATCGTGAGTCGCCCAGTGCGGGCATCCGCGTGAAACACTACCACGAGGACGACACCGGGCGCGAGTCCCCATCCGCGCGCTCACGGCAGCAGCCGGGCCATGACGACAGTCTCTTCGCCGAAGAGGCGGTCGCCCACGAGCGAGGTTCCGACCACGACGATGCGACCTTGGTCGTCGATCGCGACGCCGCGGCCGACGTCATCACCTCCGAAGTCGAGGTAGACGATGCCGTCGGTCCCGAAGCCTCGGTCGATCTCACCGTCGGGTCGAATGCGGACTACGATGAGGTCGATGTCACCGCCGTCGATGCTCGCGCCCCCCACGATCACGACGCGCCCGTCGGCTTGGACCGCGGATGCGGCCCCGCCCTCGCTGCCGCCGAAGTCGTAGGCCCGTGAGCCAGTGCCGCCGAAACAGGGGTCGAACTCGAGCGATCCGGGCTCGTCGCCGGGACGCAAGCGAGCTGCGTACACGTCGGAAGTTGCATCCGGACCGCTGCCGGACCCGCGGCCGCCGCCCAGCACGTAGAGCCCTCCGCCGATCTCTTCCAAGCCTCCCACGGATACGCCACTCTGCGTGTTCCTGTAGATGGCTCCGGCGCTGCCATCCGAATTGATGATCTGTGTGTTGCCAAACCAGGTGCCGATCCAGTCATCGGGCGCCCGGCGCAGCACGTTGCCGACCGACCCGAAACTCTCGGGAACGACGAGGCCTTCCGTCCCAAAACTCGAGTCAGGGGACCCGTCTTCCAAGAACCGAAAAAGGCCGAACGCATCAAAGACGAGGACGCGCCCGTCTGGGAGCGTTGCGACGTCGCCGAACGCGGAGAGTCGATCCAGACGCAGGTCGAGGACGACACCATCCTCGCCGAAGGAGGGATCGAGCTGGCCGTCGCGAAGAAAGCGAGCGAGCAGCAGAGGGAGACCGCCGCCTGCGGGTTGGCGCAGGCCGTAAAGCACGATCCGTCCGTCCGTCCTGAGTGCCATCGACTCGACGAGACTATTGGCTGTGTCGGTGTACCGCGCGATGCCCTCGTCCCCGAAGCTCGTGTCGAGCCCTTCACCGTCGGGCAAGACGCGTATCACGCTTGCTCGGACTACCTGTGCGGCGATGAGGAGCCTGTCTTCGTCATCGATGATCAGATCTTCCACTTCCGTGTTGCCCGCGTTGGCGCCGAGATCGAACGTGAACGTGCCGTTGGTGCCAAACGACGTGTCGAGCTCGCCGCCCGGGTCGTCTGGGAAGGTCGGTGGCGTGGGCCCGCATCGCGGAGGACACCACGGCACGAGAGGATTGCCGTCGAAAGTGCAGTTCGAAATCGCCATCCCGAACGTGCTGAAACCAGAGATCGTCGCCGTGATGGTGTTGGCTTCCGGGTCGACCGTGCTGCCGGGAACCGGAACCAGCTCGCCGGTGTCGTGCGAGGTCCCGAGCATGATGAAGTTAGTCTCGTCGAAACCTTCGGGGACCTCGGACTGGTTGTAGCCGAGCGTGAGCGTGACCGGCGCGTCGAACAGCGCGCCGTCGGGACCAAGATCGTACACGGTGGGACTCACCATGCCCGGCACGCCGACGTTGGCGAGCGGGCTCACTCGGATGTTGGTGTCCTCGGAAACGGCCCCCGCCGAAAAGTCGAGAGAGACCCGGCCGCTGTGTGCCTCGACCGAGCCGCCCTCGGGTCCAACGGTTCCCGCAAAGTCGATGACCGGCCCGTCGTTGTCGGCGGCCCTGTCGTTTCCGCCGACGCCGCCGCCGTTGCCCGCGGCGCCGCCCGCACCAGCGCTCCCGGCAGAGCCACCAGTCCCAGGTGACCCGTTGGTGCCACCGCCGTCCGAGCTGCAGGCTGGCAGCGAGCACATCAACAGAACGACTAGACCCAAAAATCGACGCACATCACGCATGCCTTCTCCTTCATCAAGCGAGACCACCGAGGATACACGCTTGCGCGGCCGCGGAGAAGGGCCGTGAGGCGGGGGGAGGCAGGCGTTGCGTCAATCCTCATCCGGTGAGCGGCCGTAGAGGACGACGCCGTCAGGCTGCTCGGTGCAGTACCAATGGACCCAGATGTACGCGTGCTGAAACATCGCTACCGCCAAGGCGGCACGTGATCGACAGAGCAGGGCGATACCCCAGAAACCGATGAACACGAAGGTGTACATGGCGTTGGAGCTGTATTTGAAAGCACCTTCGCGAACCAGTGGCATCGTCCGATAGCGTTCGAAGAAGTGGTCGCCACCAAGGGCGCGTGCGAAGCCGAAATACTTTTTGACCGAGTGCATGGTCCACAAGGCGGGTAGAAGCATTGCGCTCCCGAGCGCGATACCGAGCGCACGGGGGATGGGCAGAGTGCCGACGTCAGCCAGCCCAACGGCCGCGATCAGCAACGGCCGAGCCACGAGCAGCGGGAAGAAGATGAGCCCCCACACGATGAAGCCGGCGTCCCCGAACGTGCGCGTGAGCAGGCCGTTACACAACTGTGCGCGCCAGAGGAGCGCGACTGCGAGCTGCTGGATGACGGGAACCGCGACGGCGGCGATGAACCAGACTTCGTCCGTGATGCCGAGAAAGCTTCCGTCACCGAGGCTACCGCCCGCGATGGCCCACGCACCGGGCAAAAGCACGGCGAGCAGAAGCAGATGACGCAACTGGCCGTGCCACATGAACCCGTCCGGGACGGTGATGCTCAACGGGTCGGTGTTGCCGGCGTGCGAGTCGAAGCTCAAGTCGCTCGAGTATACCCTTCCATCGAATGCGCGCAGCCCCACCGACGTCGTGTCGCCCGGATTTCGCGCTACGAAATGCCGTGTCGCCAGGGCGCGAACCGGGAAGGGCGTGCATATCGACCATCAGCAATGAATCAACCACTGCGATTGCGGCGTCTGTCGAGCAGGAGGACAATCATGCGGCTAGCCCTGATTTTCGTTGTTGCGTCGCTCGTCGGCTGCGCGAGCTATCCCGTTCAAACCGACACTTCCACTATTCCCGTGGTGCGGGAGGCCGACCAAGCGCAGCGGAGAGCGCAGCGAAGAGCGGAGCGGCGTCGCACGCGTCCTCAGCGACTCGCTGCGGCCGCCGTAGCTTTAGAGGCGTTGAACGTATCCCTTTCCGCGGCGGTGGCCATCAAGGAGGCGAAACACGGGCCATCCGAAAATCCTGGTCCCGTAGCGCCTCCACTATCGGGCCCGCTCCCTCTGTTTCTGGTAGGTGATGACTACGGTGAGACGTTTCTCGGGTGCCTGAGCTGCGACCCCTACGAGGCGACCTCGATCTTCAACGCAGAAGGCGAGCACGGGAGCCGCAATAGCGCCGTGAGCATTCGCAATCGCTATTCGCGATTTGGGAGCTCATTCTCCAACACCAGCGCGTGCAATGCGCGCGCATCGCGGCCGCCTCTGATCGTCGATGCACAGGGCAACGTTCACGGTCGGTTCACCGTCAACGCAAGGGCGCCGGAGGCGACTGTCGACGGCGTGACCTTGCGACTGGCGCACATGTTGTGCACGCGACCCAGAATGTGACCGCAATGCACAAAGAGATGCCAAATAAACCGGTGCCCCACGGTCCACCGAGATACGCACGAAATGCGCTCTCTAAGCCCATCGGGATCAAGCTAAAATAGATTAAAATACATGTCGACCCATTCGCACGAGGTCGTCACCGATGTGCGGGGCGAGTACCCGAAGTTCCTGCAGACCTTTCATCGCTACTTGGCGTTGTGCACCAAGGCCTATTGCGGCTGGCCCGAAGAAGTGTTCAACAAGGACAGTAGCGGTGCCCATGCGTTGCTGACGGCTGAAGCAACCATTGAGGCCATCGCCTACCTCATCGCCAACCCGGTCGAAGCAGGAGCGGTGCGATACGCCAAAGACTGGCCGGAGTCCCACACCCTGCCCGCGCAGGTCGGCACGCGCGTCATCCGAGTCAAACGGCCCAGGCACTACTTCGATCCCAACAACCCGGAGTGGCCCGAGGAGCTCGAGCTTCGGTTGGAGATGCCGGTGGCGCTCGAGCTCGACTACGGACCCGAGCTCGCGCGTGAGCGCATCGCGGAGCGGGTGCGCGACCGGCAGCACCAAGCGCGCCCGGAGCTACGAGGTGTTTGGGAGCCTGAACCCGCAGTTTGCGGCTGCAGGGAATCGAGCGGCGGCTACCGAAACAGTGAAGCGGCTCCGGGCATTCAAGGCGCAGTACGCGCGGGCGCTGGCAGCGTGGACCGCCGGTAACCGAAGGGCGCGCTTCCCCGAAGGCACCTGGTGGATGCGGGTCTGCCATGGGGCACTCTGCGGACCCGGGCCGTAGCTCCTTCGACGAGCTTGACCGCACGGCGCACGGTTGCCCAGTAGGTTCCGGTGGGGCGGTGCGCACGCAGACGCCAATTTGGTGCCTAGGGGTCGCGGTAGGTCCGGCCTCGGTCTTGGAATTGGAAGCGTCGTGCGCCCTCACCGGCACAGTTTTGTCAGTCGTAGGCTCACCAGGTGCGTCCGATGGCCCGCAGGTGGACAACCTTTCAGCGCCAACCTCGGTCGGATCTTCTGGTCGTTCTCCCTCGTCCGGATCTTCGTCCGTTCCTTCGCCGCTACTGCACGACGATCTCGGTGCAGCACCCGGTCAGGCAGAAGGCCCCGGCAGGACAAGCCGGATCGTCGGGGAGACCGCAAGCCTGCTTCCCGATCGGGCAGCGCAAATCACCGCCGTCTCCACCCATGCCACCGGCGCCACCCATGCCACCGGAGCCGCCCATGCCGCCGGCGCCTCCAGTGCCGGGAAAGCAATCTTCCGGTATCGTCGGCTTGCCGAGGCAAATCTCACAACGCCCGCACGTGTTCAGACAGCTCCCCGCTGGCGTGCAGGCCTGGCAGAAGGCGGGTTCGGTGACGGTATCGAAGGTGCAGCCCGACTCGGAGCCGATGTAGACATACCCATCGCCACCACCCGGACCCATGCCCGCGAGCTCCGGGAATGTGCAGCAGCCGAAGCAGTCACAACCGTTGGGCGTGAGTGGTACACAAACGTCGTCGCAGAGTTGCGACTGGGTCTCGGGACAGTCTCTGGTCCCGAGCAAACCTTCATCGTACGTGCATTGAACCTTCGGCTCGAGCGGATCGCAGCTTCGGCTCCAGCGGCAGTCGTCATTCCCGGCGCCGTTTCCAAAGTCGAAGTAGCAGTCGGCTTTGCATTGCTCACCGGTTTCGCCTCCGACGCCGGAGAGCAGCTCCTCGCCCTCGTAGTTGTCGCACGGACCTAGGCACTCGGGATCACCGTTGTCGATCAAGCCATCGCCGTCGTTGTCCGAGCAGTCTCCGCAGGCTGTGACGCGACCCTGGCACTCGATGAAGAAGCACTGGGTCGTTCCCCCGTCCGGAGTCTGGATGATCACCCCGCCATCTTGGATCACGCAAACGCCCTCGTCCGTGCCGTCGCAGGGAGGTGTTGCCCCGTCGACGAAGTCGACACCGCCAGCACCGCTACGCGGATCGCTATCGCCGGTGCTGCAGGCCGAGGTGGCAAGCAAAAACAGGAGAGCAACTGGAAACATAGCATTCCGTTCATACTGCATCATTCCATAATAAGGCATATGCGGGCGCTAGGCACCAAAACCTCTTCTTGCAGGGCCGATCCCGCCCTGACTGGGCCTTTCTGCGGACTATCTGCTGCGCCGCCCTGCACGGGCGAATGAGCCGAGGGCGTTGAGCGCGGCGCCCACGACCGAGCTCGGCACGAGCCCGCAAACGCACCACGTGGCGACAACCGGCGCCAAGCCGCGCCGAGAGAGGCAGCACGTGCAGCCGGCATCAGCGCCCACCGTGCCAGCAAGCTCAGCGTCTGCGACTTCCGTCATGGTCGAGGGACGGAATGGGGCAGGACCGGCAACCTCATAGGCATCGCGTACCTGATGGGCCGCAAGCATGTGACCACGACGAAGGAGCTGAACGCGCAAGCTACTGAAATGATTGAGTGCGGAAGACAGGACTCCTGGCTGCGCGCTCGCCGATCGTGGGAGTGGGGGAGCTTCGGCGCCGGGATCTTCGCCGCTCCGCCAAGTCGACCTTCCCGCTCTTCGAGCTTGCCTGGTGAACGGTCGCTCTTGCAGCGCGGTTGAGGGGGGGTAGGGTCTTCTCCATGGACTTTCAGCGCGCGCGGGCGTTGCTCGCGTTCTCAACTCTGATTCTGGTCGCTCCGCACCGCGCTCTGGCGCAGGCAACAATCGCCTTTGAGCCGGACCGCGACAATACGATCTACGAGGAGAGCGAAAACAGCAATGGCGCCGGGCCCATCGTTACCATTGGGCGAACCAGCGGCAGCATGAGCACCCTTTCGCGTCGTGGGCTCCTTCGCTTCGACGTAGCCGCGGACTTGCCCAAAGGCGCGACGGTGCAGAGCGCGACGCTGACCATGGGCGTCAGCAAAGGGAACCCGGGTGCGCGAGACGCAGGCTTGCATCTCTTGACCGAAGACTGGGGCGAAGCGATGGCTTTCGCGACGGGCGGACAAGGGGTGCCCGCAACGGCCGGCGACGCGACGTGGACGTGCAGGTTCAGCGACGGTGCAGCTGGCTGCATGGCTGGCAATGCGTGGTCGGTTGCAGGCGGATCGTTCATGGCCACGGCGTCGGCCACTGCAACCGTCGGCGACGCTGGCGCTGGGGTGAGTTGGAGCTCCGCGCAGATGGCAGCGGATGTTCAAGGCTGGTCCGATTTGCCTGAGTCGAACTCGGGATGGATCGTGATCGGTGTCGAAGACGTCACGAGCACGGCCAAGCAGCTCCACAGCCGGGAGGCCGAGGACCCGGCGAATCGGCCCGAGCTCGTCATCGAGTATACGTGCCCTGATTTCGACGAGGACGGGCACGACAACATCGTTTGCGGTGGGACCGACTGCAACGACGAAGACGGCGCGATCAATCCCGATACGATGGAGGTTTGTGACGAGATCGACAATGATTGCGATCCGGCAACCGACGACATGGACGCGTGCAACACTGGCGCCGGAGGGACCGCGGGGATAGGCGGCATGGCGGGAATGGGCGGAGAAGCCGGCGTTGGTGGAACGGCGGGGATGGGCGGCGCCATGGTTGACGGACCCAATTTGGGAGGCGGAGGAGGTTGCGCGGTAGGCCATCGCGGCAACGGCTCGCCGAGTTGGGCGTTCGTGCTCGCGGTCGCCGTCGTCCTGGCATCGCGGCGCTGCCGGGGTCTCCGACCACGGCGCTCGCTCCGCAGCCCGTAGGTGAACGTCCGCGGTGTCACCCGTGGTCGGCGTCTTGTCGACGCCGGCGAAGATGACCGATGAACGGTACCAGAAGCAACAAGAGGAGCGTTGCAAGCGATCCACCGCCTCCTGCGCTGCAGTTGTTCGGGTCTCGCTCCTCGTTGATCCACGGGCGACCGATGCAGCGGGAGTCGACACCCGGTGTGAGTACCCCACCACTCGCCGAGGCTCCCCGATCAAAATCGGCCGCGCCATCCAGATCGTTGTCGATGCCGTCCTGACATTGCGGCGATTCGGTCGGGCTGCTCGCGTTGAAACAGCCTGGATCTCCCATGCCGGCGTGGAACGAGCCGGAGTCGTTGTAGGTCACAACGTCGAAGTCGATGCGGCCGTCGCCATCGTTGTCGATGCCATCATCGCAGGGTAGTGCGGCGTCCTTTTCCGATTCATCGCTCGCAAATGCGCAGCCCGGATCGCCGCCACCGGCCTCACTGAAATCGGCGAGACCGTCGCCATCGTTGTCGAGACCGTCGCTGCAGTCATCGGTCTCGGAGAGGTCGTGCGGGCTCGTGCACTCGGGATCCGCGGGATAGTCGAAGAAGGTATCCCCGTCGTTGTCGACGCCATCTGAACAAGCTGTGATCGCGTTGAATTGACGCATCATCTCGTGGTCCTCGTGTTCGAGGATGTGGCAGTGATAGGAGAAAAGCCCTGCGTAGCCCTCGAAGCGCGCGATCACGCGGACGATCTCGTTGGGTCCCACTTGGACCGTGTCTTTCCAACCTGCCTCTTGAGGCGGAGGCGCTACCGGCGTGCCGATGGGCACCACGTCGCCGTCAATTTCGTCGAATGCCTGCCGATCGAGCACCTGAAACATCACGAGATGCATGTGCATCGGGTGCGTCATCCCGGACCTGTTGATGAACGTCCAAATCTCGGTCGTCTCGAGGTCGGGAAACTCGGTGATGTCGTCCCATTTCGTATTTGGACCGGTCACCGGCACACCGTCGACGGCGGTTGACACGATCTCCCAGATGAACGGGCTGCAGGCGTCGCCAGGACCTTTCTCGAGCTCGAATTCCCGAACGTGGACCGCGTCGGCCTCGTTGAGCACTTCCATCGAGCGAAGGCTCGTTGGCAGTGGATCGACGTGCCCCGCCTGCGCCTGAACGACGAACTTCATGATATTGGGCACGACGCCCTCACCGGCTGCCCCAGGAAATGGCGCCGGGGCGCTGTTGACGAGGATGATCTCGGTTCCTGCAGGATAGCCCTCGAAGTCGATCACTAGGTCCGCCCGTTCTCCTGGGCCAAGTGTAACTTCGTTGACGTTGACCGGCGCTGGCAGAAGCCCGCCCTCGGCGCCGATTTGGTCGAACGATGCGCCGTTGTCCAACGCGAGCGTATACGTGCGCGAGCCCGAGCCGTTCAGGAGGCGGAACCGATACTTGCCCTGCTTTACGTCGAGGAAGGGCCAGACCTTCCCGTTGACCAAAATCGTGTCGCCGAAAAACACCTCTTGCCAGTCGGCTGGATAGCTCAGCGAGCCGTCCGGGTTGAAGGCGCGGTCCTGAATCGCCAGCGGGATGTCGTAGTCTCGGGGCTGTCCGGGCACGCATTCGCCATCACAGGCGGGGAGCGCGAGGGCTTCTTCGACATTGTCGCGCAAAATGTAGACGCCTGCGAGCCCCATGTACACGTTCAGGCGCGTGATGCCGAGCGCATGATCGTGGTACCAGAGCGTCGCCGGCAGCTGAGCGTTCGGGTACTGGTACACGACCTGCTCTCCGGGCGGAAATGTGTCCTCCGGATATCCGTCGAATTCAGGCGCGACATGAGCGCCATGCAAGTGAACGACGGTCCATGCGTCCTTGTTGGCGAACGCACCGTGGGGGCAGGTGTCGACCGGCAGGTAGTGGTCGGTTCGTAGAGGTGGAGGATTGCCCCCTACGCTCGTATCTCGAAGGTCGTTGGCCCAGGTCACGGTAACGGGCTTGTTGGTTCCCGCCTCGATCGTGGGACCCGGATACGAAGCGCTTGCTCCATCGCCATAGCCCCACACCGTCGTCGGGTTCGCGAGATCTCGATGGAGCTGTTGCTGCACCTCGCGCATCGTGAGCGTGTAACTCGCTGTGTCACCAGCTTCGCCCGTAGTCGGTTGGGCGACGGCCGGAATGGGCAACGAATCGACGAACGGTGTCAGCACCACGGGACAGGGGTTGGGCGTACAGACCGTGAGCGCGCCGCTGAAGGTTCCGCCTTGGCCGTCGCACGTCGTCTGGTCGACCTCGTTGCAGGTGGCAGTCGCGTCGGGCAGGCAGCAAGCACCGGTTGGAGGCGGGCAGGGGTTCGGGGTGCAGACACTGCCGTTGCCTTGGTAGGTGCCGCCCTGCGCCGTGCAATCGGAATCGCTGTTCGTGACGCCGCACGTTCCATCGATCGCGCAGCAGGCGCCACTCTGACCCCCCGGCGTGAAGTCGACCGTCAGAACCGGCCGGTCCTGAACCTTGCTGGCCGTACGGCTGTCGAACCGCTTGGCGGTTTCCGCGACGGCCTCGTTGCCCAGCAGCAGCCAGCCGAAGTCGGGTGCGTTGCCGTCGACCCAGGCTTGCACGTCGGCAACGAGCCCCGCGCCACTCCAAGTTACCAGCCCCTTCTGGGAGCCAACAGCAACGCTTCCGCTCGCCGTCCCGACGAAGTCACCGCCCACGGTCGCCCAAAACGTGCTCGGGTAGAACGTGTGGAGCCAGGTTGCATCACCCGGGGCCGCCGAGTCGCCTGCCCCGCCCTCTCCGCCGGCTTCGGAAGCTCCTTCGCCCCAGTCGGAGAGCAGGCGGTGGACGGTCACCACTTCCGTCCCCGCTTTGTTGCTCCTCGACACGCGGAGTGTCAGCGAGACGCTGTTGATCGTCGCACCTGCCGGAATGGAGCTCGTTGCGTCGAAGGCAATCACAGCCCGCCGCCGGCTATCCTCATCGCTCTGTGCCGTGCGGCCGACGAAGACACCCTCGCCCGCACCGTTGCTCAAGTCGCCCGAAGTGCTCTGGTACAGCGTGTTGTCCTTGGTTGCCTGCAGATCCACCTGGTCGGCTAGCGCAGCGGGAGCGAATCCGAAAACCACTAGTGCGACGATGACGGGGCTCCAGCGCATGTCAACGATGGTAGCAACATCCGTACCCCGCGTGGACACGCGAAATTGTTTGGAGACCCGCAATTTGGAGGCGCAATCCTTGCGCGTCGGCTCGTGTTCACCGCAAAACCTTCGCGACACGGCCGTGGCCGCTGGTCCGCTCTCGAGCCCCTTGGTGTCGGCGCGCGCCGGTGTTACCTTCGGAGATCTCCTCGACGTCCCATGTCTGACTCACACTGGCTGTCTTCCATCGCTCTCGGTCTCGCCTTCGTGCTTGCAGGGGCGGGCTGTTCTTCGGACGCCGCTTGGGAGGACGAGACCGGCTCGCTCAGCCTCGGCCTCGAAGTCGACGGCGTGATGATCAACACCGTCAGGTGGGTGATCACTGGCGAGGGAATGGAACCCATGGAGAGTGCGATCGACGTCAGAGCGCCCGGCTCCACTCCGAGCGTAGAGGTGTTTGGCCTCTTTCCCGGCGATTACGCGATCACGCTCTCCGCCACGGGAACGGACGAGCAGACGGAGTGCAATGGCTCGGAGAGCTTTTCGATCGAAGCCAACGAGGTGACGGACATCATGGTCATTCTGCGCTGCAAGCTTCCGGATCGCCTCGGCGGCGTGCGTGTCAACGGGGAGCTCAACGTGTGTGCCGAGCTCACCAAGATGGTCGTGTCGCCGCTTCAGGCCGCCGTTGGAGATCCCATCGATCTAAGGGCAGAGGCCGAGGACGCCGAGGGCGACGCGATCGCCTATCAATGGACGGCCACTGGAGGCAGCGTCGCGAATGCAAGCGCCCCAGAGACGACGCACACGTGTGAGCAAGCCGGCGATCAGACGATTACGGTGACGGTGACGGACGACGAGGGGAGCTGCCAGGACGGGTGGACCGTCGACGTCACATGCGTGCTTGCCGACTGCCCGTGCTTCACGCTGGCCGACGTCTCCGCGATCGCCGCCGATCCGAGCTGTGATCCGATATGCGTCGAGGCGCGGCCAACGGGATTGAACCTGACGGCCCTGCAATGCTCGGTTACGCAGTTCGACTACTCGGCTGTCGTCGAGGAGCTCACGGACTTCGGAGGTGAGCCGCTCTGTCAGCTCAACTTGCCGCTCGCGGAAGAGTCGGTGGTCATCGTGGGACTAGCCGACAGCGAAGTGCTAGCCTGTCGAAACCTCGTGCTCGAAGCGGCCAGCATCGCTGGGTTGGACTGCCGCTAAGCGACGCGCCTGCGCCCAGCGTTCCGGTTCACGGCACGACGATTCCAAAAGTGAGCGTCTGCGTGTCGCAGCAGGCCGAGCAACGGTTCGCAGGCTTCACCATCCTCGACGCACATCGTCCACATCGGCTAGGTTTCGGGGCACAGCGTCACTGGATCGCAGACCAAGTTCCAATCGACATCGGGCGCACAGATGCCCGAGCAGCATTGGTCGCCTGGCTTCCACCCGGGTGAGGCCACCCCCACAACGGAAGAGCTGATCGCGCAAGCTGCCGAAATGATTGGGTGCGGAAGAGAGGACTCGAACCTCCACGAGTGTTACCTCACTAGATCCTTAG
>SHLP01000066.1 GCA_004283055.1 Deltaproteobacteria bacterium
GGGTATGGACACCCGGTCTGGGTCGATGACGACCGTTTCAACATGAACTTCCATCTGCGCCACACGCGCTTGCCCCTGCCGGGTGATGAACGTTCGCTCAAACGGCTGGTAGGCCGGCTGTTTTCGCAGCACCTCGACCGCAGCCGGCCGCTCTGGGAATTTTGGGTCGTTGAAGGCGTCGAAGACGACCGCTTCGCCCTCGTCATCAAGGTTCACCACTGCATGGTCGACGGCATTGCGGGCGTCGAGCTCCTGCAAGCCTTGTTGACCGTCAGCCCGGACGCCACCGAGCGCGAACCTCAGGAATGGACGCCACGCCCGGCTCCAAGCCGCACACAGCTTCTCGTCGGTGAGACCAATCACCGCGTCGACGGCCTTCGCAAGCTAAGCCACTTCTTGCCGCGTGTTCGGCAGAACTTCGAGGGCCTCTCGAGCTTGCTTCGCTCCGGAATGAAACCCGCCCCGCGAACGATTTTTACGGAGCAGGACATCAGCCCTTACCGCCGATTCGACTGGATTCGATTCGCGCTCGACGACGTGAAGGCCGTCAAGAACAACCTGGGTGGCACGATCAACGACGCGGTCGTCGCCACGGTGACCGGCGCGGTGCGTCGCTTTCTCGTGCGGCGGGGCTCCGACGTCGACTCGATGGAAGGGTTTCGCACGGCTTTGCCGGTGAACATCCGCAAAGCTGGTGGGTCGACGGTCGGCAATCAGGTGGCTCTGCTCCTTGCCGACCTGCCGGTGTCCGAACCGGATGCCCTCGAACGACTCCGGAAGGTCATCGACGTGACGACCGAGCTGAAGAAGGAGTCGAACCAAACGGGCGGCGCCGCACTCATCGAGGAAGTCGCAGACCTCACGACCAAACGCATCGTTTCGGAGCTCTATCTGGTCGCGATGAAGCTGCGCACATACAACCTGATCATCACCAACGTGCCGGGCCCGCCGTTCCCACTTTACCTGCTCAATTCGCCGATGAAATCGATTTATCCGATGGTTCCGCTGATGCAAAATCAGAATCTCGGCATCGCGTTGTTCAGCTATGCAGGTGGGCTTCACTTCGGTTTGAACGCGGACTGGGAGTCATTCCCCGACGTTCACGAGTTCGTCGAAGATCTAGAATCCTCGTTCGCAGAGTATATGCAGCTCGCTACCGCTCACTCGACGGGACTCTCTGAAAGCAAAGACACTTCCGCGCCAGCGTAGAAAACCAAGTGCCCGACCGCAGCGTCGCCATTGACAAGCAGAGTAGACATGAAGAGCGTAATCACCGCATCCGACCTATCCGAAAGTGCCGAACAGGCGAAGGTCGCGACCTCCAAGGGTCGCGTGCTGATCGTCGACGACGAGGCGAATGCACGAAGCGCGCTCGCTGAGCTCCTGGACGACGCCGGCTACTCGGTCAGCACTGCCGCCGACGGTCGGACCGCGCTCCTGCAAATCGAGCAGATGGATCCGGATGTCGTATTGACGGACCTCAAAATGCCAGGAATGGACGGTTTGTCGCTCATCGAGCGCGGACGGCCAATGTCGCCGCATACCACGTTCATCGTGATGACCGCGTTTGCAACCATCGACACCGCGGTCAAGGCGATCAAGCTCGGCGCCGAAAGCTATCTCACCAAGCCGCTCGAGCTCGACGCGGTGATGGCGATCGTCGACCGTGCCCTCGATCGAACGCGTCTCTCGCGGGAAGCCGCGCATCTCCGTGAACGATTCGACGACCGCTTTCAGCTTGGAAACATTCTGGGTGAGCATCCGTCGATGCAGCGGCTGATGAAGAACATCGCGCAGGTAGCTCGCAGCCGGGCGACCGTGCTGATCCACGGCGAAACCGGGACTGGCAAGGAGCTGATCGCCGCGGCGATCCACCAAAACTCGAAGCGCAAAGACAAGCCCTTCATCAAGCTAAACTGCGCATCGCTCAGCGAAACACTGCTCGAGTCGGAGCTTTTCGGCCACGAGCGCGGCTCGTTCACCGGTGCGATGACCCGGCGCGAAGGGCGCTTCAAGCAAGCCGATGGTGGCACCCTGTTTCTGGACGAGGTGAGCGAGATCCCGGCAAGCGTACAGATCAAGCTCTTGCGCTTTCTTCAAGAGCGCGAGTTCGAACGTGTAGGCGGCAACGAAACGCTCAAAGTCGACGTCCGGGTCGTGGCTGCAACAAACCGCAACTTGAAGCAACGGGTCGACGAGGGAAAGTTTCGTGAAGACCTCTACTATAGGCTCAAGGTAGTCCAGCTCGACGTGCCGCCGCTGCGGGTTCGACGAAGCGATATCCCCTTGCTGGCGCATGCGTTTCTGCGCAAGTACGCGGGTGAGAACGACCAACCGGTGCAGGGCCTATCGGACGAAGCGCTTCAGCACCTCATGATCTACCCCTGGCCCGGCAACGTTCGAGAGCTGGAAAACGCGATCGAACGCGCCGTCGTGATGTGCGAAAACGAACTGATCGAGCGCGACGACCTACCAACCTCCGCCCATGGGGATCTGCAAAACGGCTCGGTCATGGCGCTGATTCCGGGCATCACAATGTCCGAGCTCGAACGCGTCGCAATCCTGCGGACTCTCGACGCAGTCGATGGCTCGACCGCACGCGCGGCCGAAATCCTCGGTATCAGCCAGCGAAAGATCCAATACAGAGTCAAAGAATGGGGGTACCAGACCCCACTGCTCGATTAGGCCCCCCTCGGAATCCAAAACGACGCGCGCGTTCCTCCATCGGGGAGCGAGACCAGATTCGCGTTGCCTCCGTGCAAGTCTACGATTCGCTTGACGATCGCTAGGCCGAGCCCGGTGCCGGCATCCTTTGTCGTGACGAAAGATTCGAATGCTCGCCCAAGCACCTCGCTCTGCACGCCCGGACCGTTGTCGATCACCGTGACTTCCCATCGGTTGTCGCTGAGCATTCGGCTGACGATCTGAATGCTCGGCTGACGGGAGCTGGCCACCGCTTCGACCGCATTGGTGATGAGGTTGTTGACGACTTGTTTGAGGCGATCCCGCTCGGCCAACAGGGTGCTGCTTTCGGAATGGAGGTTTTCGATGAACTCGATCCCCTGCGATTCAATCTCGGGCCGCCGCAGCTCCAAGACCTCCTCGAGCAGCGTTCTTGCATTGCAGCGGATGGGCTCCATCCTCTGTGCGCGCGCCAAATTCAAGAAATCGTCGAGCAAGAACGACAGCCGTCGGAGCTCGTCCTGCACGACGTTGGTTCGTCGCTCGATTTTTCGACGCGTCGATGCGTCCTCGACCTTGGACGCGGTGCGTTGAAGCACATCGAGCTGCAGCTTGGCAGCGTTGAGAGGATTTCGGACTTCGTGGGCCAACCCAGCCGTCAGCCGTCCCATCACCGCGAGCGACTCCGCTTCGGCTGTCTTTTTGAGGACATAGTCCTCTCGGTAAGTCTCGAGCATGATCGCAAGCTCGATGTCGCAAATCTGGTCGATGACGTTGTGATCTTCGAAGAGCCCGACATCGTCTGGCGCCGAATCCGAGACTGCGCGGTGAAGCTCGCTTCGGATCAGGTTCATCGCGCCGAGCATGTAGCGCTGCTCGAGCCCAACCTTGACGTGAATGCGGCCGATCCGTGAGCGCTTCTCGCAGTACGCAGCATCGTACGGCCCGGCAAAAAGCCCCTCGAGCCATCGGAGCAGAGAGGCGCGGAGGCGCTGGATCTGAGCTTCGTTCTTGAGGACCGCACGGGCGCCCGGGTCCTCGAGGATGGCCTGGTAGAATCGATCCACGATCTGCTCGCGATAGGGCTCCATCCGCCCAGAGAGCGCCTGTAGGCGATCGGCGCCGTCGGCGTCGAACCCTACGTAAGCAGCAAGCACCGTGAGCACGCTGGATTCGGCCATCCCGCTTGGCTAGGAAACTGCGACCGTCCTGTCAAGGCTCGGCGGCTGCGGCCCCGCTCAAAAGGCAGCGAGCGCGGGAAGGCGGACCATACTGACCGGACAGGGGGCGCCGGCGGCAAGTCTCTGAACGTCCATCGGATCGAGCTGGTCGGCTCCGCTGCCTGGCTGTATGCCCAGGAGAATCAGGTCGACACCCGAGCGCGTCGCGCTCTGCAAGACGTAGTCCGGCCAATGCCCCTCTTCGTAGAGCTCTGCCCGGCAACGCACACCGCGATCGGCGCACCACTGCCGCTGGCGCTCGAGGAGCTGCCCCTCTTGGCGAAGCCTGGATTCCATCCGGTCGCGCCAGCCATCGGCGTTGTCGCGCATGGATGGGGGAGGCTCGGAGCGCTGGCTCCCACCGCCCCCATAGGTTGAAACCAAGACTACTTCGCCATCTGTTGGACCCGCGATGAGCGCAGCGAAGCTGACGAGCTTGTAGCTCGCCGACGTCAAATCGGTAACGGCTAGAACGCTAGATGCTTCGGTAAGCATGGAACCCGCTTGAATCCACAGCAAGGTGCATGCCATTCAAAAAACCCTGCAAGAGAGCGCGTTGTTGGCCGGCCCCTCGGCAACGCTTGCGGGCAAACTCCCAAATACGCAGTTTTTGCGCCGTCCGATCGGGCGGCTAAGCTCGCGTATGGGTGATTCCCGGCGTCACCGAGGGCCGCATCCCACCGACGCTCAGTTGTTCTCCGAGCGGGCGTTCCCGGCATTGACCTCCGCAGTCGAGGACTTGAGCTGGCTCCGCACGCGAGGGTACTCCGATGCATCCGCAGTCAAGCTCGTTGGGGACCGCTATCGACTGCGCAGTCGTCAACGCACTGCGGTAAAGCGGTGTGCCTGCTCGGATTCCGCTCATCTGGACCGTGAATCGAGGCGATGCGCCCCCCGGCGCATGAATGCGCGTCAACTCCTGGTCGACGGCCTCAACGTGATCACGACGATCGAAGTGGCCTTGGCGCGAGGTGTTCTGCTGCTGGGTCGCGACGCATGCCTGCGTGACATGGCGAGCTTCCATGGCAGCTATCGCCTAGTGGAGGAGACCGAGCGCGCTGTCGAAATCTTCGTCGAAGTCGTCGACTCGCTTCGGCCCTCCAAGGTGACGGTCTACATTGACCGCCCCGTTTCCAACTCCGGCCGACTTGCAGAAATCGTACGCGCAACCGCGGCTCGAAAAGGGTCCTGCGTGGAAGCAACGACCGAGGACCGAGTCGACGAGAAGCTGAAGGCGACGCCGGCGGTCGTTGCGAGCGCCGACAGTGCGATTCTCGACGAATGCAGCGAATGGCTCAACCTGGCGCGCATCTCGATCGAGCGCTACCGAAGTGAGCTAGAACCCCTCTGGCTGGTCGACCTGTCCTGAGGAAGCACGCTGATTGAGCGACTCGAAGCAGCCTTGGCACGGAAAAGGCTTTGGTTTCAATCGCCCGCGATGGCTAGGGCCTCATCGAGTCCGCCACGCTTACCGATCAGCATTCGAAGCTGGACTAGCTTAGGAGGCTGGTTGAAGGCCACCGCACCAACGAGGCGGCCGGCGCGGCTGTACAGAGCGACGAGCTTCTCGCCGTCGGGCCCGCGTCTGACGACGGTGAGCTCATCGCCAGGTTTGGGCCTGCCTGCGCCTTGGATCTTGATGTCGAACTGGTCAGACCAGAACATCGGAACAGATTCGAAGGGCTTTGCCTCGCCCGCTGGGGCAAGCAGCGTCGAGACGGCGTGACGCGCCTGCTCGACGGCATTGGTCCAGTGCTCCACCCGCATCCGCTCCTCGAACAACGGGTTGTACCAACTCGCGACGTCCCCGGCGGCAACGACTCCGGGGATGCTGGTCCCGAGGGTTTCATCGCAGCGAACGCCGTCCTCGATGTCCACACCGGATCCGTCGAGCCACGAGACCGAAGGGGTGACTCCAATTCCGACCACCACGAGGTCACAGTCCACCCGGCTGCCGTCGTCAAGCCATATACATTCGACACGCGGGCTGCCACCAAACCGTTCGACGCGCCGTCCGCACTGGACCCTCACACCTCGGCGCTCGTGCACTTCTTGCACGAGTCGTCCAATTCGCGGACCCAGGCTCTGCGCAAGAGGGGTCTCCAAAGCTTCGATCATCGTGACTTCGAGGCCCCGCTGCCGGGCCGACGCCGCGACCTCGGCACCGATGAAGCCAGCGCCGATCACGGCCACCCGAGGCCTTTGCTCGAGCGCAGCACGAATCGCCAGGGCATCATCGAGCGTTCGCAGCATGTGGATGCCATCGAGCGACGGCTGATTCGGAAGCAGACGCGCCTCGGCCCCGGTCGCAATGACCAAACCATCGTAGGAAACCACGTCGCCGCTCTCGAGCAGAATTTCGCGGGCACGGGCGTCGAGTGACTGAGCGCGCAGCCCGAGCTGCAGCTCCAGGTTCAAGTCGTCGTAGCTCGTCCGTCGGAGCGCCAAACGTTCTTGGTCAGCCTCCCCGCGCAGTATCTCTTTGGAGAGTGGCGGTCGATCGTAAGGATGGTGCTTCTCTGCACCGATGAGGACGAGCTGACCGTCGAACTTCGCACGACGAATGAATTCAACGGCGCGTAGCCCCGCCAGGGACGCCCCAACGACGGCGATACGCTTCATTCGGTTCATCGATCGTAGGGATCGTTTTTGTGATTGCCGATCGCTATGGCCTGCGCGACCAGGGTCTTGAGGTCTTTGGCGGCCCCACGAAACACTTGGAAGAGGCCAGAAACGAGCTCCGCCGGATCCTGAGGCACGCCCTCGAGATACGAGGGGGGGCGAGACGGGGGCGGAGGCGCTGACGCTGGCACTGACACTGTCCCTGGCACTGGCGCTGACACTGTCCCTGACACTGTCCCTGGCGCGGACGACTTCACTGCCTTCTTCCTCTTCGCCCGTGGTTTCGCGGGCACGGTGGCCCGGCTCGCCGGCCCTTTTGCCTTCGTCGCGCGTTTCGACGTCGCTTTGCGGGGCGCCTTGCTTGCTCGTTTTTTGGTCGCCTTCTTCGTGGCCGCTTTCTTCGTGGTCGCCTTCTTCGTGGCCGCCTTCTTCGTGGCCGCCTTCTTCGTGGATTTCTTCTTCGGCGTTCGCTTGGTCGCCATGGCGCCTCCCAGATCGGGCACCATATCCGAAACAGTGCGGACGGCAAGCTCGTCCTCGACGCCTGCGGTTTGACGACGCGCTGAGACGGAGTGCGCGACGAACGTCGCGGGTCGCCACGACGCGACTGAGTGGAGGGGCTACTCGACCGAAGGACAGCTGAGCGGGTTCGAAGTAGCCCGGTTGTTTTCCTCGTTACATTCGTTGTACTGCTGGCCGCCCACCCCGTCCTCGTCTGCGTTGGCAGAGACGACGATCGTCGCTATCGAGGGGCCGTCCGGAACGCTGAACACGACCTCGAGCTGCTCGGACTGCCCAGGGAGCAACCATTGAGAAGTCGCCACCGTGCCTAGGTCGAAGATCCGCCCGTCATCGCTGGTCACGAACACCTGCGTGAGAATGCCGGGCGGAACGCTCAACGAGCCATCGTTGCCAACGACGATTGCCAAGACAAACTCGGTCTCGTCGCAATCGAGCCTCGAGATCTCGCGCACGACGAAGTCGGGGGCGTCGAACAGCCCACCAGGTTGGACGTTCTGTCGGAAATTGTTGAGCCTCGAGCGCGTCCAATTGGTCGTGGGGACACGCGGTATCTGACCATCCTCGGTGACGTTGGTGACGCTGTAGCCGTGCTGGTTCCAAATGCGCCGGGTCCGGACCCAGTTGTTCTCGGCGTCTTCCCAAATCTCGATTCCACCGAGACCGGGGTTGGTATTTGGCTCTGGAATGACCACCTCGGACTTCCCATCGTTGTCGACGTCGACCACGATGGGCATCTCCACCCGGGTGTTGCTGCTGTGGGTCGAGTCCTCATACAGGATCGCGCCGTCGGATCCTCGGAAGATTCGAAATGTCGTTTCGTCCGCATACACCACCTCGGCGGAGCCATCCCCTTCGAAGTCGAAGACACTCGACCCGGTTGCCCGGCTCGAGCAATCGTCGTTTTCGACCATCCAACGAACCCACTCCCGTTCGCACTCGGCGGGCAGCGGGTCACCGGTACACTGGAAGTCGAACAGCACGTAGGCCGTCGAGCTCGCCGTCCCAACCTCGGCGAATCCGTCCCCGTCGAAGTCCGCCACCGTCGGGGGACCGCTTTCGTTGGCTCCGGCGGTGTCGACCACGACCTGCGAACCCGCGCTCATGATTGGATTCCCCATCGAATCGAAAGCAGGCAGGTGAAGCGCCCCGCCGCAGAGAATTCGCTCCGGTGGCAGCAAGTCTCCGTCCTCGTCGTAGAGCGGGGCGGAGGGTACGTAAGCAGCCGGCGAGTATGTCGGCGCCGAAACGTCCGCGGGCGCCCCGGGAATGCGAATCGGCAGCGGAATTCCGTTCACGGGCGATCCATCGTGATTGAGAACGAAGAGCTCGCCCTGTCGTATGATCACGACTTCGCCGTCTTCATCGTCGTCGAAATCGCCGACGGCATTGTAGCCGTCGCAATCGAGCGACCCCCCACAGCTGGAGTTCACCGTGCTGTACTCGTACGTCCAACGCTCGCTTCCGTCGTAGCCGTAGACCGTGTTCCCGGCGATCACCTCTTGGAGGCCGTCCCGGTCGAGGTCCGCGACGGTGGACACCGGGCCGAGGAACGCGTTGTTCCCGATTCCAAGGTTGGCCTGAGGGGTCGAAGATTCGAGGTCACGTCCGTCCCAGGCAATCGCGGCCGCTGGCAAGTCGGCGTCGTTCGGGCCCTTTCCGGTCGGACCATCGAGCACGACGTTGCCGATGATGACTTCGGGTCTTCCGTCGCCGTTGAGATCTGCGATCGACGGTTGGGCCCCGCCGCGCGTGTGTTGGTTGTTCGGGAGTTCGTCGTTTTGCCACATGACTTCCCAGGCCGAGCCATCGTCGGCGGTTCGCCGCCAGGCGATGGTGCCCCCGTTCTTGAAGGTGGCGACGATCTCCGGAACGCGCTCGGCGCCAAGGTCGTCCGGATGCAGGTTGCCCAGCGCGACACCGCTGGAATTCCCGACCCAATCCCCTGCGTCGAGCCCTTTGAGCGTGGCGTGCGTGACCATCGTTCCGTCGCTGCTGCAGGCGCCGGACACGACTCTCAATACGCCACGGCTGGTGCAGCAACCATTGGCCGTGCGGTTGAAGCTGACGAACACGATGTCAGGGATATCGAAGACGTCGGTAGCGCCATCTCCATTGTCGTCGGTGAGATTCGCCACCGAGGGCGTCATCACGACGTCGCTCATGCTTGCGATCTCGGTCGCTTCGGCGCTTGCGCCCGCCGGCGCCTCAGGAGGCGTCCACCTGCACGCAACGGTCGGCGCGAAGTCCCCAACGGGCGGTCGATACTCGCAGACATCGACGGAATCGCGTGCAATGCAGACCCCGAGGCTCGGCTCGCAGAGCTCGTCGATTTCGCAATCCTCGCTGAAGGTGCACTCGTTGCGCAGCGGAACGCACGAGCGTCCGATGCAGCCCTCGCCGCTTGCACAGCAGAGCTCGTCGTCGTCTCCGCAGAGCTGCAGGGGATCATCACATTGCGCCACGCACGCTCCGTCGAAGCACATCTCCATGCTTTCGCAGCAAACGCCGTTGCACTCGACTTGACCACCGCAATCGGTGACGCAGCGCCCCTCCTGGCAGACGGTGCCATCTCCACAGCACTGCGCCGTTCCCCCGAACACGCAGGCGGCTTGGTCGCCACAGATCGATGTGCACAGCCCCTGCGGGGAGCACTCCTGTCCGAACGGACAGTTGCAGCCGAACACGATGCCGCCATCGGGGCCAACCGTCCCTCCGCTTCCGCCTGTCCCTGTGCGGGGCAGAGTGCCCGTTGAGGCGTCTCCGCAACCGGCCAGTCCCATGCAGAGCAGGGCCACGCAAATCGATGGACGCATGATTTAAATCTAGGTGTAATTTTACACTACTGCCAACCTATTGGACCTGCTTGCGTTTGGGCGGTGTGCCAGTAGAACGTGTTTCAGTCGTGGCCCTCCGGACTGCGCGAAGACAGGAGCTGATCGATGGCTATCGTCGAACCACTTTCCCCGACCGCTGAGGGGCGCCGCAGGCTCGGGATCCGGAGCCCCGCAACGCGCGAATCCGTCGGTGAGATCCTCGTCCACGGACAAGCCGACGTAGAGGTTGCGATCGCCAAGGCGCGTGAGGCACAGCGGGAATGGGCTCGTGTGCCGATCGCCGAACGTGCGCGTATCGTGCAGGGCGCAATCGACGTTCTGGTGGGAAAGCGCGAAGCGGTGATGAAAACCATCATCGGTGAGACGGGCAAGACGAAGCTCGAGTCGTTGATGATGGAGATCCTTCCTGCCTGCGATTACATCAACTTCTGGTGCGGTCGCGCGGTCAAAGAGCTATCGGACGAGAAGCGAAAGCTTCACGGTTACCTTCGACCTTACAAGAAGCTGATGATGCACTACCGGCCGCTTGGCGTGGTCGGGATCATCACGCCTTGGAACGGTCCTTTCTCTCTGGCGATCAACCCCGCGGTGCAGGCCGTACTCGCGGGCAACGCTGTCATTCTGAAGCCCTCGGAAGTGGCGCCCTACTCTGGCGACTGGGCGGTCCGGCTGCTGAAGGAAGCCGGGGTACCCGACGGCGTCGTGCAGACCTTGCATGGGGATGGAGAGACAGGAGCCGCTCTCGTTGGAGGCGGAGTTCAAAAGATCTCGTTCACCGGCAGCGTTCGGACCGGCAAAAAGATCGCAGCGGCCTGCGCCGAGCAGTTGATCCCGTGCACGCTAGAGCTTGGCGGAAAAGACGCGATGATCGTCTGCGAAGACGCCGATCTGGAACGCGCGGCGGGAGGGGCGGTGTTCAATTCCATGCTGAATTCGGGCCACGTATGCATGGGTGTGGAGCGGGTCTACGTCGTCGAGACGGTCGCGGACGAGTTCGAGGAGCGCGTGCGGACGATCGTGAGCGAGCTCCGGTACGGCTCTGGAGATGATATCGACGTCGGATCGGTGTTCTGGGATCGTCAATTGCCGATCATCGAGCGCCACATCGAAGATGCAAAGGCGAAAGGCGCCGAGGTGGTGGTTGGCGGAGAAGCCGACACGAGGGATGGACTTTTCTACAAGCCGACCTTCGTGCGCAACGTCGACCACACGATGGAGCTGATGCGGGAGGAAACCTTCGGCCCAATCGTCTCGGTCATGCGCGTGGCCGACGAAGAGGAGGCGATTCGTCTCGCCAACGATTCAAGATACGGGCTCAGTGGCAGCGTCTGGACCAAGGACATCGAAAAGGGCATCGAGATTGCGAAGCGACTCGAAACGGGCTCCGTCGTCATCAACGATGCATCGATGGCCTATGGCGCACCGGAGGCACCCTTCGGCGGCATGAAGGACAGTGGCGTGGGTCAGGTCAACGGCCTCGGAGGGCTTCGCGGATATACCCATCAGCAACCGATTCTCATCGACCGCTGGGCGGTCCGAAAAGAGCGAGTTTGGTACCCCCACACGGCAAAAACCATAGAGGAAATCGATGGGATGATTCGATTCATCTACGGGAGCGCGCTCAAGAAGCTCGGCTTCTTTTCGTAAGCCAATTCGTCGCGTATAATTGAAACATGGCCCGTCCCCGTGACTCCCTCATGCCGTTGGTGCGCAACGGCGTGGACAAAGCTGCGAATCGTCTTTCGCACCTCGGCTACGGCGTGCTTCCCTGGGTGGTCCAGAGCTGGCGTCGTGTTCAGGTCCAGCACAACGTGCCCTACAAGAACACCGGCAGGCGCTCGCACCTGCTCGACATCTACCGAAGCCGGGACGCCGTTGGGTCGTTGCCGACCATCGTTTACATCCATGGGGGCGCATTCTCGATGATGTCGAAAGACACCCATCGAATCATGGCCTACGTCCTCGCAGCCCAGGGCTATCAAGTATTCAACATCAACTACCGGCTTGGCCCCGTGCACACCTACCCGAAGCCGCTCAAAGATGCCCTGGCAGCGTTCGAGTGGGTGCTCGACAACGGAGCCAAGTACGGGGCCGACACCCAGCGGCTGGCCATCATTGGAGAGTCGGCTGGCGCCAATCTAACCGCGGCGCTGGCCTACTGCGCGACGCATCCGCGCCCGGAACCGTTTACTCGGAGCGTCTTTGAACGCAATGCCGCGATCTCCTGCGTCGCTCCCTTGTACGGTTTGCTCGACGTGCACGACGTCCGGCGCTTCTGGCGTGACCCCGAGAAGAGTCGGCGCATGGCGAGCTGGATCAAGGGCGAGATACGAGGCACCGCTTATTCTTATTTGGGCCGGCGTATGAGGCGAGCACTTCAGTTCCCATTGGCCAGCCCGCTACGCCTGTTTGAAAGGCCGGCGGTCTCAGGCAGCCGTCCGCTCCCGCCGTTCTTCACGACGGTCGGCACGGCCGACCCGCTCTTGGGAGACACCATTCGCTTGAATGACGCGCTTGCAAAGCGGAATACCGAATGCGAGATGCACGTCTTCCGCGGGGAGATCCATGCGTTCAATGTATTGCTCTGGCGCACGGCTGCGCGTGAGCAATGGGGCGCTCTGTTCGATTTCCTCGACAAGCACATGCACGGGACTGCCAAGCAGGCGCCCGAACATGCCCCGCACTACGTTTCGCTGGCCGAGACGCTTGCGGAATAGTCGCGGGTCTCGACGACCTCGGCAAATGGCAGGGGCTCGATCGCTCGGCCGCGCTGTCGAGCCCAGGCCCGCGTAAAGACCGCGCCCAGCAAGAAGATCTGGGTGGTGTAGTAGATCCAGAGAAGCAAGACGATCAACGAACCCGCCGCCCCGTAAATCGACGCGGGGCTCGCGTAGCCCAGATAAATACCGATCAGAAAGGAACCGCCCAGGACGAAGAGGCAGGTCACGGCGGCGCCGACCCAGACGTCACGCCAGGAGATCACCGCGTCGGGAAGCCAGCGGTAGACCAGGGCGATCAGGGGCGCGATGACCGCGAAAGCGCTACCAAATTCAGCCAAGTTCAGCATGTAGCGGCTGTCGCCCAAAAGGTGGGCCGCCGCTGCGGCGCCAGAGTGCAAGAGGACGAGAGCGATCAACGAGCTCCCAAACACCAGGACCATGGCAAAGGCGAGAAGTCGCCGCTCGACCAGGTGCAGGGTCTCTGACCGACTGGCGTGAACCAAGAGCTTGGGCCGAATCCCCCACATGTGATTCAGCGCGCGGCGCAGCATGGAGAACAAGCGCGCAGAGATGTAGAGCATGAAAACCGCGCCGACCACGGGAGCCGCGAAGCTCGTTGCCTCGTCGCCAAGCCTGACGATCGCGTCGATGAGGAATCTCGCCAAGTCGGGGCCGAGAAAGGCCGCGACCTGGCCGACGAGCTCCTCCCGCGCCGCCGACTCCGACATCACGAGCGATGCGATGAGCAGGGCGACGACGCCGAGAGGAGCAATCGCCAAGGACGCATAAAAGGCAATTGCCCCGGAGAGCAATCGCCCATCATGCGAAGCGAAATAGCGCCAAGTCTCGATCAGCAGCGAGACCATCTAGACTCAGTAGCGGTAGTAACTCGGCTTGAACGGACCCTGTGGCGAGATCCCGAGGTATTCGGACTGGGCGGGCGTGAGCTTGGTGAGCTTGGCGCCGAGCTGTCCGAGATGGAGCTCTGCAACCTTCTCGTCGAGCTCCTTCGAGAGCACGTAGACTTTGCCGTCTTCGTAACGATCGCGCTCGGTCCAGAGTGAAATCTGAGCGAGCACCTGGTTGCTGAACGAGTTGCTCATCACGAAGCTCGGGTGGCCGGTGGCGCAGCCGAGGTTCACGAGGCGACCGCGTGCGAGCACGATGATGCGCTTGCCGTCGGGGAAGATGAAGTGATCGACCTGCGGCTTGATTTCTTCCTCGCTTACCCCGTTCGACGGATCGGTGAGCCAGGCGATTTGGATTTCGGAATCGAAGTGGCCGATGTTGCAGAGGATGGCCTCGTTCTTCATCTGCTTCATGTGCTCGCCGGTAACCACGTCACAGCAACCGGTGGCGGTGACGAAGATGTCGGCAATGGGGGCGGCCTCTTCCATGGTGACGACCTGGAGACCCTCCATGGTCGCCTGAAGCGCACAAATTGGATCGATTTCGGTCACCAGCACTCGAGCGCCTGCACGGGCCATCGCTTGAACGCAGCCCTTGCCCACGTCGCCATAGCCGGCGACAACGACCACCTTGCCGGCGATCATCACGTCCGTCGCCCGCTTGATGCCGTCCACGAGCGACTCGCGGCAGCCGTAGAGGTTGTCGAACTTGGCCTTGGTCACCGAGTCGTTCACGTTTATCGCGGGGCACTTGAGCGTGCCGTCACGCTCCATCTCGTAGAGCCGATGCACACCGGTCGTGGTCTCCTCGGAGAGGCCGATGACGCGATCCGGGCCTTCAAACAGCTTCGGGTATTGCTTGTGCACGATGGCCGTGAGGTCACCGCCGTCGTCGAGCAGGATGTTCGGCCCCTTGCCACCGTCGAATGCATGAATCTGCTGTTCGATGCACCAGTCGTACTCTTCTTCAGTCTCCCCCTTCCAAGCAAAGACGGGGATCCCGGTCGCCGCAATCGCCGCTGCTGCGTGGTCCTGGGTCGAGTAGATGTTGCAGCTCGTCCAGGTGACCTCGGCGCCGAGCTCGCGAAGCGTCTCGATGAGAACGGCCGTCTGGATCGTCATGTGAAGGCAGCCGGCAATCCTCGCGCCGGCGAGCGGCTTTTGAGCGCCGTATTCTCTTCGAAGCGCCATCAGTCCGGGCATCTCGTGCTCGGCGATTGCGATTTCCTTTCGTCCCCAGTCAGCCAACGAAAGGTCGGCAACTTTGTGCTTCAGTTCTGGATTTGGGCTCATGATGGTCTTGTCTCCTGTTTCGTTTCACGTTGCGCTGCGAGCACCTGCCACTTCAAATGGGCGTCGGGCCCAGGCCCGTAGCGCGCCGCGGGAATTTCAAATACGTCGGGGTTGATCAACCCGGCTGACCTCGCAAAGCTAGAAAGCTCCTTGGGGTCGAAACCGAGCCATAGATCGGCCTGCTGCTCGCGCATCCTCTCGTCATCGTGTGAGCAGTAGTCGATGACCACCGCCTGGCCGCCGGGGCGAACCAGAGAGGCCAAAAGCGACACCACCTGCTGTGGTTTTGGCGCATGGTGGAGCAGACGAACAGCGAAGACCGCGTCGGCGCGGCCAAGCTCACAGATCCTATCCGAGACGGCTGGATCATCGTACTCGGCCTGGATGAGCTCGACGTGTTCATAACCATGGCTCGAGAGACGGCGCTGGGCGGCGGCGAGTTGCTTCGCGGAACGGTCGACGGCGATCACACGATCGAACAGGGGCGCAATGAGCTCGACGAGCGCACCATCACCGGTACCGAGGTCGACTGCGAGGGAACGCCGAGGCAACAGGGTGCGAATCGCGGTGAGGTAAGCGGACCATTCGGACACCGACCTCTGGGAATCATCTTCTGCGGGTTGCTCGAAGAACGCGCGCGCATCGTCGTCCCGCGCCCGGATCACCGTCGCGACGCGCGAGAGGCTGCCATCTTCGCTGCAGAGGGCGCGACCGGACTGAATCGCGTCGGCCAGAAGCGGATCGCCGTTCAAGTCGGGCGAGAGTCTCGCAAACGCCCGCGTGCCCTGACGGCGAACGGCCACCAGCCCGGCTTCCCGAAGCAGCTTCAAGTGCTTCGAAACGTTCGGCTGCGCTTCGCGCGTGAGCTCCGCGAGCTCGCCGATCGAGAGCTCGTCTTCCGAAGTGAGACCGAGCAGACGAAGCCGCCGCGGCTCACCGAGAAGTCGGTAGAGCTCCCAGCGCGGGGATTCGGCGAGGGCTGAAGGCATCCTCGATCATATATTCCCTCATTCGCATGAATGCAAGCTCAGTCGAACCAGAATTCGCATAAACACCTGTAATCATGAGTTTTTATCTCTCAATGCACGCACGTAATATGCCTGTGCGAAGTCCCCGCCTCGCTCACAGGCTTCTTCGAGGAGGGGCACGGCGTCCGCCGGCTTCCCGAGCTCCACGAGGACGGCCCCTTCGAGCGCGGGGTCAGCGCTTCGCTCCCCGGACATCGAGGTCAGAGCTTGATGAGCCTCGCCTGGCTCCCCGTTGATGAGCCTGCCCCAAGCGAGCAGATGAAAGGCCTCATCGAGCTGCTCGGTTGAATCAGCCTTGGCGATGAGCTCGGAAGCAGCTTGAACCACGCCCTCGCCGTCGCCGCGCTCGAGCGCCTCGAACGCTCGCCGGGTCAGGCTTGGCGTCTCCATGATTTCGCCGGGCGGAGAGGCAAGTCGTTGGCGCTCGATCCGAAACGATTGGTAGGTGCTGAAGGCAAGCAGGAAGAGAAGGATGGTCATCGGGTACTGTTGGAAGGTGACGGTCACCGCGAAGAGCACACCGATGACGCCGAACGAGATGTAGCAGGCAAGCAATCGGCCCCGAGACGGGGAAACGAGCTCCATAAGGGACGCCACGATGTTCCCGCCGTCGAGCGGAAGCACCGGGAGGAGATTCAGTATTCCCCAGCCGAGGTTGACGAAGATCAGGGAGCGAAAGGCATATCGCGCAAGCGAAGGATCTGGAATGCGCAGCACGTCCATCAGCACTAATGCGAGCGAGCCGATGAAAATGCCAACGGCGGGACCCGCGGCGCTCACCATCAAGCTTCGCCCGGGGCTCATCTGCTCTTGTTGCTCCCACCAGGTCAGGCCGCCGAGCGCGATGAGCTCGATTCGAGGCTGCCTGCCAAAGACCCGGCCCACGATCGCGTGGCCGAGCTCGTGCATGAGAATCCCCTGAAAGACCACCAGAACCCAAATCAGAAGCCCCGCCCAGCCCTGCTCACTGTTTAGCGTCCAGAGCCAGAGCGCCATCAGCCAAAACCACAAATGAATGCGGATGGGGATTCGAAATAGGCTGAATTGGATACTCATCGCTCGGAATATGGTGCGCGGCTGGGTCGGCGACCAGTGCTTGCCGCTAGTCGCGCCGTGATTCTTCGGCAATTCGCTTCTTGCTCGCGGCCCAGCCGCAAATTGGACACTGGCGCAGGTCGTGTCCGCGCGCGGGGCAATGTTCGCGGCCGAAGTAGATGATTTGAAGGTGGCGCCGAATCCAGGTGTCCTTCGGGAAGACTTTCTTGAGGTCCGCCTCGGTCTTGGCGACGTTCTTTCCGTCCGAGAGCCTCCAGCGCGCCGCGAGACGATGGATGTGGGTGTCGACGGGAAACGCCGGTCGGCCGAAGGCCTGACAGACTACGACGGACGCTGTCTTGTGCCCGACACCCGGAAGCGCTTCGAGCGCATCGACATCGTCTGGAACCCGGCCGCCGTGCCGCTCGAGGAGCAAGCGAGCCATGTCCTTGAGGTTCTTCGCTTTGGTGGGCGCGAGCCCCACCGTGCGGATGTGGCGCAGAATGCGCTCGACCGGCAAGGAAGCCATGGACTCGGGATCCGGAGCCTCGGAAAACAGCGCCGGTGTGACCTCGTTGACCTTCTTGTCCGTGGTCTGCGCGCTCAAAAGGACCGACGCGAGGAGCGTGAACGGATCCTGGTGATCGAGGGGAATCGGAGGCTCGGGGTAGAGCGTGTCGAGGATCTCTCCGATGCGGTCGGCTCTCTCCCGACGGGTCATTGCGGTGGGCTACTGCTCTTTTGCATCGCTGCTGATCGTATACTTCGCGACCATGCTCGCCTGGCCCAGTACGTGACCCTCCATGGCGGACTGCACGTCTTCCGACGTGAGCTTCCCGTCGACGTCGAGACGCTCGACGTCGAGAGCATAGACGGTGAACGAGTAGTGATGAACGATGCTGTCGTTGAACGGGGGACAGGGACCGTCGTAGCCATAGTAGTCGCCGGCCATGTCCGGATCGGACGCGAACCAACCGGTGTAGTCGTTGATGCCCTGTCGGGTGCCGTGCGGACCTTCCGGTCCACTCTTTCCTTTTGCCGTAATGCCGTCGCAGTAGGCTCCTTCCAGAATGGCGGCCGTAGGTGCCACGTCGATGAGAACCCAGTGACTGAAGTCGGTGCGTGGCAGATCGGCCGGCACGACACGGCCAACCTGGTTGACATCATCGGGCTTCGTTGGAACGTCGCGGTCGATGCACAAAAGCGCGATTGATTTCGTGCCCTGGGGCAGATCCGACCAGGCGAAGTGAGGGTTCCGATTCTCAGAGAGGTCGATCTGTCCCTCGGCACTTCGCTTGCCAAACGCGTACTGTATTGGGAGAAAATCTCCGTCGTTGAAACTGTCGCTGCGGAGCTTCATGGGCCGAAGATCAGCACCCGGATTGGGCGGTGTCAATCGGGCGGGGTCAATGTCCGCGCAGGACGCTCAGATAGCGTTCGGCCGTGTTGTCCCAGGGGAAGGTCGACGTCACGTACTCGGCCGTGCGTGCGCTTGCGGCGCGAAGGCCTTCCGGGTCGTCCACAAGAGCTCGAATACGCGTGGCAAATGCGTCCGCGTCTGCGGTCGGTGCGAACCAGCCGTTGACGCCTTCGTCGATGACGTCTCGGATGCCTTCGAGGTCCGAGGCGAGCGTGGGAAGGCCGCACGCTCCCGCTTCGAGCATCACGATCCCGAAGCCCTCCATGTCACCGGGGACGACGATGTTTGGCATGACGAACAGCTGGCCTCTTCGGTACAGCTCGACGAGCTCCGCTTCGGAGATCTTGCCCAAGCATCGGACACGTCTTTGCAGTCCGGCACGTTCGATCGCCGCTTCGATGTTCCCGCGTTCCGGTCCGTCGCCGGCAAGCCAGAAGACCACTCGGGCTGGGAGCTTTGGCATGACGTTCTCGATGAACCAGGCGAATCCCTTTCGGCGGACTTGGCGCCCGACCGTGACGAGGAGGAAGGCGTCCTCAGGCAGCGGAGGCGCCCCGGCAATGCTCAGGCTCGCGGCTTCCATGCGCGAAGCGGCCACCCCCTCAAAGCGATCGAGGTCGACCGCATTGGGAACCACGTGCACACGCTCGCGCGGGAGCCCACGCTTCACCAACTGCTCGCCGGTAGCGCGGCTGACCGGCATGACGGCGTCGAGCATCCCGCACAGACGCCGGACCGCCTTCTGGTACAGCGGGCTCGGATCGGTGACGTCGAGTCCATGGGCAATCGCGGCCAGCCGAATACCTTTCTTCTTCAGCCCAGGGCCGGCAATCAGCAGGGGCAGCGCCGTGGTCATGCTCGTGAAGAGAATCGTATCGGACCGATGCGCAGCGGCCTCGCGCCCCAGCCGAACCGCAAGCGAAGCCAAAAACGGAACGGCCTTGACGTGCACCCACTTCCAACTCGAACGGAGCGCGAGGGTTTGCATATCTACGTCATCGCGGTGCTCGAGCGCGCTGTGGAGCTCCATCGCCACGCGCTGCATTCCTCCCATGTTGCTCAGAGGGGCATCGGGTGGTGGAAAGGAATGGGAGACGAAAAGGAGTCGCACCAGGCCGTATCCCTACCCGTAGGTGCAGGGGTAGGCGGTTTCGACCGCGACCCGCAGGAGCGTTTCGGTCTGGAAATCCATCGACCTCGCCTTGCCTTCGAAATATTCGCTGACGTCGAGCATGTTCACTCTCCCCGGATCATCGACGCGGCGATCTCCACCGCGCCGCCGTCCGTGAGCGCCGGCGTAGCACGAGCCCGGTGCCATGTCAGTTGCCGGAGGGGCGCGGGCACTGACACTGGCGCTGGCACTG